>JABGRG010000164.1 GCA_018648445.1 Rhodospirillales bacterium | reverse complement strand
CCAATTTCGTGTTTCGCGTCTCCGTCCGCGATGAACATGCCGGCGGATTCCTGATCGAAGCGGCCCAAAATCAGGGCTTCAAAAGCCCCGGACTGCTGTTGTGGCGCACGGCCTGGGGTCGGTCCAACGAAAAGGCGATGACGGCAGCGTTGGGAAACAGCGACATCAATCTGGCCGGAATCGAGTGGTTCAACAGCGGCGAGCGGGATATGAGCCAACAGATAGCCGCGCTGGCCGCCAAGGGGGCCGATGTGATCATCCTGGTCGCCAATTCGGCCGACGGACGGGTTGCCATTCGCGATATCGCACGCATGCCGGCATCGAACAGGCTCCCGGTCATTTCCCACTGGGGCATCACTGGCGGTGATTTCTACGAACGCGCGTCGGCTGATATCAAGCAGGTGGAGCTCACATTCCTGCAGACGTTCTCGTTCTTCGATTCACCCTTCCCCGACCGGACCAGCCACGTCTACGAGGCTTACTGCGACCTGTTCGGTCCCTGCACATCCGTCGCTGATGTTCGCTCGCCGGTGGGCGTCGCGCACGCATATGATCTGGTGCATATGCTGGGCCGCGCGATCGAGAACGCGAACTCAACCGATCGCGTCAAAATCCGGGCTGCGCTTGAAAACCTGCCGTCCCACCAGGGGCTCATGCGAGATTACAACCCACCGTTTACTGCCAATCGCCACGATGCACTCGACGCCCGGGATTTTCGGTTGAGCCGGTTTAGTACAATGGGATCAATCGTACCCGCGGAGACGCGGTGATCCTCTCCAACAAAATTCTGCCGCGGGTTCTGGCCCAGATACTGCCGATCATGGTGGTCGTGATGCTTGCCATCGGGTACTTCGCCCAGCTGACGGTCAAGCAGGCCGCGCTCGACGTGCATCAAAAACGGTTGGAACAGGTGGCCGCGCAATCGTCGACCGCGCTTGCCGTGAGATTGCAGAACGTCGTCGACACGGCGCAAGCACTGGCCGCCAATGACCTGGTGATCAACAGCCTGATCGATCTGACAGACCGGGAACGCTACATCCCGACCCTGTTCCAGTCGCTTGGCATTCCCGGTTCAACCCGCGCCCGGGTGTCGCTCGTCGACTACCGCGGACGGCCCATCGCCTCCAACGCACCGGGGCTCGACCATTCGGATAAGGGCTGGATTCCCAATGTTATGGGCGGGCATGAGCTGATCCGAACTGACGCTGGCGGGATGATTGTCGCCGTCCCCATCCTCTTCGAGAAACTGGCCGAGGGCATGATCCTCGTCGAACTCGACGCACGGGGATTTGCCGATCTCGTCGCGTTGCCGGTTCAGGCGGACGGCTACGCGATAACAACATTCGATGGCAGCACCGTTTATACGTCCGCAGACACCCTGTTACCGGCAAAAGGCCCGGAAGACGGCCCCGGAGACCGAAGCGAAAGTTGGATGTCCGTCTCAACATTGATCGCGGGATTCCCAAACTTAAGTCTCGTGATCGGTGACCGAATGGCGACCGTCCTCGTTCCGATCGAGCGGCAAGAAACATTCTTTCTGGTGGCAATTCTGTTGAGCATCGTAGCGGTGGGCGTCGGTATATTCGTCACCGCGATCAAGGTCGTCATCCCCATCCGGCAATTCATCTCCGGTGTCGAGAATGTCAGCAGTTCCGCCGATCTTGGATACAGAATAGAGCCTTTTGGCACCGAGGAATTCAGGAAACTGACGGGCAGCTTCAACAACATGCTGGCCGATATCGAAAGCACCACGACGTCGCGCGACTACACCGACGGCATCCTCAACTCCATGAACGAATTCATGCTCGTGGTTTCTGACGACGGCCGCATTCAGTCCGGCAACAGGGCAATGGCCCGTGCGCTGGGATGCCCGGCAGACGATCTGGTGGGGCGAAAGGTCTCATCACTTGTCACGGGCGACTGGCACGAACTCGTGACGTCGGTGAACGAGGATCGACGATCCGTAGAACGCAGTCTGATCATCGGAGAAAATTCCAATATCCCCGTGCTTGTCTCGGTGTCGCCAATGCACCCGAATGACGAGAGTCTCGACCAACCACACGAGGCCGAAGCAAGAACACTGATCCTCGTTCTGAAGGACATGACCGAGCAGATCCATGACAAGGCGCTGCTCGACCGTCATGTCAGCGACTTGGAGCGTTCTAACGCGGATCTGGAGCAGTTTGCCTATGTCGCATCCCATGATCTGAAGGCACCGTTGCGGGCGATCGACAATCTGGCCGGCTGGATCGAGGAAGATGTCGCCGACCGGATGTCCGACGACAGTCGCGGCCACATGACCCTGCTGCGGAGCAGAATAAAACGTCTCGAGGCCTTGCTCGAAGGCTTGTTGCGCTACGCCCGTGCGGGCCGCGACGAGACCGAACTTTCATATGTCGACACGGGGCCTCTGGTGTCCGAATCCGTTGAATTGCTCGGCGAGCCGGAAGTCCTCCGCGTCGACATCCCTGGCGATATGCCCTGGATCCAAACGTCTGCGGCCGCGCTGCAGCAGGTGTTCCGCAACCTGATCGGCAACGCCGCCAAACATCGTGACCGGGACAACGTCCATGTCACGATCGGCTACCGAAATTTGGGGTCCGTGGTTGAATTCACCGTGGCCGATGACGGGCCGGGAATACCCGAAGAGTTTCATCACCGTATCTTCCAGATGTTCCAGACACTCAAACGGCGGGACGAGGTCGAAGGCAGCGGGCTGGGCCTCGCGATGGTGCAGAAACTGGTGCGCGCCAACGGCGGCGAGATCGAGGTGGAATCGCACAACGGTGAAAGAGGTTCGGTTTTCCGGTTCACCTGGGCCAACCACATATCGGAACCCGAACAAGAATTTCAGATGGAGAGAAAGAATGTCGCATAAGGACGTCACGTTCCTGCTTGTCGAAGACGACGAAGTCGACATCATGCATCTGCAGCGGTCCTTCAAGAAATTGGATATCGCCAATCCGATGCTGGTGGCAAACGACGGTGTCGAGGCGCTGGAGATACTCCGCGGAGAAAACGGTCATACGCCGCTCGGGCATCCCTACATAATCCTGCTCGACCTCAACATGCCGCGCATGTCGGGATTGGAATTTCTGCATGAAGTTCGAAGCGATCCGGCACTTCGTCGCAGCGTGATCTTCGTTCTGACCACCTCGAACGACGATCAGGACAAGATCAAAGCTTTCGACAACCACGTCGCCGGATACATCCTGAAAAGCGAGGCCGGTATTTCATTCCCCGAAGCGCTGGAGATGCTGGACTGCTATTTGCGCGTGGTGGAGCTGCCAGCGGCATGACAGATCATTTGAAAATATTGCTGGTCGATGATGATGATGTCGACCGTTTGACGGTGCGCCGTGCCATGGAGCAGTCGGGTCTGAACTACGACCTGACCGAAGCGGTGGACGGGGCTGGCGCTCTGGTGGCCTGTGCCGCCCAAAAGTTCGATTGCGTTTTTCTGGATTACCGCCTTCCCGACTACGACGGTGACATTATCTTTGCCGAAATGGTTGCGGAACATGACAGTCAGGCAGCAGTGATTTTTCTGACCGGAGAAAACGACGAAAAGCTCGCCCAGAAAATGATGGGCTCCGGTGCGGTCGACTATCTGACCAAAGCAGAAATTTCCGGGACCGTCCTGAGGCGCGCTGTGCAATACGCCAGCGCGCGCCATAATTTCCACAAACAGCTCGCCGAGATGGCTCGTATCGACGTGCTGACGGGTTTACCGAACCGGTCCGTTTTCGAGTCTGTGCTGACGAAGGCAATCGCCCAGGCAGGTCGTGCACAAAATATGGTCGCGGTAACGCTTCTGGATCTGGACAATTTCAAAGACGTGAATGACACATTGGGCCACGCCGCAGGTGACCAACTTCTGAAAATGATGTCCGAACGACTGTCGGCACGGGGCCGCGTCACCGACACCGTAATCCGGCTCGGCGGCGACGAATTCGCGATCATCGCACCCAACATAAACGACGCCCAGGGGGCATCCCGGCACGCGCAGAAGATCATCGACGCATTGGCCGAGCCGTTCGAGGGCGAGGACCAGAAATTGTTCATGTCCTGTAGCGCCGGTATCGCACTGGCGCCGATGGACGGCACCGACCCGACACAGTTGTTGAAATGCGCCGATATGGCCCTCTACAGGGCCAAGGCCGAAGGTCGTGGCAGGTTTCACTTCTTCGATGAAAAAATGAACACCGCCGTGCAGGACCAGCGCGCCCTGGAATCCGACCTTCGACAGGCCGTGGCCAAGAACGAGTTCGAACTCTTCTATCAACCCAAGGTCGACATCCGTACCGGCCAGGTGCTCGGCACGGAGAGCCTGATTCGTTGGAACCAGCCCGAGCGCGGCCTGATTCCACCAAACGACTTCATTCCTGCCGCCGAGAAATGTCATCTCATCGTCGAAATCGGCGACTGGGTGCTCCGGGAAACCTGCCGCCAGCACGTCGCCTGGCGCGACGCGGGCATCCCGCCCCTCAACTGTTCGATCAACCTGTCACCGCACCAGTTGAAGGATACGCAGATCATTGCGTCGGTCGACCGGGCGTTGAAGCAATCGGGGCTGGAAGACGGTTGCCTGGAAATCGAGATCACCGAAAGCGCGATTCTGGACAACATCAAAAGCATCTCCGAACTTCTCGGAATGTTGCGAATGCGTGGTGTCTCCGTATCGATCGACGATTTCGGCACCGGCTATTCCTCGCTCACTCACCTCAAACAGCTGCCGGTCGACACGCTCAAGATCGATCGATCTTTTGTCTCGAATCTGCCCGGCGACGAAGGTGACGCCGCGATCACAAGTGCCACGATCTCGCTCGGCAAGACCTTTGGGTTGAAAGTCATCGCGGAAGGTGTCGAAGACCAGGAGCAGCTCGATTTCCTGCGCCGCGAGGGCTGCGATCAGGCGCAGGGCTACTATCTCAGCCGCCCCATGCCGGCTGCTGAATTCCCGAGCTGGTACCGGGAATATCAGACCCGCCGGATCGCCACGATCGGCGCGCCCGCAGCCCAGGCCGGCTAACAGCTCACGGCGGACAAACTTCGCGGATTATGTTTTGAGAAAATTGGTCGGGAAGAGAGGATTCGAACCTCCGGCCCCTACGTCCCGAACGTAGTGCTCGCAACATGATCATTTGAGATTAATTTTTTTATTATTGTTTAAATACAGTCGGTTAAGCCCCTCTAAAGTCAGACCAGATAGTTCCGTCGCGTTGCTTGCACCACTCCTGTGCCACAGGAGATGGATTTGGCATCAATAATGAAACGTAACGGGCGATATACGGCTCGTGTTCGGCGTCAGGGTACGCCTGTGCAGACCAAGACCTTTGATCTGACCTCTGATGCTCGTCGTTGGGCTGCAGAGACGGAACGACAGATCGACCTTGGCCACTTAATTACGAATGATTGCACTGTCGGGCAGTTGCTCGAGCGCTATGGTCGAGAGGTAACGCCAACCAAACGTGGCTTCTATGTTGAGAAGTACATTGTCTCCCGACTTAGACGCACATGGTTGTCTGATATCTGGTTGTCGAAACTGAACTCTGGGCATCTGGCCCGGTATCGTGATGAACGACTGAAAGAGGTTGGGGCATCTGCATGTAATCGTGATCTTTCGATCATCAGCCACGCCATCCGTATTGCGATGTCCGAGTGGGGGTTC
>JABGRG010000034.1 GCA_018648445.1 Rhodospirillales bacterium | reverse complement strand
CGTCGCAATCGTCGGGACGGACGGGCGAGCCTACAAAGCCTATATTCCCGGCGACAACCATCATGTGGATATTTTCGAATCCCCCGACCGCAAATGGCGCGGCGAAGGCGTGAGTGTGTTTCACGCCAACCAACCCAAACACAAAACCAAGTGGCAAACCGATTTTCCCGCGGCACGCCTTATCATGAGGATCCACAAGGGAGACGCGGTGAAATTAGCCGTTGCCGGCAGAGAAACCGTCATGCGGGTCTATCGTCTGGAACCCAGCAACAACCGCATTCGCCTGGCTCCGCATGACGAAGGCGGCAACTTGGACATTCGCCACAAAACCCCAAACGACAAAGACCCCTTCCGATGGCTGATCGCATCCTATGCCACCCTGAAAAAGGCACGCGCACGCAAGGTTTCGGTGGATGTGACGGGCCGGGTGCGCGATCCCGGTCCGCCCAAATGACGGGCTTCGTCATCAATACAAAAAAAACGCCCTGAAATCAGGGCGCTGTCGATGTATCTGGTTTAGCCGATAGGGAAACGCGGTCCAACCGCAACAACATCAGCACCGGGATAACTCAGACAACGGGATTAGCCGATAGGGAAGCGCGGTCCAGCCGCAACCTTGGTGCCCCTAGATGTCATTTTATGATTGTTTACATGAAAAGAACAACCCGTTTTAGTAATATATCGTGATACCTGTCGACCATATTCGACTTATCTTATTGTTTTCACCTGCTTTTTGTGTATTTGACAACCATGGAAACCGGCAATGGCCGACAACCCTTCCGCGCACATACGCCAATTTGTGCGCGACCTCTCGCGGCAAAAGGTGGTATAGTTCGGGCACTTCCCTACAAAAACGGGAAGATATGGTCACACGGGTTACGATCCTTCGCCTGTCTGGCGGCAGCAATCGTTTGGGAGATCAAATACGGCGTTGTGCGAAAATCGGAAGAATTTGCTCTGGGAGGAAACGCCAGTGCCTCATCGCAAGCAAGAACGCGGGAAGTCCAAAAACATGGGTGCGGTTACCAGCCGGGCCACCGATACGGACCGCCATGTCGGCGCACGCATTCGCGAACGCCGGATTATGCTGGGCCTCAGCCAACAACAAATGGCCGATATGATCGGCGTCACCTATCAGCAAGCCCACAAATACGAGCGCGGCATCAACCGTATTTCGGCTGGACGGTTGTACCAGATCGCCCAGGTCCTGAAGGTTCCCATCGAGTTTTTCTTCGAGAATCTCGAAGACCTCGGGAAGGAAGCGTCACCCAACGACCGCCAGCGCATGTGTCTGGAACTGGCCCGAAATTTTTCGCAGATTTCCAATGAGCGCCATCAGGATGCGCTGAGCCAGTTGGCCCGGGCTTTGGTATCCAAATAAAGAAAACGGCAGGACCCCAGACCGAACCTTCGGAGACATGCTCTAAGGAAGTTCGCGCAGAACCCGAAACCCGATGCCGTAGCTAAATGCCTTGGCCGGATACTTCGCCCGATAGGCCGAACGCAGGTTGGTGTTGACGTAATACCACGAACCGCTGCGAGTCGCCCGAAACATGCAGTTGCCGCTCAAGCGCGCCGAACCGTCGGTCGGCGCATCCGCATGGGTCGGGTTCCAGCAATCGGCTGCCCATTCCCAGACATTTCCGTGAACGTCGTAGAGGCCAAAAGGATTGGGCTCAAAACTGCCGACCGGGAAGGTCCGGTGCGGGATCTCGTCCCCGCAATTTCGGCAATTGGCCCGGTCTTTTCCGGGATCGTCACCCCATGAGTAGGCGGTCGTGGTGCCGCCGCGCGCGGCGTATTCCCACTCGGCCTCGCTGGGTAGGCGGTAAACCTGCCCGGTTTTCTTCGACAACCACTCGGTATAACCGACCGCTTCGGACCAACTGACGTTCATGATCGGGTGAATGCCCTTGCCCCATTTGTGATCGTCCGGATCCTTGGCGCAGCCGCCCTCTTCAACACAGACCAGCCATTGATCGAAGGTAATTTCGAAACGACCGATGGCGAACGCCTTGGGGATGGTGACCTCGTGGGCCGGTTTTTCATACTTATGCCCTTTATCGGCACCCATGATGAAGGAGCCGGCAGGCACGACCATCATTTCCGGGCAATTCGGGCAATCCCAAATGGAATCACCGGGTTTGTAGTCCGCCGCCTGCGCGACCGAATTCCCGCCAACCAACAAACCAGCCACTACCAAATATGCCCGAACCGTCACAGCACCCCCCATACAACAGGTTGACCGGCATCAAGGTGAAAGTGCAACGCAACCAGTAGAAGTCTTCCTCTTCATATATTAACGCCCCGCCGGGATTTTTCAAATGCAAGACGCCGAAACAGCCAAATCAACGCCTGGGACAGTCCTGTTATCCTACGGATTTCGACCGTTTTTTCTGTTGGCTGGGGCCTACGCCGCCCTTTCAATCGCTGTCTGGGCGGCTGTTTTTGCGTGGGGCATGGCGCTTCCGTCGGACATGGCGCCCAGCCTGTGGCACGCCCACGAAATGCTGTTCGGCTTCACAATGGCCGCAGCGGCCGGATTCCTACTGACTGCCGTTCCCGCCTGGACCGGCACGCGCGTCGTAACAGGCGCCCCTTTGGGCCTTCTGGTGGCCTTCTGGCTGGCCGGCCGGCTGGCCTTTTGGATGGGTGCAAACCTTGCGCCCTTGGCCGTCGCCATCATCGATTTGGCTTTCATTCCGGCATTGATCGCAGCCATCGCGGGGCCGATCATCAAATCTGGACAGGTACGGAATTTCATGTTTCCGGGTCTGTTGACCATCGGCCTGACCGCCAACGCATTTTTCCACGCCGAAGCCCTGGACTGGACCGAGGACACTGCGAGTTGGGGGTTGCGGCTCGGGATTTACGTCTTCGTGGTCATGGTCGCCCTGATCGGCGGACGCATCGCGCCGCGTTTCACAGCAAACGCCCTGAAACAAACCGATCCCGATATTGAAGTGCGCACCGACGCCAGGGTGGAAAAAAGCGCAATCATCACCATGGTCGCTGCTCTCGTCGCCGATCTCGCGGGCGCGCCGCCCGTGCTTTCGGGCGCACTGGCCTTGGCCGCCTCCATTGGACTGGCGTTGCGAATGCGCCACTGGCAAAGTTTGCGCACCCTGGACGCCCCGATCATCTGGGTTTTGCATCTGGGCCACGCATGGGTGCCCATCGGGTTCGCCTGCAAGGCGGCTTCCGACCTCGCTGGATGGCTGCCTGCTGACGCCGCCCTTCACGCCTTTACCATCGGCGCCGTCGGCACCTCGGTCCTTGCAGTCATGACACGGGCCGGTTTGGGTCATACGGGCCGCCCTCTTCATGCGCCGAGGTCGATGGTTGCAGCCTATGTGCTGGTCGCGACCGCTGCGCTGGTGCGGATATTCGGACCCGTCGCCTCCGACGATTTTCTGATCTGGGTGATCGTACCGGCGGCAATGTGGATCGCCGCTTTCGCTTTATTCACGGTGGTGTTCGCGCCGATTTTGATGGGGCCGCGCCCGGACGGCAAATCCGGCTAACGCACTTTCGACCGGCGTGGCTATTCCTCGCCGTCACAGAAATTGCGAAGACGTTCGATGTCTGCAATGCGGATTTCCCCGCCCTTGGTTTCGACGCCGATGTCACGCAACTTGGCCAGGGCGCGCGAAAGGCTTTCCGGCTTCATGCCAAGGCGCGCGGCGACCAGCGACTTGTCGTAGGGAAGCCGCAACACCGTCTCGCCTTCCTTGGCGTCGGCCAATCCAAGCAGGAATTCGCCCAGACGTTGCGGGGTCGAAAAGGTTTGAACCTTCTCGATATGCTGAATTAAAAAATGAAGGCGCTTGGAAAGCGCGCCCAGCATGGTCAGCGCCAGATCGCCATCCTCGCGCAGCTTGTCCAGAAACGGCTTGGCTGGAATTTCCAGCAATCTCGCGTCGTCGGCCAGTTCGGCGCTGGCCGGAAAGGCCATGCCCAGGAAGATTGCGGCTTCGGCGATGGTTTCGCCCGATTTCATGACCTCCAGCACCGTTTGCTCGCCCGCTGGGGTATCCAGAAAAATTTTCACCCAGCCGTCAAGCAGAAGGAAGAAGTGCTCGGCCGGGTCGCCGCGCAAAAAAAGAAGCTGGCCACGGCGATATTCGCCGACCCGCGCGTCCTTCAGCAATTCGGCAAGAACCGTCTCGGAAACACCCGAAAACAACGGCGCACGCCGCACGATATCCAGATCACGTTCGGACAGGCCCGGCATTTCGAATCCTTGATGGTTGCGGCATTTCCACGCCGGTTCTTCTATCAGCAAACCTGCGCCTTACGAAACGCTAAACTGCGAAACGCCGTTCGATGCCTGCCATTGTCTTGTCCGTTTCGCCGGGCGGCACATAGGCCGGCCGGTTTCCCACGTAGAAGACGCCGGTGGTGAAGCCGTCATCATCCAGAATGCGGCGTCCCGCCCGCGCGATATTGGACGTCGGTTCTTTTTGCGAGGGCCGCGCGATGGTGCGCCATTCCTGCTGTTCGGGCCGATAGGTGACGCATTGGCTTAACACCTGCACGAACGAGAACCCAGGATGGCGGATCGCATCGACGATCAACTGGGCAACGCCCTTCGGATCGCTGGAAATTCCGCGCGCCAGGAAATTGGCGCCTGCGGCCAGGGCCACCGCCATGGGCTGGAACGGGCTGACCCCGGTGCCGTGGGGCGTCAGTTTGCTGCCTTCCCACTGCGACGCCGTGGTCGGCGAGGCCTGACCCTTGGTCATGCCGTAAACCTGATTGTCCATGACCACGTAAGTCAGATCGGCATTTCGCCGACAGGCGTGCAGGAAGTGATTGCCGCCGATGGAAAAACCGTCGCCATCGCCTCCGGTCACCAAAACGGTCAATTCGGGCCGTGCGAGTTTAAGCCCGGTGGCCAGCGCCAGCGCCCGGCCGTGAACCCCGTGAAACCCGTACAGGCTGGTATAGGCGGGAATGCGCGACGAGCAGCCGATCCCCGAAATCACCGCCGCATTTTCGCGCCTTATGCCCAGTTCCGAAAGCGCCCGGGTGATGGAACTCAGTACCGAATAGTCGCCGCATCCGGGACACCAGATCGGCTTGTAATCGGACTTGTAATCCTTGGGCGACAAGGCGACGGGGGCCTGGGCGACGGGGGGTTTTGCAATATCCTGAGCCTGCATGGCCCTAACTCCACTTTTTGAGTTGTTCGAAGATTTCGGCCGGGCGCACCGGCAACGGGCCGGGCTTGGCGCACACCTGCACCTTTGACGGCAGGTCGAAATAGGCGCGAATGTACCGGTAGAACTGTTGCGAATGGCTTTGCTCCACCACCAACGCCCGTTTGACGCCTTTCATGGCCTTGTTGAATTTCCCGGTTTGCATGGGGGCCAGCAGGCGAAGGGAAATCATGCGAACGCCGATTCCGGCCGCTCGGGCGCGGGCACAGGCCTCGCGCACCGGACCGGTGCATGAGCCCCAGGTGATAACGGCTGTATCGCCATCGCCTTCGATGTCGGCCCAGTGATTTTCGTAATCGAACTGGTTCAGCTTGCGTTGACGTTTCTCAAGCTGAGCCAGATGATCCTCGGCCTGACTGGACGGACGGCCAATAGGCGAATGCTCCAGCCCGTCGGCCACGTACTCGCCCCCGGCGGTCCCCGGTATCGCCATTGGCGAAATGCCGCTTTCCGTCACCGCGTAGCGCCGGTAATCCTTAAGGCCTGCCGGGGCGGTTTCGCGCGCCGCCACGTGCCCGGAATCGGCCGGTTCATCCACCACGGCCCGCGTCTGACCCATAAGCTGATCCGTCAGCACGATGGCCGGGCTTTGCGTGGCTTCCGCCAGATAGACGCTCCACTGGGCGGTAAACGCGCAATCGGAAACCGAATTGGCCGCGGTCACGATATGCGGTGCGTCGCCGTGAAGGCCGAAAAGGGCGATGTTGAGATCGCTTTGTTCGGACTTCGTGGGAATGCCCGTGGACGGGCCGCCACGTTGAACGTTGACGACCACCACCGGCGTTTCGGACGCCACCGACAGGCCGATGGATTCGAGCATCAACGCCAGTCCCGGCCCCGAGGTGGCGGTCAGGGTGGGAATGCCGCCAAACGACCCGCCAATGGCCATATTGATCGAGGCCAGCTCATCCTCGGCCTGAACCAGTTCGCCGCCCAGATGTTCAAGGTTGGGCGCGAGCCATTCCAGAATTTCGGTGGCCGGCGTGATCGGATACGCGGCGACAAACCTGATCCCGCCACGCAACGCGCCCAGACCAACGGCTTCATTTCCGCTAATATTCCAACGGCTCCCGGCCTTTTCGCCGACGCCCAGGCGGTATGTGGCGGGCATGGCCGCCGAGGCCCCGAATCCAGCGCGAATTCCGGCGGAACTTGCCTCCAGCGCCTTGGGACCTTTACGCTTCAGGGCCTTTTCGACGATGGCAAGAACGGCATCCTCCGGCAGGCCGATCAGGCCCGCAACAACGCCGAGAGCCAGCATATTGGGCCGGCCGCCCTCAATCTCGGCAATCATTTCCTTGAACGGAAGGTCAATCAACTGAGCGCCCGTATTGAGGATCATTTCCGGGGCGTCCCCTGCGGCCGGGTCGAACAGGACCAAACTATCCGGGCCAAGATCGATTTCCGCCGAGAACCGTTCGGTGCTCGCCCAGTCGAAGGAAATCAGGATATCGATTCCATCGCCGGGGCACGTCACCTCGTGCGCAGACAGGCGCAAAAAGGCCGCTGCCTCGCCGCCCCTGATCTGCGGGCCGAGCGAGCGCGTCATCATGCCCTGGTATCCCGCCCCGGCCGAAGCATCCAGTAACATCTGTCCCGCAGTCATGACGCCCGAGCCACCGCTTCCCGTAAGTGCGATGGACACGGACCCCTCGGGGCCGGTCGGTATTGATGAGATGTTTTGATTAATTTGGTCGGATTTGTCGGTCTTTTCAGAAGACCCGGGGGATCCGAGAACCCCGCCCGTGTGTGCCATTGTTCCGGCTCAATTTTCCTGGTTGCTTTACTAAAACAGAGAATGACGTATTAGCGCATTGGCGGCATTTGACAACATTGTATATGATGTTTTTATACAATTTTTACTGGTTTATTTTTTCAGCGTCCCGAAACGCAGAACGCCCGGCGGAAAAACCGCCGGGCGTCTGTGTTTTTAGCTGTCGCGGCTGTGGCTTATTCGGCCGCCGCGGCTGCTTCGTCGGTCGGCATGTGCAGCTCGGCCAACTTTTCGTAGACCGCACGGCGCCGATACTGTTCGGCTTGTGCATCAGCGACCAGGGTCGCGAAGCGCTCGGGGTCCTTGCGCTCGATGATGCGGAAGCGGTTTTCCGTTTTCAGGAAGTCGCTCAGCGGAATCTGAGCCGGCTTGCTATCCAGGGTCAACGGCTTCTCGCCCGTGCCCAGCTTGCGCGGGTCGTAGCGGTAAAGCTGCCAGTAACCGGCTTCGACCGCCTTCTTCTGGTGCTCGACACCGTCAATCAGATCAAAGCCGTGCTGGCCACAGGGCGAGTAGGCAATGATGATGGACGGTCCGTCGTAGCTTTCGGCCTCCTGGAAGGCGCGAACGGTCTGCGCATCGCTGGCGCCCAACGCCACGGACGCGACGTAGATGTTGCCGTAACTGATGGAGATCAGACCGAGGTCCTTCTTCGGCTGGGACTTGCCGGCCATGGCGAACTTCGCCGCCGCCGCCATGTTCGTCGCCTTGGAAGCCTGGCCACCGGTGTTGGAGTACACCTCGGTGTCCATGACCAGGACGTTGACGTTATTGCCCGACGCCAGCACGTGGTCGAGACCACCGTAGCCGATGTCATAGGCCCATCCGTCACCACCGACGATCCAGACACTACGCTTGACCAGGAACTCGGAAATGGACTCGAGCAACCTTGCTTCCGGTCCCGAGATTTCGGCCAGTTTCGTGCGAAGCACTTCGACACGGCTGCGCTGGGCAGCGATGCCGGCTTCGTCAACCTGCTGAGCACCAACCATTTCCTGAACGAAGTCCTGACCAAGTTGGTCGGTCAAACGGACCAGAAGTTCACAGCCCTGCTCGTAGTGTTTGTCAACCGTCACGCGGAAGCCAAGGCCGAACTCGGCATTGTCTTCGAACAACGAGTTGGCCCATGCCGGACCGCGACCGTCGGAGTTGGTCGTGTAAGGCGTGGTCGGCAGGTTGCCGCCGTAGATCGACGAGCAGCCCGTGGTGTTGGCGATCAACGCGCGATCCCCATAAAGCTGGGTCATCAGCTTGACGTACGGGGTTTCACCGCAAGCCGCACAGGCGCCCGAGAACTCGAACAGAGGCTCGTTGAACTGCGACATCTTGACATTGGTGCGCAGCTTGGTGCGGTCCGCATTCGGCAGTTCGAGGAAGAATTCGAAGTTTTCTTTCTCTTTGGCGCGAAGCGGAGCCTGCGGAGCCATGGCGAGCGAACGGTGTTCGGGGTTCTGCTTGTCCTTGCCGGGGCAGATCTGAACACAAAGTTCGCAACCGGTGCAGTCTTCAGGCGCGACCTGGATGGAGTACTTGGTGTCGGGGCCGAATTCCTTGGCCTTGTAGTCCATGGACTTGAAGGTCTTCGGGGCACCTTCCAGCTTGTCGGCGCCGTATGCCTTCACGCGAATGGCGGCGTGCGGGCAAACCAGCGCACACTTGTTGCACTGGATGCAGAGATCTTCTTCCCACACCGGGATGTCCAGCGCGATGTTGCGCTTTTCCCACTTGGTGGTGCCGACCGGCCACGTGCCATCGACCGGGAAGGCGCTGACCGGAATGTTGTCGCCGTCAAACTCGAGAAGACGGGCCGTCACGTTGCGCACGAAGTCAGGTGCGGTATCCGGAACCAGCGGCGCGCGATCATAGTTCGCGGTCGCGGTAGCCGGGACTTCAACCTGCTCGAGATGCTCAAGCGTGGCGTCAATGGCGGCGTAGTTCAGCTCGACGATCTTCTTGCCCTTAATTCCATACGTCTTTTCAACGTACTTCTTGATCTGGGAAATGGCTTCGTCGCGCGGCAGAACGCCGGAAATGGCGAAGTAGCACGTCTGCATGATGGTGTTGATGCGACGGCCCATGCCAACGCTGGACGCCACTTTATCGGCATTGATGACGTAGAACTGCAGTTCCTTGTCAATGATCGCTTCCTGCACCGAACGCGGAACGTGGTTCCAGATTTCGTCCTTGCTGTAAGGCGTGTTCAGCAGGAACACGGCGCCCGGAGCCGCATATTTCAGCATTTCCTGACGATCGATGAACGAGAACTGATGACACCCGACGAATTCCGCATGGCTGATCAGGTACGGAGACTGGATCGGGTCGGGGCTGAACCGCAGGTGCGAAATGGTCATCGCACCGGCTTTCTTCGAGTCGTAGACGAAGTAGCCCTGAGCATGGTTGTCGGTGCTTTCGGCGATGATCTTGATCGAGTTCTTGTTGGCACCAACCGTGCCATCCGAACCCAGGCCGAAGAAGACGGCGCGTTTCACAGACGAACGCTCGGCCTTGAACGAAGCATCCGGCGTCAGCGAAAGGTGGGTGACGTCGTCGTTGATGCCGACGGTGAAGCGCGTCTTGGGCGCATCCTTCTTGAGCTCGTCGAACACGGCCTTGGCCATCTGTCCGTTGAACTCTTTCGACGACAGGCCGTAGCGACCGCCAATGATAACCGGGATATCGCCCGAAAGCTGGCCGGCCTGTTTGGCCTGGAAGAACGCCGACATGACGTCCATGTACATGGGCTCGCCAACGGTGCCGAGCTCTTTGGTGCGATCCAGAACCGCAATCGACTTGACGCTGGCCGGGATGGCTTCGATGAAGCTCTCAATGGCGAACGGACGGTACAGGCGAACCTTGAGAAGGCCGACTTTTTCGCCGTGCTTTTTGATCAGTTCGTTGACCGTTTCATGAACGGTTTCGCTGCCCGAACCCATGCAAATGACAATGCGTTCCGCCTGCGGATCACCAACATAGTCATAGAGCTTGTACTGACGACCGGTAAGTTCGGCGAACTTATCCATGGTCTCTTGCATGATGTCGGGGAAGACTTCGTAGTACGGGTTGCGCGCTTCGGCCATCTGGAAGAAGGCGTCAGGGTTCTGCGCGGTGCCGCGAACAACCGGACGGTCGGGCGACAGGGCGCGCTCGCGGTGCGCTTTAATCAGATCGGCGTCCAGCATGGAGAGCAGGTCGTCATCCGTCAGCTCTTCGAGCTTGGTGACTTCGTGCGAGGTGCGGAAACCGTCGAAGAAGTGCAGGACCGGAACGCGCGCCTTCAGGGTCGCGGACTGACCGATCAGGGCGAAGTCATGGGCCATCTGGCCGGAGCCCGACGACAGCATGGCGAAGCCGGTCTGGCGGGCGGCCATGACGTCGGAGTGATCGCCAAAGATGGCAAGCGCGTGGGTCGCGATGGCGCGAGCCGAGACGTGCATGCAGAAGCTGGTCAGTTCGCCGGCGATTTTGTACATGTTCGGGATCTTCAGCAAAAGCCCCTGCGAAGCCGTGAACGTCGTCGTCAAGGCGCCCGCTTGCAACGCACCGTGGACGGTACCGGCGGCGCCTGCTTCGGACTGCATCTCGACCACCCGGGGAACCGTTCCCCAGATGTTTTTCCTGCCGTCGGCCGACCAAGCATCAGCGTGCTCGCCCATGTCCGACGAAGGTGTAATCGGGTAAATGGCGATTACCTCGTTTGTACGGTGGGCAACTGAAGCCGTTGCTTCATTGCCATCAACCGTAATCATTCGCCTTTCCGCCATAGGATCGCTCCTTCTTGTTTTTCAGATGAAAACCACGGCTTGCCCGTTTATCTGGCAGCCGTTTACTTAGTAAAAGTCAAACAAAACGATTAGTAACTGCAATTGATTATTAACATCCCGCAACTTTTTTGCGCAAAGTATTGATAAAACGTAAATATATTTCCACGGGTTTTTCGTCGAGCGAAGGTATACGTGATTCCGTCCCCCGATGCAAGACCGTTATGAGTCCAAAACCCTTGGTGAGCGTAGGGTATTCCCTCATTCGAGCGTTGCGGTTCCGGCATAATAATCGCGCTCGTTTAACCCCTTTGTTTGGTCAAACGGGCTGCCGCCCAGCGGGCCGCATTGCGCACCAGCGGACTTTCGTCATCCAGTTTTTTCTCGATGATCGGCAAAAAACTTTTTTTTGCGCTGTTGCCCATGGCGATCAGAACGTTGCGCAAGATTCGGTCGCGCCCGGTCCGCTTTATGGGCGTTCCGGCGAAAACTTCGCGAAACGCCCCATCGTCCAGCGCCGCCAGATCGGCAAGCCTCGGCAAGGAAAGTTCGGCCCGTTCCTCAAACGCATTTTCAGACGTCGGCGTGGCGAATTTGTTCCACGGGCAAACCGCCAGGCAATCGTCACACCCGAAAACGCGGTTGCCCATCCCAGCCATCAACTCTTCGGGGATATCCGTTTTGTGTTCGATGGTCAGGTACGAGATGCAGCGCCGCGCATCCATCTCATAGGGCGCGACGATGGCGTCCGTCGGGCAGGCTTCCATGCACCGGTTGCACTCGCCGCACAGATCGGTGGCCGGATCATCGGGGGGAATTTCCAGGGTCGTGAAAATCTCGGCCAGAAACAGCCACGAGCCGAACTCGCGCGAAACCAGATTTGTGTGCTTGCCCTGCCAGCCGATCCCCGCCCGCGCCGCCAGCGGCTTTTCCATGACCGGGGCAGTGTCGACGAACACCTTAACCTCGTTGCCCCACTCCTCCACCATCCAGCGGGCCAGCCTCTTGGTGCGTTTTTTGACCACGTCGTGGTAATCGCGGTGGCGGGCATAGACGCTGATGGATGCGCGCTCGGCCATTTTCGTGGACGTCAACGGATCGGTCGCGGGGCCGTAGTTTGCAGCCAGCGCGATAACGGATTTCGCCTCGGGCCAAAGTGCTACGGGATCGGACCGGCGCACTTGCGTGTCGGCCATCCACGTCATATCGCCGTGGCGGTCATCGGCGATGAATGCGGCCAGACCGTTCTTTTCGGCGTCTGTCGCGCGGGCGGCAACGAAGCCCGCCGCGTCGAAACCCAGCTCATAAGCCTTTTGGCGGATGATTTCCTTGGCGTTGCTCACCATATCCTCGCAATAGCACAAACTATATGGTAAACACCCGCCGCTTCAGGAAACAGACGAAATAGCCGCAAGACACATGAAACTGAAATTTACCGCCCTCTACGTTGCCATGATCGTCGGCGTCAACTATGCCTTCGCCATCATTCCGCTGGTCGAACTGCCGGACGGAACCATGTGGCCGCCGGTATCGTTGCTGGTGGGTTTTGTGTTCGTGGCGCGCGACTTCGCCCAGCGTGAAATTGGCCACCGCGTCCTTGCCGCCATGCTGGCGGGTGCAGCCATCAGCTATTTCATGGCGGGCCCGGCCATCGCAATGGCCAGTGCTGCTGCCTTCATGATCAGCGAATTGCTCGATTGGGCCGTCTACAGCTTCACCAGGCGCCCGCTGTCACAGCGCATCTTGTATTCCAGCGCCGTCGGCGCGCCGGTGGACAGCGCGGTCTTCCTGGGGGCAATCGGCATTTTGTCCATCGGCGGCGTTGTCGCCATGACGGCCAGCAAGATGGTCGGTGCGCTGATCGTCTGGTGGCTCATCCGCCGCCGCGAAGCAACAACAGCCGCCGCCTAGGCGTCGACTTTTTCCCTGGTGCCGTCATACACGATGGGCGGCCCCATTTCTTCAAAGCTGAACAGCTTGAAGGCGCGCTCGCCGCTATAATCCAGCACGCGCAAATCATCGGTCTCGCGCAAGTCACGGGCGACCACAAAGAAATGCCCGCCGTAACGCTCCTTGGCGATGTCGGGGTTCAGCTCGAACGCTATAAATTTCTCAATACCCTTGTGAGACAGCTTGTCCAGCAAAGCAGGCTCGGTGGCCGACTTGTGCGACGTCAGGATCACCATCGCGCCGGTCCCGGTAAAAAGCATGATGACATTCATGATCGACCTCCTTCCCATTAAGAAAGAGCGACCCGGCCCGAACCGCGAACCACTACAATTTTCTTGGTATTCTTAAGAGCGACCCACGACCCAAACCGCCGCCCTTGGCACACCGGTATTATAACATAAGTCGGCACCCAAAAGGCGCGAATCAAGCGGGGCCAAAGCGCGGCCCAACGCGCGCCTTCGACAACGAGCCCGGAGGAGCGCGCACAGCGCGACGACTAGCGACAAACAGGAGCGCAGCCTGCGTGGCGCGTGAACGCGATTATGATGGAAGGACCGGGCGCCGCCCGTACCCGCAAAGGGCCGAGGCCCTTTGATCCCGATGGTTTGGGGGAAATAGGCAACTGTAAGTGTAAATTGGCGTGGTTAATGAGTGAACCCAGCTGTTATTCCCGTCATTAGTTCGATGTCTGGCTCGCCATCTGGACCTAAAGGCACAACCGTTTCCATCACAACCGCCGCGCTCATGTCCCACTTAACGAATGTACTGGCTTGGCCTAGACTCAATTCTGTAGGGCGGTCGCCCTCGGGGAGCGATTTGACAAGATCGTTGAGCAAGCCTATCCAAACAATCTTGCCCAACGGATCGATTATTTGATGAAGTTGGTGGCCGATTTTTCTTTCGATTTTCTCTACGGAGGAGCCATGCATCATCATGTTTAGGGTTTTATTGGCAATCGAAAAGAAGTCTGGTGCATCCGGGGCGATTGTGGCGCAGAGGTGCGCGATGGCTTGCTTGGGATACGGCTTATGCGTCGGATATTCCTTACAGGCTTCGCAATAGAGCGCACATTCGCACTTGGGACATAAATCTTGGACGTCTTCCGCAGGCTTTTCGTGAACTGCCAACAACTCGAGCGCAAACCAGAAATGTTGGAATTGATCCTCCGGACTTTCAGCCACCACCCCCAATCGGAACCAACGCAGGGCGCTAAGCACCTTCTCTCCGACCTCTGCTTTAAGAAACAGGGACGCGGCATCAAGAATATGTGGCTCAAGAAATGTTGTTGGTTCGGGTTCCGGCGGATCGTGCACGAACATCAATCCTTGACGCATAGTTTTGCCGCGTGACAAATCAAAGATCTTATGCACCCGATGAAACTTGATGCTGGCGTGTGTGACTAGAGCAAGAATGTCCAAAACTCTCAGGACGCAGCTCATGAAATCTTCTTTGGCTTGGTCGAGTGCCGCCGCGTCAAACGCCATATTGCAATGTAGCGTAACAGTGCCATTGCCCTCGTTTACCGTTTTTCGCCGAATGATGAATTTGAAATCACCGTTGGGGTGTTCAATAGATTTCTGCTCAATGTCATCTGGGGCGGAAACGTCTGCCGTCAGGTCAAATTGCGCGACAAATCTCACTCTCCGGCTCCTTCAACCATTTATTCCTCCCTCCGCGATCGGCACCTAATTATTGCAAATTCAATCGGATTACGGCGACAGCTTACTCTTTGGTGCTCGATCATACCGGGAACTCCTTCATTTTTCGACCGCCGTCACACCCAAGGCTGCATACCCTTCTAGATATTTGTCGGCCCTGATGTATTCGCCCACGGTTTTGACCGCCTTATCTCGGCTCATGCCCCGTGGCTTCTTCGGTAGGGAAAACTCGTAGGACGGCGAAGCCGAAAAACCATTAGGGTAAAAGTAGTGCAATCCCTTGGAGACAACAGAACAAGGGAACACGTACACCTGAGGTTCGTCCTCACTCCTCGCCATATTGACGCAGCAGATAAATCGCCGTTTGAGAGGGATACGCTCATTGCCTGGGTTGGCGTACTTTTTCTGGAGCAACCATCGACCGTCGTAGGAGGCGGATGTCTTCACCTCAACGAACGCTACATTCCCGTCCTTGTCGAACACCAGGATGTCGTAACCGATGGTCGTTCCCCATTGCAGGCTAACCATGTATCCCCGTTGTGTCAGCCTGGACGCAACCAGGAACTCCCCCGCAAGGCGAGTAAGATTCTTCCGTTCATTTGATACCCTAGGCATCCCGCCTCCATTGGGTTTGAGGTTTCAACCGAGCTTGGACAATTCCCGAAAGGAAATTCCTGAGACACAAATTTCGATAGCCGCCAGAAACATCCTCATCTCCAGAACGATACACGCCATAGTAACGTTCGCATATGTTTTTTCTCTACTCTGTGAAACCTCTGTGTTCTATGTGTTCTCTGTAGTGAATCTTAACAGAGCGCCTGATGCCGGAAAGGCCGGGGAATCGGTTGGTTTAAGAAGGTGAACCACAGAGAACACAGGGAAAACAGAGAAAGCCACAGAGAAGCGATGATCCTGCAAAAGGCATTCCCCGCTCCCCTCCACCGCACCTCCCACCCCAATACCGTTGCGGGCACGGGAAAACTCTTGACTTTTGGCGTAAATTAGGATATACTTCCGTTTTTCTTGTTCGCGCTTCGGAGAGGCGTTGGTTAAAGCCGGGGAAAAACGGGCGATATCTGTAGTTTTTTGTGGAAGTTAATCCATTGAAAACAAGGAGAAAAATGGCAAAATGACGAGTTTTGACGATGAATGACGATAAAATGCGGAGGATCGCACCAATATTCCTACGATTTATCGTTTTAGTTCAACAAATTGCAGGAATTTCGGTGGGTTCTGTCGGTGACAGGAAAATCGTCATTTTCGGCCACTCCCGATTACCGGGATCAAAGGGGCCGAGGCCCTTTGCGGGGACGGGCGGAGCCCGGAAGGTGTTACCCCCGAAGTTTCTCAAGAATTGCGTTCAGGCGCCACGCAGGCTGCGCTCCTGTTTGTCGCTAGTCGTCGCGCTGTTGCGCTCCTCCGGGCTTGTTGTCGGGAGCCTCGCTTTGGGCCGGGTTTTACCCCCGCCCGCGGTACCCCGGCACGCCTTGTTCGGGCAGCCACAATCCTTGCGGGACTTCGCCGGTTTGCCAGAAGACGTCGATGGGGATGCCGCCTCGGGGGAACCAGTAGCCGCCGATGCGCAGCCATTTGGGTTTGGTGGCTTCGACGATTTTCCGGCCGACTTTTACGGTGCAGTCTTCGTGAAAGCCGCCGTGGTTGCGAAAGCTGGTGAGGTAGAGTTTCAGGGACTTGCTTTCGACGAGGCGCGCATCTGGCAGATAGTCGATGACCAGATGGGCGAAATCGGGCTGGCCGGTAACGGGGCAAAGGGCGGTGAATTCGGGACAGGTGAAGCGCACCACGTAGTCGGTTCCGGCCTGCGGGTTGGGCACGGTTTCGAGGATGGCGGCCTCGGGCGAAGCCGGTGTTTCGGCCTTGCCGCCCAGGTGGGTCAGGTTCTCGTATGTCATGTCGGCCATGGCCGCGCCCTCTCGTTAAAGTGCTTCGATATCGCCCCGTTCCTGATCTTCGGCGAAGCGGGCGGCGAATTCGGCGAACTTGCCGTCTCCGATGCTGGCCCGGATGCCCGCCATCAGGTCCTGATAGTATTGCAGATTGTGCCACGTGAGCAAAACCGCGCCCAAGATTTCCTTGGCCTTGATGAGATGATGCAAATAGGCCCGGCTATAACCGGTGCAGGCGGGGCAGGCGCAGGCTTCATCCAGCGGGCGTTTGTCTTCGGCGTGGCGGGCATTGCGGATGTTGACCTGTCCGCGCCGCGTGAAGGCCTGACCGGTGCGCCCCGAGCGCGTCGGCAGCACGCAATCGAACATATCGATGCCGCGCGCGACCCCGCCGACGATGTCGGACGGCTTGCCGACGCCCATGAGGTAGCGCGGTTTGTCGGCGGCCATGTGGGGCATGGTGAATTCCAGCACCTTGTAGGTAAGCTCCCACCCCTCGCCCACGGCCAGACCGCCGATGGCGTAGCCGTCGAAGCCGATGTCCTGAAGCGCGCGGGCCGATTCTTCGCGCAGGTCCGCATAGACCCCGCCCTGCACGATGCCGAACAGGCCGTAGCCGGGGCGCTGCGAAAACGCCTCGCGGCAGCGCGCCGCCCAGCGCATGGACAGGCGCATGGAATCGGCGGCCTCTTTTTCCGTGGCCGGATAGGGTGTGCATTCATCCAGCACCATGGTGATGTCGCTATCGAGGCAGCGCTGGATTTCCATGCAGCGTTCGGGTGTCAGGTCGTGGTAGCTGCCGTCCACATGACTGCGAAAGCGCACGCCGTCTTCGGTCATTTTGCGAAGATCGGTCAGCGACATGACCTGATAGCCGCCCGAATCGGTCAGGATCGGCGCGGGCCAGTTCATGAATTCGTGCAGGCCGCCCAGACGCTCCATGCGCTCGGCGCCGGGCCGCAGCATAAGATGGTAGGTGTTGCCCAGAATGATTTGCGCACCGGTTCCCGCCACCGCTTCGGGCGTCATGGCCTTAACGGTCGCCGCCGTGCCCACCGGCATGAAGGCAGGCGTATCGAAAGTCCCGTGGGCGGTATTCACCCGGCCCAGCCGGGCCGGGCCGTCGGTGGCGAAGCACTCGTATGAAAAACCGCTCATGCCCCCGTTCCTTTCGAAAGCAAACAGCAATCGCCGTAGGAATAGTACCGGTAACCTTCGGCGATAGCGTGAGTGTAGGCGGCTTTCATTCGATCCGTTCCGGCAAAGGCCGAGACCAGCATGAACAGCGTCGATTTCGGCAAATGAAAATTGGTCAAGAGCATGTCGACGATCTTAAACGCATAGCCCGGCGTTATGAAGATGTCGGTTTCGTCGACGTAGGGCGGCAGCGTGCCGTCGGCAAGGGCTGCGCTTTCCAAAAGGCGCAGGCTGGTCGTGCCCACCGCCACCACGCGTCCACCCGCAGCGCGGGCCGCGCCAATGCGTTCGGCGGCCAGTGGCGAGACTTCGCCCCATTCGGCATGCATTTTGTGATCGTCGGTGTCCTCGACCTTGACCGGCAGGAAAGTGCCCGCACCCACATGCAAGGTCAGGAACGCCGTTCGCAAACCGCGTTCTGCCAGGGCATTCATCAGCTTGGGCGTAAAATGAAGGCCCGCCGTCGGGGCGGCCACCGCGCCGTCTTTTTGCGCAAAGAGCGTCTGGTAGTCGTTGCGGTCGCGCGCATCGCCGCCACGTTCGCGCTTGATATAGGGCGGCAGCGGCATGGCGCCTTCCCGGTCAAGGGCGGCCATCAGATCGGGACCGGTGCGATTGAACCTCAGCGTGACCTCGCCGCCCTCGCCCTTGGCTGCAACCTCGGCCGACAGGGTATCGCCGAAAACCACCGTATCGCCGGGCCTGAATTTCTTGCCGGGGCGGACAAGGGCGTTCCAGGTATCGGGCGAGACCTCTTTTATAAGGGTCGCCTCGACGCGGGCCTCGCCACGCATTCCGGCCAGGCGCACGGGGATGACGCGAGTGTCGTTGAAAACCAGAATATCGCCCGGTTCCAACAATCCCGGAAGATCGCAAACGAACTTGTCGGCCAGATTGTCGGCGACCCGCAGCAGGCGGGCCGAATCACGCGGGCTTGCCGGGTGCTGCGCGATCAGTTCGGCAGGCAGCTCAAAATCGAAATCAGTTACCTTCATTTGCGGCTTTCTTTGTGTTGCAGGCATTGTCGGGTGGCGGCGGGCCGGATTAACAAGTTGAACCCGCCCGCGTCAACCGCGATATTAGGGCAACCAACCGGATCGCCCCTAGGACCCTGTCACGATGACGACCAAAACAGCCCGATTGATTTGCGCAGCACTTTGCACCGCCATCTTCGCAGCGCCTGCATTGGCTTACGACATTCCGGAGGCGACCCTCGATTTCCGCCGCGCCCAAACAGCCATCTCGGAAGGAAACTATGGCAAGGCGATCCCCATCCTGCGCGAATTCGCCAATGGTGGGAACGCGTCTTCGCAATGGATTTTGGGCGATCTGTACAAAAACGGCACTGGTGTCGTCAAAGACCTGGAACTCGCAGCCATGTGGTACCAGAAGGCCCTGAGCGAGGCTCCGGCGAAAATCCCCGCCAATCCGCCGGAACCGGAAACGACGGAAAAGGACGACTGGGCCGTGGCCCTGTTGCGGCTACGCAAGTTGCGCACCATGTGCCCGGCGATAACAGCGACATTGGGGGCGATGCATTTGCAGGGACAAGGGCTCGCGAAAGATCCGGTCGAAGCCTACAAGTGGTTTGAACTGGCCAGATCCTACGGCCACCCCAAGGCGTTTTTTCTAAAGGAGTTCGTGGCCCAAAGCCTCGACGAAGACGAAATCGCCGAGGGCGAGGACCGGGCCGAGGTTTGGCAAAAAGAACATGCCAAATATGACGACTTGGTGTTAAGCGACTTCTCGCTGAATTAAGCCACTTTCCTAAATCAGCCTATTGCGTCATGCGAACTCCCTCGACGAAGGGAACCATCAGCGGTTCCAACTGAGCCACGGAAATCCGTGTTTTCGGCTGGCATTCATAGGCGCTTAAAATCCCCCCTGCCACGCCGCGCTCGTCCGCATACCCGGACTGAACGTTGAACGGCAACCCCTGATGATAAACGAAACAGGTTTGGTCGCCGCTATTTTGATCAGACACCGCGTAGAAATAATTGCCAACCGGATTCACGCCGCGCTTCACTTGTGAATCTGAGATTTTCAACCCGATTTCCTTAAGATGTTTCCATCGATCACATGCCTTAATCAGAAGACTTTTATCGTGTTTTGAAAATTTGTAGTAGACGTTGCCCGGCGCTTTGGACACCCAGGCCTGCCCCGAGCCCCAACCCCAATGTTCCTGCCGAATGTAGCGATGCTTCTCGTTTCGCGCACGCCGCCTTATTGATACCGGTTTGGCGTGGGGCGGCCATGCGAAGGCGACCGCGCTTTGGCCTTCAGAGATATCCTTCCACTCGGACCAGACATCCTTGCTGGTGGTTTGGCACGCTGCCAGCGCCAGTGGTGCAACGATCAAAACCATTAACCTGACGATTATGCGTCTCATCCACGCCTCCCAATAGGTTGTTTTTTGTTTCGTTAAACAATCCATGATAATTTGGCATAAAGCAACCCGAAAAAAGGATTTCTTTCAGCGAGACAAAGCCTGTCCGCCCAATTTATGATACGCGGACCGCATCCAGGCACGAGGCGGAAACATCATTTTTCTCGACAGGTTAGAATTGGCGCTTATGGAGTGGTCGAACACAAGAATTCTGCTGGTTCACAGCGACATTCGGGTCCGTAAATGGGCTCATGATATCTTTCATAAATACAAGGTTGCGGGGGTCCAGAGCACGGGCTCCGCGCCCATCGGATACGACCTCCTGGGCCGGTTTGCCGCCGATGTCGCCGTTGTTCAATTGCAGCAAAACGATATGAACGGTGCCGAATTTACCCGAAAAATTCGCGGAGATGCGGCGAGCCCGAACCCTCAATTGCCAATCGTCCTGTTTGTTGACGCACCGAATCCGGAACTTCTCCGCACCGCCTGCGAAGCCGGAATAGAAGGGATCGTTTCCAAGTCGACGGAACCTGAGAAATTTATCAAGCGCATCGGCGACGCGATCACCGCACCGAAGCGCTTTGTCGCATCAAAAGCGTACTTCGGCCCGTGCCGCCGGGGAGAGACGCCGTCTGACTTCAAAGGTCCCAACAGAAGAGAGCAGCCGCTTCTTGAGACAAGGGCCCAAGAGGCCGTCGAGGAGATCGAGCGCGCCCAACTCGCGCCAAGGAAACCCGCAGCGGCGGGAGCCCCTGTCGCGCCGCGTAAGAAAGCGCGGGAGTGGGATGAAGGGGAACTTGCGCCGAAGGTCGAGCGACCGAAAGCCAGGGAGTGGGACCCCGCCAGCGAAACCACGCCCAAAAAACCGCTCCACGGTCAGGGCGACTGGGCCGACGCCATGGCGCCGATCGAAGCGCCGCCTCAACCCGAGGTGAAGGGCTTCGATATTGTGCCCGTCCTTGAAGAGCATCTGTTGTGGCTGCAAACCCGTGGAGACAAGGGGAAAAAGGCTTCTCTCGACAAAGCCGACCTAAACGGCGCGACGTTGGCGGGCGCCGAGATGACGAACGCCGGATTTCGCGACGCCGATTTATCCGATTCCGATTGCAAAGGCGCGGTGTTCGCCTCGGCCGACATGCGCCGGGCCGAACTTTCCGGCGCCAACCTGACAGGGGCCAACCTTTCGGTGGCCAACCTTCGGGCGGCTAACCTTCGTCTTTGCCAAATGGGCGAAGTATCGTTGCGAGGGGCTGATTTATCTGGCGCCTGCATGACCGGCGCGGTTCTTGAAACAACGGATTTCGCCGGTGCGATCATGCTCGATACGGATATCCGCGAGGCAGATCTGTCGCGGGCGATAGGATTGGTTCAGGTGCAGATAAACAAAACGCGGGCCGACTTGAAAACCCGCCTTCCGCCCGGTCTCAGCCGCCCGGAACCACGAGAATAAATACGAGTTGGATCTGGCGATCTATTTCTTACGCGCCGCTGGCTTCTTGGCCTTGGCCGGCTTTTTTGCGGCCTTCTTTACAGGCCTTTTCGCTGGCGGTTTCGCTGGCGGTTTCGCCGCCGCCCCTTCTTCCACACCCCACATCTGATAGGCGCGGTTGCGGATAATATCTGCCATGGTCGGTGCAGGAGTTTCCGTCTTCGATTTCGCAGCCATTTATTTCTCCTGAATACAACAGTTATCCGACACCTGGGATTGTACGCCAGATATTCCGTACCGCCACAAAAAAAGAAAAAGGAGGCCGAATAACGGCCCCCTTTCCCGTAACGCGATGACAATCCGCCTGTTGGCGGAAAAATTATGCAGCCTTTTGCAAATCGCCGCCGGCCATGACCCGTAGATCATCCTCAACCGAGCCGATGGGCATAACGTTGAATTTCTCGACAAGAACCTGAAGCACTGCGGGCGAAACGAATGCGGGCAACTTCGGTCCGATCCGAATGTTCTTTACGCCCAGATGAAGCAACGCCAGCAGTACGCAAACGGCCTTCTGTTCGTACCACGACAAAACCAGATTGAGCGGCAGGCCGTTGACGTCCGTGCCAAAAGCATCGGCCAGAGCCTGGGCAACCCTTACGGCTGAGAAGGAATCGTTGCACTGCCCCATGTCAAGAAGCCGCGGCAGACCACCGATTTCGCCGAGATCGGAATCCAGCAGGCGGAACTTGCCACACCCCAGCGTCAGCACGGCCCAATCCTTGGGCATGGTCTCGGCCAGATCGGTGTAGTAGTTGCGACCGGTTTCCGCGCCATCGCAGCCGCCGATCAGAACAAAACGTTTGATGGCCCCTGTTTTCACGGCGTCGATCACGGTGTCGGCGATACCGAGAACGGCATTGTGACCGAACCCGACGTGGTGGAAACGCTCTTCGGACGTATCGGCAAAGCCATCCGCCTCCAGAGCCGCGTCGATCAAACCAGCGAAATTCCGGCCGGCGATATGATCGACACCCGGCCAGGCGACCAGACCGCAGGTGAAGATACGGTCTTTGTAGGTATCGCGCGGCTTCTGCATGCAGTTCGTCGTCATCAGGATCGCGCCTGGAAATGCGTCGAACTCCGAAGCCTGGCGCATCCACGCCCCGCCGTAATGGCCGACCAGATGGGCGAATTTCTTGAGTTCCGGGTAGCCGTGGGCAGGCAGCATTTCGCCGTGGGTATAAATGTTGACGCCCTTGCCTTCGGTTTGCTTCAGAAGTTCTTCCAGGTCTTTGAGATCATGGCCGGAAACCAGAATGGCCTTGCCCGGCACGTGTCCCATCAGGACCTTGGTCGGCACCGGGTTGCCATAAGCGCCGGTGTTGGCCGCATCCAGAAGCGCCAGCACGCCGACGGAAACCTCACCGCATTTCAGGTTTATGGCCAAAAGATCGTCAACCGCAGGTTCGGGCACGGTCAGGAAATCAAGAGCCTCGTGGAAAAACGCGTAAATCCCGTCATCTTCCTTGCCGAGAATCGCGGCATGGGCGGCATAAGCTGCTGCGCCCTTGGCCCCGTAGATAAGAAGTTCCTGCAGACCGGTAATGTCCTCACCGACATTTTGGATTCTGTCCATGATCGATACGGCTTTGCCCTGACCGACCAGCCCGGCAACATCCGACACCGGGGTCCAGGTTGCCGGACCCTCGGGATGCGCGGGGATCAGCCCTGCCTTCAGGCTGGCTTGTTCGTATAGGCTCTTCGCGGCGTCCCTTACCGTCGCCGCCTTGCGCACCATTTCAGCCATGCGCTCGGCGTCGAAGTTCACATTGGTCACGGTGGTGAACAGGGCGTCGACGACAAAACGGTCGACGTCGGCGTCCCGCGCGCCCAGTTGGGCGGCGCGATGGGCGTACTGTGAAACACCCTTGGCGGCGTGAACCAGCAAATCCTGTAGCGCGGCGACGTCATCGGTTTTACCGCAAACACCGATCTCGGTGCAGGCGGTTCCATGGGCGGTTTGTTCGCATTGATAGCAAAACACGGTAAGGCTTCTCCTTGAATTTTGGGCGGGTCCGCATTGCAAGCAAGAACGGGCGACAACCCGGTGGGAATCAGGTGAAGCGTTTTTCGCTCATTCGCGTTCTTTTTTCCTTGATCCGCGATTGGTGTTGGGTGCACAAAACGCGCTATGGGATGGAGAAGCGGCCCGGCATGGGAATGCCGGGTGTTTTTTTTGCTTCTTCGGCAGCCTTTAGCGGCTGAATCCGGCAACGAGTTCCACGTGGGCCGACCATGGGAACTGATCGATGGGCAGGACCGCGTTCATCCGATAGCCACCGTCAATAAGAATGCGGGCATCCCTGGCGAATGTCGCCGGATTGCACGATACAGCCGCGATAATCGGTGGGCCGGCTTCGGCCAGGCACTCTGCCTGCGCCTTGGCTCCCGCGCGCGGTGGATCGAAGACGACGGCTGCGAACCGCGCCAACTCGTTCCCCGCCAACGGATTTCGAAACAAGTCGCGCACTTCCGTCTTGATGTGGCCATGCCGAATCGCGTTCACGAGGTTCGAATCTCCGTCAACGGCGTGAACAGTCGTGTCGCCGGCAAGGCGCAGAGCGAACGTTCCCAGGCCGCAAAACAGATCGGCCACCGGGGACGCATCGGCGACAATGCTTTGCACCCGTTCTGCGATTGCGGCCTCGCCCTCAATGCTGGCCTGAAGGAAGGCTCCCGGCGGCGGCGCAACCCGGGCTTCCCCCATGACCAAAACCACCGAGCGGAATTCCGCCACGGGCACAACCTGACCATCAAGCCGCCAGCTTAGCCTCGCCAGATCATGATCGCGACCGAACGCGCCTAACCCCTCTAACCCGTCCAAGTCCGGCGAATTCGCGACATCGATACACACGTCCGGGCCCTCGTTGGTAAGGGTCACGGAAATAT
Organism: Rhodospirillales bacterium; assembly: GCA_018648445.1. Next base: position 14,118 of record JABGRG010000034.1, on the reverse strand, counting down.
CGCCGCCCGCGCCGGGTCGACAGACTTCTTTCAAGATTCCGCGCAAGGGATCGACAAGGCGTGAAATCCGTTGATCGAGAAGCGGGCATTCCATCTGATTGACGATTTGGTCGCTGGCCCGTGCATTGAAACCAATGATCGCCCCGCGCGCCGTGACCCTGTACGCGAATACCGCCCGGCGACGCGTTCCCGGTGGAACCGATACCGTGGGCTCGACGGTGACGTCTTCCAGACCACGCTTTGCCAGGGCGTCTATGATACGCGCCCGCTTCCACTCGGCCAGCACATTGCCCGTCACGTGTTGAAGCGAGCAGCCGCCGCATTCGCCGAAATGTGAACAAGCGGGTTTCACCCTCTCAGCGGAGAGCTCGAGAATTTCGGTGAGATCAGCAAAAACACCGTCGTGGGTTCGGTGAGTTGTGTCGGCGCGCACCCGTTCTCCCGGCAGCGTGAAGGGAATGAAAACTTTTTTGCCGCCCAATTCGCCGATGCCGTCGCCACGCCCACCCAGCGTTTCGATGGTCACTTCAACGGTTTCGCGTTGTTGCTTTTTTTCAGATACTTTGCGCCGACGTCGTGTCATTTTGTTACCATATCCGCCGGGTCGCCTGGACGCGAGCCGAATAATAATATCTGCAAATTTGGAGGCAAGAATGTTCGTGATCGTTGCGGAATTCCTTATCAAACCCGAAAAAATCGCCGATTTTCACAAAGTCATCGGCAAACAAGCCGAAGCGTCGGTCGCCGAAGAGGCCGGTTGCCTGCAATTCGATGTCGTTCAAAGTGAAGAAAATCCGGCCGCGTTCATTCTTTACGAGGTTTACGCCAACGCCGCCGCCTTCGACGAAGACCACATCACCATTCCGCGCTTCGAGAAATTCCTTGCCGAGGCCAACACCATGGTCGCCGAAGATCCGCTCGTTCGCCGCATGACCCGTATTTTCGCCAACGCCGAGTAACGCCAAGGTCCGAAAAAAAGATCGGGCTATGCACGCAACCGAGTTTTACACTAGAATTAGTGAAAAACCGATTATCGCACGTTGCAAATTAAGGGTGACCGACGTTCATGGATTAGAGAGGTATCGATTATGCTGCGGCGTATAATGCTACCATCCATATTCATTGTTCTTGCATACGGTTTCTGGCTTAGCCCCAACGTTAAGGAAATTTGCGCAGGCGTCGCCATCTTCCTGTTCGGCATGCTGTTTCTGGAAGAAGGCTTTCGCGCCTTTACCGGCGGCCTGTTGGAACGGCTGCTGAAGCGAACCACCGACAAGCTGTGGAAATCGATCTCCTTCGGCATTGTCGCGACAACCATCATGCAATCCAGTTCGCTGGTTTCCGTGATTACCATTTCGTTCCTGAGCGCCGGGCTGATCTGGCTGTTTGCGGGCATCGGAATTATTTTCGGGGCCAATATCGGCACCACCACGGGGGCGTGGCTGGTCGCCGGTTTCGGTCTCAAGGTAAAGATTTCGGCCTATGCCATGCCGATGCTGGTATTCGGTATTATCCTGGTCTTCCAAACGTCAAAAAACCTGAAGGGTGTCGGCTACGTATTGGCCGGGCTGGGCTTCCTTTTCTTGGGCATCCACCACATGAAGGAAGGCTTCGAGGCCTTCAAGGATACGATCAATCTGGCCGAATTCGCCATGACCGGGTTTTTGGGGCTTATCGTCTATACCCTGATCGGCATGTTTGCCACGGTGGTCATGCAATCCAGCCACGCAACGCTGGTCTTGATAATTACCGCACTTGCAGCCGGGCAGGTAACTTACGAAAACGCCCTGGCGCTGGCCATTGGCGCCAATGTGGGCACGACGATCACGGCCATCATCGGTTCCATGAGTTCCAACTATCAGGGCAAACGACTGGCGGCGGCCCATCTGATTTTCAATCTCGTCACCGGCGCCATCGCCATCATCTTTATCTCGCAAATCATGTGGGCAGTGGATGCGGTCTCGGCAAATGTCGGCATTGCGGCGGACGATTACACCCTGAAGCTGGCGGTATTCCATACCATCTTCAACCTCATCGGCGTTATCGTGATGGTTCCTTTCGTGTCATCGCTCGTGACCTTCCTGCAAAAGACAATTTCCAAACCGGTGGAAGAACAGGTCGAGCCCAAATACTTAAACGAGACGGCCTTCGATTTCCCCGAAACGTTGTTGGGCGCGGTCCGTCAGGAGACCCTGCATCTTTACGAAAACGCGTTCGAAATTTTGGCGCATGGGCTCAATTTACGCCGCAAGGCCATTCTGTCGAACCAGGATCTCGACGAACATGTGGAAAACAATCGCGAGGTGTTGGAACTGGACCCCGACCGCCTGTACGCCAGCAAGGTTAAGGCGCTGTACGCGGCGATCCTGGATTTTGTCAGCAAGGCGCAAACCCGATTGCCGCCCGAATATGCCGGGCGTCTTTTCCAGCTTCGCGACGCCTGTCACGGGATCGCCATAAGCGTCAAGGAAGTGTCCGAGATGCGCAAGAACGTCTCTGCCTACATGGTGTCCGATAACGAAGACATCCGCCGTGAATACAATGGCATTCGGGTGCAACTCGCCGGGATCATGCGCGAAATCAATATTCTGGCGGAAAGCAGCGAGGACGAACGCGATATCCTTGCCCTTGACGAATTCAAGGTGGCCATCGACGAAAATAACATCATCGCGACCGGTGGCATGGACGCGTTAATCCGCGACGAACGCATTTCAGCGATTATGGCCACTTCGCTGATGAACGATCTGAGTTATGCCCGTAACGTGACGTGGTATCTCGCCGATTTGGGAAAAGCCCTGTTCGGCGCCACCGATGTAGAGCTGAAAGAAGCCGAGGACCTGATCGCCCTGTCGGATGACGAGGTCGATGACGTTCGTGACGACGAAGCTGTACCAGCTGATTCGCCGGTCGAAGCGAGGACCCCATGAAGACGAAAGCGACATATAAACCCCTTCATTCCGCTCTTGAGAACAAAAAGGACGAGAAGAGGAAAGACGCGCTCGAAAATGTCCTCAAGAAATTGAAAAAGAAGCAATCAAAGCTCAAGGGCAAAATTGCGGAGAGCAAAAACGACAAACGGAAAAAATTTCTCGCCGCCAAACTGAAGGTTAACCGGGCGCATCTCAAAAAATGCGAAAAGGCGCTGGCCAAGATCGACGATTAACTCGGGAGCACCGTCACGCCCTGATTGCGGCAAAACGCCTGGCACGAATTGCAGGCAACGCATAAATCCCCGTCAAAAAATGGCGGCTGTGTGTCGTCATCGGCGGGCTGAATCGCGCCGGTGGGGCAGACACCGACGCAGCCTTCGGAACGAATGCATTGCGGCGTGAATGAAATCCGCCCGAAGAGTTGGTTGGCGATGTTTCGCCGGCTTTCCCCGGGCATCCCTTCCATCGCCTTGAGCAGCAGGGCCCGGGTCGCGGGAACCTGTTTATTTCCGTAGGACTGGGATTTTTCGGATTGAAGGCGGGCTACCATGGTCACGGCGGCACGCGTCGTGCGTTCCCGGAAAAACGTGAACAACTGACGCCGCGACAGGGACGGAGCCTGGAAATCAAGCTCTCCCTGTTCGTGAACCATCTCTATGCGGTGGCCGGGCACGAGATCGCGCAACCGCGCATGGGCTTCGCGCACACCATCCACCATATGCCCGTTGGCGCAATCGCCACACGACGTCAGGTTGATTTGCAGCCCCTCGGGATACACGAGGCCCAACAGAGCCATTACCTCGGGATGAGCCAGATAACCCAGGCAGGGCATCCGGGCATGGGCCTCGGTCGCAGGTTGCCCGCCACAACCCAGCACCGGCGCGGCATGAGCCGCCAGTTCGGACAGGATGCGTGGCAGGGACAATTCAGGCGATTTAAGGGCCGCCGTCGGACAAACGGCGAGACAGCGCAGACATTGGGTGCAGGCGTCGGGATTGACGCTCAGGCCGGGGTTATCCCCCGGGGCACTCCATGTGATCGCGTCTGTTGGGCAGACATCCAGACACTTGCGGCATTCGTTGCGCGTGCACCGATGGCGCACGCAGCGTGATCGATCAACGGCAACCGCCGTCTCGGGCGTCAGCGCCTCCAATGCATGGCCGCCAAGTGGTGAGATCATCGCTCCTGCATGTCTTCTGTGACAACCTGTTGCGTCATGTCGGCAAGTTGCTTGTAAAAGCCGGTTTCCGCGCCGTTCCTCATGGCATCGGCGAATTCACCAACCCATTTTCCCAGGTTCTCGCCAAGGAACCGGTGTTTCAGTGCTTCGATCTCCGGTTCCGCATTTAGGCGTAGGGTCAGTAGATAGAGAAACTCCAACTCCAGAGCCACATGGTCGGGCACTTCGCGGAAGTCGTCTGCGACCTCGAAACCACCTTCCCGATATAACGCCATGGCCTGCATTGTCGTCTCGCCCATGACGACGTTCTCAGCTTCAAGGTAGACCGATCCATAGGGCTTGGCCAGAATGCCAAACGGCCCCAGGAAAAGGCGGGTGTAGTCAAGGGTTAAAGCCTCAATACCGGAACTCCGGAAATCGTCTTCCATGGCCGCAACATCGGCGACCCGTTCGGGGGCAAGCGTGGCCATGGCCGTCTTTAACTGGCCGAAAATATCCTCTTCCAGAAAGGCTTCTTCCGGCTCGTAATAGCACGCACTCAGAAGGCGGTAGGCGTCTGCCCTAGCGAGATGCCTTGGATGGGTTTCGTTCTGCATGTCGTTCATGTGGGCCTCTGAAAAAAAGGGGCGGGATCAGCGATCCCGCCCCCTGATCATACGTGGATTATATTATCACACGGTCGGATCATTATAGCTGCGAATGTAGAAGACGTTGGGTTTGGTCCCTTCCTCTTCCTTCAACACAGTTGCCTTGTGCGCAGCCAGAGCTTTGGCAATAGCACTGCCCGCATCGTTTTGGTCACCGAAGATGCGCGCATCGGCCGGACATGCTTCGACGCATGACGGCAGTTCGCCTGCCGATGTTTTGTGGTAGCAGAAGGTGCACTTTTCAATGACACCCTCCTTGCGGACCGGCTGGTAGTCGCCGGACGTGAACATGTTGGCACCCGGCACCGCCGCTCCCGCAGCCTTGGCAACCTCGGCTCCGGACGACGTGCATCCGGGAATTGCCGTGGCCGTTTCCTGCCATTCGGGCTGAACCGGCTTTTTGAACGGGTTGAAACTGATGACGCTGTAGGTTTCACCCGTGTTGCTGGCTTCATCGAGTTTCTCGGCACTGTACGGGCAAGCCGCCTGACAGGCCCCGCACCCGATGCACCGTTCCTCGTTGAAAATTACGCTGCCATCGGCCGCCTTGAACATAGCCTTCGGCTCAACGGGGCATTCTTCCACGCAAGGCGCGTTGGTGCAGTGGTTACACAGCACCGGCGTCTGGACGTAAGTGACGTCCGGGAACACGCCTTCGGTCTTCATGGTGAAATCGGCCCAGTTGAAGCTTTGCCCGTTCGACCGAGCCTGGGTGTTGTTCTCGTTTTTGCATGCCAACGCGCAGGCACCACAGCCGACGCAGTTGTGCAGATCGATTACCATTCCAATTTTCTTACTCATGATATGCTCCTTTCATCGGCTAGTGGTTAGACTTTTTCAATCTTGACACGGGACACGGCATGCCGGGCGGTTGAACCGCTCAGTCGGTCGTAGTCGGCCGGCAAGAGTTCGTTATTGTTGAACCCGCGCGAGACGGCTTTGCCGTAGTCTTCGGCAGCCACCCGGCCATAGGCCCAGTGACCGGCACCGAAGGTCTTGTTGACCGTACCGGGGCGGATACCTTCCCAAAGCTTGACCGTGCTCATGACGCTCTTTTCGGGCGACGAAACCTTGACCTTGTCGCCGTCCTTGAGACCCAGCGTTGCAGCATCCTTCGGGTTGATCTTGAGGAAGTCGCCGTTACTGGTATCGCCCGGATCGACCTTGCGGAATTCATAGAATTCACGAAGGTTCTGGGAACGACCCTCGCGGCTCAGCCTGCTGCGGCTGTCCATGAAGATGAAGGGATATTCCTTCTCGTCCCCGTGATATTTGGCGGGTTCCCAGTGGGGAACGAAGACCTGCTCGCCACGACCGGCGTATTGGGTCACCTCCATCACCTTGTCGATATCGACCTTGTGCTTCTTGGCGTGGGCGCCCAAGACCTTCTTCAGGGTTTCGCTGTAGAATTCAAACTTCTTGGTTTTGGTCTTGAAGCCCTTCTTCCACAGTTTCTTGAACGGATATTGCGGAGACTGCCAAAGGCCGATCTTCACAAATTCGTCCCAGCCGTTGATCTTGTCGCCGCTGTGGTACTTGGCCGGGTTCCACTGCTTTTCGGTCATGATCTTGACCGTGATCTTGGCGAACTCGGCTTCGTTGGCGGCAGGCTTCTTGGTTTCGGGATCGACCATTTCCGTCTGGAAGTAATCGAACAGGTTGGCGAAGCCTTTTTCCTTGAGCTTCTTGGCCAGCATCCAGACAACCTCGGTCTCGTCCGTGCGCGAATCCCAAAGCGGCTTGACCATGGGCTGTTGCAGGCCGATGTAGCTGTAGCGGTTGTACTTGCTGGGAACCAGACCCCACCGTTCGAACATGTGGAACGACGCCGGCAATACGATGTCGGCGAACTGGCTCATTTCCGAGGGGTTGGTGACGATGTGCGCGAAGAACGGCAACTTTGCCAGCGCCTTTTCCCAACGGGAAGCACCGCTGCACGAAAACGCGAAGTTGTTCCAGTAACCGATGGCCACCTTGATCTCGTTGGGGTTCTCGTCAAGGATACCGTCGGCCGCACGGTTGGTCACCACGCCGCCGCCTGATTTCTTTTTCAGGGCCGGGAATTCCAGGGTGCCGCGCTGGTCGATCTTAACTTTGTGCTTGCTGCCGTTTACGGCAATCTCATCCTTGTACTTCTTGAACTTGTCGCCGTACATCGGGATGTGGGTGTACTTGGCGCTCATCTTTTGCAGCGTGCCACCCTTGTTGTCGATGGCGCCGACCAGGCCGTTCAGGGCATGGGCTGCCATGGAGGCATAGGCACCACGCGGCTGCATGGCCGCACCCGGCGCCATCCAGCACATGACGTTCGGCGCCGCCTTGGCGAAACCGGTCGCCACGCGGCGGATTTGTTCGGCCGGAACCAGACAGATTTTTTCCGCCCATTCGGGGGTGCGGTCTTTCAGTTCAATGTTCCACCAATTGACGATGCCGTTGGTTAGCTTTTCGTCAAATGCGGCTTCATCGACCGTTGCGCCAACCTTGAAGGCGTTCTTGCCATCCTTGAAGTCGCCGACGAATTCGCGGCTCCACAGGCCTTCGGTCAGGATAACGTGGGCTATGGCCACGGCCAACGCACCGTCTTCGCCCGGCTTGACCGGCATCCATTCGTGAGCCTTGGAGGCCGTGGCCGAGAAGCGCGGATCAATGGCGACAACCGTGGCCTGATCCAATACCTTGCCCCATTGGCGAATGGCGTTGGGAACCTGACGGTTCGACGCAATCGGATCGCCGCCGAAGCAGATCACGTACTTGGTGTTTTCAAGATCGTAATCGCGGTAATCCCAGTACCCTTCGGTGTAGTAGGGGCCGAACTTTTCCGCTTCGGCGCAAATGGCGCTGTGCGAGATGTTGTTGTTGGAGCCGAAGATTTTCGGCAGGGCGTCATAAATGACGTCGCGGCAATAGGTGTAACGACCGCGCATCAGCAAGAACTTTTCGGTTTCGTCGGCCTTGCGCAGTTCCATCATCTTGTCGGCGATGGTGTCCAGCGCTTCGTCCCACGAGATCGGCACGAACTTGGGATCGATGCCACGGCCCTTTTGCGGGTTGGTGCGCTTCATCGGCACCTTGATGCGATCGGGGTCGTACATCTGGCCGATGCCCATATGCCCGCGCGGGCAGACATAGCCGCCGCTGCTCTTGGACAGATGATGACCGCGAACCTTGACCACGCGGCCATCCTGCACAAACCCTTCGGCCGCGCACCAGGACGTACAGCCCTGGCAAACGGTCGGAACCCAGGTTCCCTTACCCGGCGATGCAGCCATCGGTGCGGCCTGCGCCATGGCGTTTTTGACGCCCATGACGTGGGGTGCCGCCAGAACGGCTCCCGTGGTCGCGGCCGATTTCTTGATGAAATCTCTACGATTTAGCTTCATGGCTAACCTCCCTAGACGGTTTGCTGAATACCCTTTAGTTGCGTTGAATGTGAAAAAACGGATTGTGTACGGTTATTCTTGGTCCTCTTCGTCCGTTTCGACCTCGTCCCAGCCCGTGATCATCGCCTTGGTCTGGGCAAACACGGTGTGTCCCGAGGTAATCATGTAAACATGACCGATGAAGAACAGGATCATGCCGATAGCAGCTGCGGTGTGAACGAAAGCGACCCAATAAAGATCGAGGCCGGCAAGGGCGAGATCGCCCCACGAATTGTAGAACAGGAACAACAGGCCGGAGATCCAGATGGCCGGCGAAATGCCCAGCTTGAACCCAAGATAGGCAAGCCGTTGCAGCGGATTGTGTTTGGACTGGGCGGTGGGCCGGAACGGATGGGGCGCGCCCGTGAAAATGCCCGTCGTATAAAAACGGATCATCGGAATGAGATTTTCCGTCGACGGAATATAGTGGCGCCATTCGCCGGTGGTGAAATGCCAGAAGATGGCGAACGCCCACAGACCGATCAGCAGCCAGGCCGCCGTGGTATGAAGATGGACCGCTTCCTGGAAACCGAATACGGCATAGAGACCGTGAATTTCAAAACCGGTCAGGGCCATGAACATAACCAGAGCGGCCTGGGCCCAATGCCAGAAACGTTCGAACCGTTTGAAGATGTAAATCCGCGTCAGTTTCGCTTCCTTATGGGCCTCGCCCCCGCGCAGACGAACCGCCAGTCGCATGATGCCATGGCCGACGACACCGGCCAGGGTCAGCAGCACCAGCACCCAGCCGCCCTTTTCAAGCAGCTCGTTGCCGTCGCGGCCTAACAGATAAAACCCGGAAACACCTTCAAGGCGCGCGCCTTTCGCATGGCATTCTTCACAGGCCAGCGCATCATCCTTGGGCGCGACCATATGGTTGATGGGAATCTGCATCTCGGTTTCGGCGAAACCGACTTTGCCGCTGAAGGATTGGCCCGATGCCTTCGTGCCCGCGGTGATGGATTTTTCCCAATCGAAAGTGTTCCAATAGGCATCCTTGTCCTTTCCGAACAGGTGCACGGCGACGAGGGTCGAGTTTCCGGCGTCAAAGGGTTGTTTGGCGCGCAATGTCTTGACCGGCCAGATGCGCGATTGCGGATCGTCGGCGGTTCCACCCAGGGTGTTGAGGCGCACGGAGTTGGTCGGGTCGATTTTGTCTTTTAGAGTCAGATGTTCAACGTCACCGTTGAACCACACATAGTCCGGAACGACGTTTTCGGCCCACAGGCCGTTTCCCCGCTTGGAGGAATAGATGATGCGCTCCTTGTCGTCCCGTTCGACGATTTCCTTTCCGGCGTCATCCAGCTTCCCGGCCGTGGACCAGTCCCAGTACGTCTGTGTCGGCAGACCGCCACGGGCGAACGCCGGAATATGGCAGGTCTGACAGGCCACGCGGTCGACGTGGTCGTTGAGCTTGGCTTTTTCGCCGTCCGGATGCGGTTTCAGGCCATGACAGGATTCACACGTGGCTCGGCTGCCGCCCACCACATCCATTCCACGAACGTCTTTATTCGCGGGGGTATATCGGCTGCCCAGCACTTGATGCTGATCGGTCTTGTGACAAGTGGCGCAGGAAAAATCGAGGCCGCTTTTAGCCATGTGCACATCGACATCGCGTGTGGCTTCGATCAACGACGTATCGAGGTCGCCATGCTTGACGCCGTCGCCGCCGTCACTAAGAAAATGGCACGAACCGCAAGACTCGCGGTTGGTTTTGCCGACCTTGAGGGCCAGTTCCGAAAAATCCGGTTTCTTTACCGCCTCGCGCACCATTTTACGGTCATAGGTAACATGGCAGGCCGTGCACTTCGCTTTGCGAAGATGCATTCGCTTGAGATCATAGGTCCCGGTGGTATCGTGGCATACGAGACAGTCGACCTGTTCCTCGGCGGAAAAATCGAATGTCTCGTCGGTCCAGTCGTAACCAATATGACAGCGGGTGCAGAATTGCTCGTTCGACGCCGCAGAAATAAACGAGTTATTGATGACGTGCTTCTTGCCCAGCAACTGCCCTGTTTTTTTGTTGGAAAACTCCCAATCCCAGTGAGTGGTCGCATGGACCTGCCGGGCGGCCTGGTTGTGGCACCCTAGGCAGACTTTCGTAACCTCGGGTCCGGAGGCGAAGTCCTGTTTCAACTCCTTGAACTGGGAGTGATCCGCCGTCGACGATCCCACGATTCCGGACGGCGCCGGCTGCGTCGTTTCCGCCGTTTTTCCTGCGGCATCGCCGATGCCGCCCAACCCTAAACCGATAGCTACAAATAGCGCTAGAAGTACTCGCATCCAAGCCCATCTCATCATTTTTTGATGTTCCGCTGCCTGTCATCACGGATATCTTTTTACTTGAGAATCGAGGCTATCTGATTATCAATAATTTATCTATGGTTATTTTATATAAATGTCTGTATTTATTGCGATTTTACGTCTCATTCTCATATTAGTGTTTCTTGCAGTACCGCACGATACGCGGTTGGAAAGGGGTGGAGGATCGGCGCGGTGGAAATTCCAGAAATCTTCTTTTCCTCATCAGTAGACAAACCGATACCTTCATGACAATAATTGGACGTTGGCCTTTGTAGCATCCACGCTCTAAGATAGAGCCAAGCGGGACCTCGCCAAGGTTCCGAATTTGGGGGAATTCGTGCCGTGAAGGTTTTACTTGCCGACGACCACATGCTGTTTCGCGACGGCTTGAAGCTCGTCCTTAACAAGTTCGATCCAGAAATGCAGGTTATCGAGGCCGATACTTACGATAACGCCCTCGAAGCCGTCGAACGCGAGGGCCCGGTCGAATTGATTCTTCTGGACCTGAAGATGCTAGGAATGAACGGCTTTGACGGGCTGGACGGCATGCGCGCCAGAGCCGAAAACACGCCGGTCGTCATCGTGTCGGGTGCTTTTTCGCAAGCCGACATATCCGCCGCGTTCGACCATGGCGCCGAAGGGTTCATTCCGAAAACCCTTGGAAGCCGTGCCATGTTCAGCGCCATCAATCTGGTGCTGTCAGGCGAGAAATATATTCCCTCGATCGCCTACTTCGACAGGCAGACAGCGGATGCCGACGCCTCCTTGCCCTCGGCCCGTAATGTTGGCGGCGGCGTGTTCCCCAGTCTGACGCCACGCGAGCATGATGTGCTGGGCCTGCTTGTCAAAGGACACAGCAATCAGCAGATCGCGGACGAACTGGGCATTCGCGAAGTTACCGTGCGGGCGCGCCTGACGGCGGTTTTCCGAAAAATCGGCGTAACCAGCCGAACCCAGGCTGTCGGACTGGCCATCCGCAAGGGATTCGCGGATTAACTTAAGGCCCCGTTTACTGCAGCCAGAAGTTCGCGCCTGGATATCGGTTTTCTTAACGTGATCCCGACCCCCATTTCCCTGACCCGGTCCAACAACCGCTCAGGGCCGCTCGGTCCTCCGCCAGTAACCGCAATGATCGGAATGGCCGGTTGCAGTGTGCGGATTTCCCTGATGGTCTCGAACCCATCCTTGTCGGGCATGATCAAATCGGTAATCACGAGATCCGCACCGTGTTCAACGAGATGCCCAAGACCCGACGGACCGCTGGCCGCATCGAAGACCTCGAAACCGGCTCGTTCCAACGCCATGCGGAACGCCGACCGGACCAGATCTTCGTCGTCAATAATCAGAACGCGGGTCATGCGTCGATTGTCTCCGTACGAACTTCAGCGCTTGCCTCGCCATCCCATGCGGGGAAAACGGCTTCAATCCTGGTTCCCTCTCCGGGACCGCTGGTCACGCTGAGCAGCCCACCGTGGCCCGATACGATGCGCTCCACAATAGCCAGCCCGAGGCCCGCTCCGTCGGCTCCTTTTCGAGTTGAAAAGAAAGGTTCGAATATGCGCTCGCGCGTCACCTCGTCCATTCCGCGACCGGTGTCGGCGACACTAAACACAACATAAGTGCCCCGCGCCAAGGTGCCACTGCCGAAACGGCGCGACTCATCCACCACAATCCTTCGCAAGCCGGTTTCCACCGTCCCTATTTCCTCGCCGATCGCCTGCGCCGCATTTGTCATAAGGTTCATCACAACCTGATGGACTTCATCGAAATCACCAAAGATCAGCGGCACATCATTTTCGACTATTGGCTTTATCGAAACGGTCGTCGGCAAACTCGACCGAACCAAATCCATCGCGTCGTACATGACGTCGGAAAGGTTCATGGGCCTTTTTTCGTGCGTCTCGGGCCGCGAATAGGAAAGGATTTGATGAACCAGTTTTTGCGCACGTCTTGCTGCCGCCAGAACATCCGCCAAGTGCCCCGTATCGGCGTCGCTAAGTTCCAAATCATCAAGGAGAATTTCGGTGATCAATATGATCGGCGACAGCAGATTGTTGAAATCGTGGGCGACGCCGCCGGCAAGCTGGCCCAGGGCTTCCATTTTTCGCGCGTCAAACAGGTGCCGCTCCAGGCGGCTGCGCTCGGCCAACGCCTCCATCCGTTCGGTGATGTCGATAAAAGTAATGACACCACCGAGCATCCGGCCATTCTTGAGAACCGGGTGACACCAATACTCGACCGGAAAGCCACTTCTATCCTGTCGCCAGAAAATTTCGTCGTCGGAATGGATGTGTTCGCCCTTCTTCAGCGCGTTTTGAATGCGGCAATCTTCCCTCGCGCAGGGTGTTCCATCGACGTTTGTGTGATGCATGATGTCATGCATGTTCTGTCCGAGTATTTCGCTATCGTTTGCATAGCCCAACATGCGCATTCCCGCCGGGTTGATGAACGTGCAGTCTCCGGTTAGGTCTAGGCCGAATATGCCTTCTGCTGCCGAACTCAGAAGCAGGCGCACTCTTTCCTCACTAAGGCGCAGAGCGTCAGTCATGGTATCGACTTCACGCGTCGTGACCATTGCCGTCACGCCCGCCAGAATAAAGCCGATAACCAGCGCGGCCAGCCCCAGGAACACGATGGCCCATATTTTGGTATAGGAACGGCTGTCGATTTCACTGCGCGACAATCCCAGATGCAGCTTCGCTTCGCCGTGTTCCAGCGAAGTCGCAATGTCGTAATAAACCTCGTTTCTGTGGTTTTTCCAGGTCTTGAGCGAGAGAGCGGCAAACGACCCGCCGTGAAGATCCAGAAGCCCGGTCGGCACGCCAACATCAAACGTATGCACATAGGGTTTGTTCGCTTTTTCGACAAAGGCGTATAAAACAACCGGCTGCTCGTCGGCAAAGCGTGCAAGCAGCGCCTTCAACGCCACGCGATCATCCCACAGGACGAGGCGTTCAACCTGATCGGCCAGAAAAAGGGCCTGTGCCCGAAACACACCCTTCAGGTTTTCCCGATTTTCCAGAAGAGAAAAGACCGCCGCCGAAAGACAGACCGAAACAATCAAAACAGAAAGCAGCCCGATAACCCGCAGGAATACCCTGCTTTGAAGCCTCATCCTCCGGCCTCGGTCTTAAGCGCTATCCAATCGCGCATTTCCCGAACCTTGTCATAGGCCTCGTCCTCGCCGTCTTCAAACCGTTCAATTCGCAGTTCCCGCAGCAAGGGAGAGGCGGTCGTGTCGCCATGCAGGCTCACAAAAGTCTCGCGCAATTCCTTTTTGGCGCTGTCCGCCATGTGTGGGTGCACGACGACCGGCGGTATTCCATATCGCGGCGACGAATGCACGACCCGCGTTCGGCCCACAAGATCCGGGTCCGTGGTTTTCATGAACTCCCAAACAAGGGAATCAACGGCCGCCCCGTCGGCCAGACCGTCGGCCACGGCCTTGATCGAATTGTCGTGGCTGTTGGTGAAGAACGTTTCCTTGAAGAATTTCTCCGGAATCGTGCCGCGTTTCGCCAGGACAAAACGAGGAACCAGACTGCCGGTGTTGGAATCGGGGTCCGTAAACGCAAACCGTTTGCCCTTCAAGCCCTCGAAATCCTGGATATTGCTATCCCGATGGACGATGAAAAGGG
>JABGRG010000033.1 GCA_018648445.1 Rhodospirillales bacterium | reverse complement strand
CGATGGGGATGGTTCCCACCTGGGCCAGGGATTTGAGCGACGTTTTGACGCCCAGCGCACCGATGGCCGCCACCAGACACCAGCGCGAGGCATTAACAAGCGCTTCGTGAAGGCCCTCGGGCAGCGGCGCGTAACTATTGATGCCAACGAACAGGCAAAAGAACAGCACGAAAAACGGAACCGGGATTTTTCCGGCTTTTCCGCCACGATTGCGAAACAACAGCGACAATGTAAACACCACAGGCACAAGCATGGCCACCCGGAACAGTTTGGTGACGGTGGAAATGTCGCCAACTTCGGGCGACAGACCATAGCCCGCACCAATCACCTGGGCCACATCGTGGATACTGCCGCCAAGGAACAGCCCTGCCGTATGGTCACTCATTCCCAGCCAGGTCGCGATAATCGGATAGGCGATCATGCTGATGGTGCTGAGCGTTGTCACCGCGATCACGGTAAAGATGGTGTTTCGTTCGGCATTGGAATTTCGTGGCAGAACCGCCGAGATGGCCAGCGCGGCAGAAGCGCCGCAAATGCCGACCGCACCCCCCGTCAACATCCCAAATACGGCGGTGCGCCCCAACAGGCGGGCCATACCGATACCCACGAGGATCGTCGCGATAACGCCCGCGCCAACTAGAGCGACCGAATCCAGCCCAAGCCCGATGACCTGATCGACGGTAATGCGCATTCCCAGTAACGCAACCCCGATTTGCAGGATTTTCTTGGCCGTCAATTCGATGCCTGGAATGCATGAGTTTTCTTCCGCAAGAAAATGAAATGCCAGACCCAACAACAGGGCGAACAGCATCTGCGGCGCGCCGTAGTGGTCCGACAAAAACCGCGCCGCCGCCGCCACCGTAAAACAGACGACGACACCAGGAAAATAACGATGCAGGGTTTTGCGGCTAAACCGGTAGGCGATGGGAAAGCTCAAGATCGTTCTCGTCTTTTTCGGTTGGGAAACTCTTATGTCTTATATAGGACTTGTGAGCGGATACGCCCCCATAATTGCGCCTTGTCGATAAAACAAAGTAAACTTTCCGCCGCATCGGAAAATTGAATACGGAAAAACGCCATGCCACCGAGGAAAAATCCGCTGAAGCTGAACAAGCTGCAATTGCGCACCCTGGTTCTGGCTCAGGTTCTGGCCAAGGATGAGGACGGGGCGCGGCACGACGATGCCTCGGGCGAGACGACGATTCTTCATGTTCCACACCCCCACGGCGAGCACGTTCATGTGGGCGCGTTCACCGTTACGGCGCGCGACGCCAGCGGATTTTCCAACCGCGCGGTGTGGACGGCGCTATCCCGCAAGGGTCTGGCGCGCATTGAGAACGGACTGGTCATCGTGACGGCGGACGGTATGACATATGACACCGGCCTGAGCGATCGCTTCGTCGCTCCCTCAGACCACTGACCTTCGGTGAATGAAATGGAAAAAGCTGACTTTATGCGCCGGGCCATTGAGCTCAGCGCGGCCTCAAACAAGGCGGAAGGCGATGGGCCCTTCGGCGCCGTCATCGTCAAAGATGGAAAAATCACCGGCGAAGGACGCAACCGCGTCGGCAGCACACTTGACCCCTCCGCGCATGGTGAAATCGACGCCATCCGCGACGCTTGCCGAAACCTGGGAACCTCCGATCTTTCGGGCTGTGAGCTATACACCTCGTGCGAACCCTGTGCCATGTGCGCCGCCGCCATCTGGTGGGCGGGGATCGAACGGGTCTACTTCGCCGCATCGGCGGTAGATTCGCGACAGGCCGGGCTCGGAAGCGGCACTTTGTCCGAGGATATCGCCCGCCCTATTGAGGAACGATCCGCACCCGGCGAAAAAATGCCCGGTGACGAAGCCATCGACGTTTTGAAACGGTGGGTGGGTTAAACCGTCGGATACGTCCGGAAATCGCCGTGGCCGGGAATTTCTTCGGTTTTGTCAGGGGTCAGGCTGTCGACGCGGGCCGAGGGCGGACCATTCCAGCACGCTTCCATCATATCGTTGACGACGTTTTTTGGGCCATAAAACAGGGCCTCGACGCTGCCGTCCATTCGGTTGCGCACCCAGCCCGACAACCCACGTTTTTGCGCTTCCTGCTGAGTCCAGGCCCTGAACCAGACGCCCTGAACCCGTCCCTTGACAATAATCCGGACGGATTTGGTCGTTTCCTCCGACACCCGGTCACCCCCCCAGTCGGGCGATGAAGTATCCGGCGACGACGGCGGTTCCGATGACTCCTGCGACGTTGGGGCCCATGGCGTGCATCAGGAGAAAGTTGTCGGGATCGGCGCGCTGGCCTTCCACTTGGGATACGCGGGCCGCCATGGGCACAGCCGACACGCCCGCCGAACCGATCAGCGGATTGATTGGATTCTTGCGAGAAAACAAGTTCATCAGCTTGGCCATGAGCAGTCCGGACGCGGTGGCAATGCCGAACGCGACGACGCCCAGCGCCAGGATCTTGAGCGTTTCTGCCTGCAGGAATTGATCGCCGGTCATGGTGATGCCGACGCTCATCCCTAAGAAGATGGTCACCACGTTAATGATTTCGTTCTGGGCGGCTTTGGACAGGCGTTCGGTGACGCCGCATTCGCGAATGAAATTGCCGAACATCAGCATTCCGATCAGCGCCGAAGCCGCCGGAACCAGCAGGATGCAGGCAATGGTCACGACCAGCACGAAAATCAGCTTTTCGATGCGCGACACCGGGCGCAGCGAACGCATGCGGATTTTGCGTTCTTTTTCGGTGGTCAGCAGGCGCATGATCGGTGGCTGGATCACCGGCACCAGCGCCATGTAGGAATACGCCGACACCGCGATGGGACCCAACAGGTGCGGGGCCAGCTTGTTGGCGAGAAAAATGGACGTCGGTCCGTCGGCCCCGCCGATGATGCCGATGGCGCCGGCCTCCATCACCGAAAAGCCCAGCAGTATGGCGCCCGCGAAGGTCACGAACACGCCAAATTGCGCGGCCGCGCCCAGCAATAGCGTACGCGGGTTGGCGATCAACGGTCCAAAATCCGTCAGCGCGCCAACGCCCATGAAGATGATCGGCGGGAAGATTTCAAGGGTGATGCCCTTCGAGATGTAATAGAAAAGTCCGCCCGCTTCATCGCCGTGCGGCAAATTCACCAAACCCTCGGTGGGCAGGTTCGCCAGCAAGGCCCCGAAGGCGATGGGAACCAGCAACAGGGGTTCGAACTTGCGAAAAACCCCCAGATACAAAAGCACGACGACCACCACCCACATCACCAGCATGCGCCATGTGAGGTGAGAAGCTGCGGAAAGACTCCAAAGCTCGGTTAAGTTATCGATCAAAGGTTTTGGCCTCCCCCGGACCGATTAGGCAAGCGTGACCAGAAGCTGGCCTTCCTCGACCACCGCGCCCGCCGCCACGGCCACGGCCGTGACCGTGCCTGCCTTGGGCGCAATAATAGAGGTGTTCATCTTCATCGCCTCGATGGTCAACAGACCGTCCCCGGCGGCCACCGACTGGCCGACGCTGACCTCGACCGACACCACGGTCCCGGCCAACTGGCTGACCACGTCCTCCGCCGCGCCAGCGGGAAGTACGGCCGGTTCGGCCGCCGCCGCTTGCGTGGAAGGAGCCGAAACGATTTGCGCAGGTGCCGGAGCAGGTGCAATCGGGGTTCCCGTATCCCCCAACACCTCAACGGTGACGTCGTAGGTCTTGCCCTCGACCGTTATGCGAAGTTTCTTCATTGTCCAACCATCCGATATTCCTAACGCCCCCCGTTTGAGGGGCGCAAACCACGCCAATCCGCCAAATGACGGCTTGTTCGTCCATGTCCCGCCCAGCTTGGCGCTGTGTGGGCGGGCGCCGAGACCTTTACGATATGGTGCGGCTCGTCGATCACCTCGGCTACCGCAGCCACAATGGCGACCAAATGCCGGGAGGGAATGCCGCCCTGGTCCGTCGGCGCTTCAACCGTCTTGCCGGGGCGGCTTTTAACGCGCCCGCCAAGTTTGACGACGCCGCCGATCATCGCCGTCATCGCCCAAAGAAGCGACAGAACCCCCATCACGATAGCCACGCCGGTGGCCATGATTTCAAGTTCGGCCATGCCCGTCATAGCGGAATGTTCCCGTGTTTCTTGGGCGGACGGGTTTCACGCTTGGAAAGAAGCGTGCGCAGCGCCAGCGCCACCCGCGCCCGGGTCCGCGAAGGCTCGATCACGTCGGTGACAAAGCCGCGTTCCGCCGAATGATAAGGCGAGGCGAATTGCTCACGGTATTCAGCCGTGAGTTCGGCGGCCATTTCATCGGGGAACTGCGTGGCCTCGAATTCCTTTTTGTAGAGAATGCGGATCGCTCCTTCCGCCCCCATGACCGCGATTTCAGCACTGGGCCAGGCAAACACAGCATCGGCCCCCATGTCCTGGCTGCACATGGCCAGATAAGCGCCGCCGTAAGCCTTGCGCATGACCACCGTAATCATCGGAACCGTCGATGCGCCGTAGGCAAACAGCATCTTGGCGCCGTGGCGGATGATACCGCCGCGCTCCTGCGCGATGCCGGGAAGAAACCCGGGAACATCGACCAAAGTCACGATGGGAATATTAAAGACGTTACACGTGCGTATAAAGCGCGCGCCCTTGTCGGAGGCGTCAATATCCAGCGTACCGGCCTTGACGACCGGCTGGTTGGCGACGATGCCGACCACGCATCCTTCGATACGGGAAAAACCGACCACCAGATTGGCGGCGAATTCCGACTGGACCTCCAGGAACGATCCGGGGTCGCTCAGCCGCGCGATGACCTGCTTGACATCAAAAACCTGCTTGGGATCTTCGGGCAGGATGGCGTCCATGCCCGGATCTTCGGTGGCCGTCACCTCGTCGGCCAGAACATGCGGCGGGTCAGCCATGTTGTTGGGCGGCAGATAGGACAAAAGCCGGTGCAGGATGGAAACGGCGTCGGTGTCGTCCTCGGCGATAAAATGCACATTACCGCTGATAGCGGCATGGCTTTCGGCGCTGCCGATTTCCTCCATGGTGGTAGATTGGCCGGTGGCCGCCTTAATCACGTCGGGTCCGCAAATGAACATGCTGGCGCTCTTGCGCAACATGATCACGAAGTCCATCAGCGCCGGTGAATAGGCCGCCCCGCCCGCGCATGGCCCGGCGATGACCGCTATCTGCGGCACCACGCCCGAAAGGCGCACATTGCGGTTGAACACCTGCCCGTAGCCGGAAAGGGAATCGACCCCTTCCTGAATGCGCGCGCCGCCCGAATCCTTGAAGCCGACAACCGGAATGCCGGTGCGTTCGGCGTAATCCATGATGGCGCAGATTTTTCCGGCGTGAACCTTGCCCAGCGACCCGCCCGCGACTGTGAAGTCCTGGCTGAACGCCGCCACCGGCCTGCCTGCGACAAAGCCGGTCCCGGTGACCACGCCGTCACCGCCCATCTTTTTGCTCTCAATGGTGAAGTGGTCGGTATCGTGGCGCGCGTGCAGGCCAAATTCCTGAAAGGTGTCGGTTTGGAAAAGGCCGTACAGCCTGTCCCTGGCCGTCATCAGGCCCTTTTCACGCCTGATCCGCGCCTTTCCCTCGCCACCGCCCGCTTCGGCAGAAGCCCGGCGTTCCGCCAACTCGTCGAGAAGTTCCCTTGAAATAGCCATCAGCCCCGCGTCGTCCACTGCCCCTTAAATCCAGACCACCCGGATTTGCCGATATCTTTCGGCCTGATCCGAGTGGTTTGCAGTATATGCGGGAACGATCGCGCGGCGCTAGTGGATTAGCCGCCCGATACCCAATCAGGAACCACACCGGCCTGAATGCCGAAAGCGAATTCCATGAGGGTGTAGGCGACCAGCATGATGAGGATCAGCGAGACGATGTTGATCAACAATCCGGCGCGCGCCATTTGCGGCACTGTTAGCTCGCCCGAGGCAAACACGATGGCGTTGGGCGGGGTCGCCACCGGCATCATGAAGACGCAGCTTGCCGCCAAAACCATGGGGATGGTCAGGAACAGCGGGTTTTCGCCGAGACTGACAGCCAGGGCCGCCGTCAAGGGCAGGAAGGCCGCCGCCGTCGCCGTGTTACTGGTCAAATGGCTGATGACCATCACGGCAACCACAACACCCAAAATCAAGGCGAACGTAGGCATTCCGGAAAGGCCACCCATGGCCGTCGCAATGGATGCGGAAAGGCCGGTCTGATTAATCGCCGCGCCCAGGCTGAGGCCGCCACCGAACAAAATCAACACGCCCCACGGCAATTTTTGGGTGGCGGTCCAGTCCAGCAGGAAAACACGATTCTGCGGCTCAACAGGAATAACAAAAACAACCAGGGCAGCGATTACCGCAATGCCGGGGTCGGTTACGCTGATGCCCGGAAGCCATTTGTCGATCAGTGGGCGGAACATCCACAGGCAAGCCGTGGTAACGAAGATGGCGGCGATGATTTTTTCACCGCGCGATATGGAGCCCAGTTCTTTGAGTTCCCTCGAAATCATGTCCTCCACGCCGGTCAGTTCCTTGACCCGGATGGGGAAGACGATATGGGTTAGAACAAACCAGGCGATGGCCAGCAAAACGATTTCAAGCGGAACCGCCATCACCATCCAGTTGGAAAAGCTGACTTCGATGCCGTAGGTTTCGGCGAAATAACCGGCTAGAAGAGCATTGGGCGGCGTGCCGATAAGGGTGCCGATGCCGCCGATGCTGGCGCTATAGGCAATACCCAGAAGAAGGGCCGGCGTGAACCGCTCTCCCCTGCCCTCGCCCTGTCCGGGCATGCCGCCCGCCGTGACGAGTGCAACAATGGAAAGGCCGATGGGCAACATCATGGTCGCCGTCGCCGTGTTGCTGACCCACATGGAAAGAAAGGCCGTGGCCACCATGAACCCGGCGACCAGCGCTGCCGGGTTGGTTCCCACAATGCGCAGAATATTCAGTGCGATGCGCCGGTGCAGGTTCCAGCGCTCCATGGCGAGCGCAATGATGAAACCACCGAGGAATAGAAAAATCAGCGGGTTGGCGTAGGGCGCGGCGGTCGCCTTGATGGACGAAATACCGAACAGCGGAAAAAACGCGATCGGCACCAGCGCGGGGGCCGGAATGGGGATCGCCTCCAGCACCCACCACGTCGCCATCAACAGGCCGATGGCCGCCACGGTCCATGCTTCTTCGGGCATGTCCCCGGGCGGGTCCAGCGCAATCATGCCCGCGAAAATCAATATTCCCGCCAGCAGACCCAGCGAGCGGCGCAGGGCAGACGGGTGACGGCCCGCTTTCGGGTTGGCGGCAGTTGCTGAATCGCGATGGGCGGCGGTTTTGCTGGTCATCAAGGGTTCCCTTCAACGCCATGAATTCGGCCCGCCGAATATATTGGGAGCACCCAAGTTTCGGGCCAAGTGGGAAGTTGGGATACCCCTTAACGACCCCCCTCACCAATTCCCATTTCACAGCACACCCATGCCGTGAACGCATGGCTGACGGGGTGCCGGGTTACGGGGTAAATTTCACCCTAACTTCACCCAATCCCTCGAATTTCCCGATGGCTTCCGAACCGATGCCCATGGCCGTCGGCACGGTCGCGCTGCCGGTTGAAATCAGATCGCCTGCGGCCATTCCGTAGCCGCGCCGGGAAAGATCGTTGATGGTCCACACCACGACATCGATGGGATCAATGCGGAACTCCCCCGTCAGACCGGGGGCCGCAACCTCGCCGTCGATGATGAGATCGACCGGCGCTGCCGCGAAATCCACATCCCGCCAATTGGCCACTTCCGGACCAACCACATAGGCGGCGAAACCACCATTGTCGGCTATCATCGCCAAGGGTTGCGGGGTTGCCATGGCGACGCGATTGTCGGCAATCTCGAAGCACAGAAGGATGGCGCCGGTAGCCGCCGCCACTTCGGCATAGGTGTATTCGGCATCGCGCGGCGGAAGGTCGTTCTTCAAGCGAGCGGCAAACTCCGGCTCCACCTTGGGCGCGGAAAAATGACCGGCACGCACGGACGCGCCATCGTCAAAGATACATTCCTTGAAAATCCGTCCCGGAACCGGCGCGGTGACGCCAAACTGACGCATGGTGCCGGGCGCGCTCATGCCCAGTTTCCAGCCCGCGCAGGTCAGGCCGAGGTTTTCGGCCATGGCGTCCTGAATGGCATAGGAATCTTCGCGTTCCTGTGGGCTGCAATCGGCAGGAATTTCAGGCAGTTGGTCATGTCGGTTATAGGCGTCGGCAAGCAATTTCGCGGCGGTCGCGATTTTTTCCGGTGTCATTTTCGTTCCCCACTTCCAATTTTTTTTCAAGTTAACGAATTAGCCGCGATGAAGCTGCAGAAATCTTTCGGCGGCAAGGATGTCACTGTGCAGTTTGTCGCGTCGGGCAAAGGCTTCGTCATCCGCGCCCCATTTCTCGATCTGATAGCTCTCGTCCAGCTGCGAGGCGGCGAAGGCTTCCTCGCCACCAATCCGTCCGTTCATGAGCGCGAGCGCAACGACGATGGAACCCGCCGCCGCCGTAACGCTGGAAAGGACCGCGATCTCGAAATCATCAAATACCTCGACCGTTTTGCGAAGCGTGGCAGCAACTCCGGGCGACTGGCTTACCGGCATCACCCCTCGTGTTACCGTGAACTGCGCGCCTGTCTCTCCGCGCACCCAATCCAGCAGCGGCTGCCAGGCCGCATGTTGGCGGTCCACCAGATCGTCGGGTTCAGCGGCCCGGTAACACAACAGATCGGTTCCGGCATAGGCGAGGATTTTGCCAATGATCGCGTCGCGGTTCTTGCGCACCCCATCAATGGCCGATACCGCCAACTGCTGGGCAGGCATGGTATCGGGCTCGATTTCCTCTTCCTGGGCTTCCCATTCCGACGCAATCGCGGCGGCCAGAACTTGCGTTGAAACGCTCAGAACAGCGCCAACGGGCGTCTTAACCGGACGTCCGTCCAGAAGAACCGTAAAGCCATCTTGCGATTCGCCGGTTTCGGCGGATTTGTAAAAACGTTTAGGTGTCCACATGAACCGGTCTTTTGTTTTTCCCTATTTCTTTTTGCCGCCGAACAGGCCGCCCAGAGCACTCCCCAAACCCTCCATCACACCGGCGGGTTTTTTTTGCTCTTCTTTGGCGGGCGCAGGCGCCGACTGGGTCGAACTCGTGGATTTTTTAGCCGCCTTTTTTGGCGGGGCCTTACCCAACGCCGTCAGACACGGGTAATCGTCCTTGGTAGCTGCACCGACCAGGGCTTCACCCAGAATGGAAAGTCCGCCCGTTGCAATGGCCGCGCCCATCGACGCCGCCTTTTTCGCCGCGCCCGCCGCGTCCAACCCGACGGTCGGTTCGGCCAGCGTTCCCGTGACTTTGACCAAGCCCGCCACGCCACCACTAAGGTTTATACCAACCCCTTCCTTGGCATCGATAGCTACCGACAGATCAAGCGTTTCCTTGCCCAGATTGATCGCGCCCGTACCAACGACGTTGGTGGCATCGGTTTCGATGGCGATGCCTTTTTCGGCCGTGGCCACGCCGTCCTTCACCAAAAAACGCACAACCGCACACGAAAGGGCGGAGTGTTTTTCCTTTTCACCCGACGAGGAAAGGGCGCCGCCAAGTTGCGTCAAAACATCGCCTCCGACGATATCCAACAATGCCGAGTGTACTTTGCCCTCGCCCACCTCGACCTTGATTTCACCGTTCAATCCGGCCATCAGTTCCGCCACGGAAACACCGCCGCCTTTCAGGCCGATGTCGATGTCAACTTCGCCGCCGTCCAGCAGGTCCAGCATCTGCATCTGATCGAGCAAGCGTCCGGCAACCACGTCGTCGCCCTTGACGGAAACGTCCAATTTCGCCTTTTTCCCGGATGCATCCAGCGATACCAGTCCGTCAATCGTGCCTTCGGCGATCATGGTTTGCAGCGGCGACACCTTGAGCCGCCCCTTGTTGAGAACGACCTTCACCGTCGTTTCCTGCAAGCCGATGCCGCCTGGCAAAATCACCTCGCCAATTTTCACCGCGACTTTCGCATCAGCTGCGCGAAGCCCTTCCAATGGCAGGGGATCGGCGGGAAAAACCCGCTTTTTCTTGCCATCATCCTTGGCCGGTTCGGCGGGCGCAGCGCCCTTCGGCATGGCATCCAGAATCGCCGCGACATCGAAACGTTTCGAGGAAAGGTCCGCCGAAAGACCGGGCCGTGGGCCCGCAATATCGACGGAAGCCGCCCCCGAAAGATCGCTTTTCCCGATCATGACCATCACGTCGGACAGCGCGTAACCCGACTTCGTCTGACTGGCGCGCGCTGATACTTTCAGCGGCAACGCCGGGGCCGCAGCTCCTTCCAGCGCGGGCAACACGGCGACCACAGCTTGCAGCGAACCAGCGATATCGGCGGCATCAAGGGTAATGCCCAATTCGATCCCGGTTCCTTCGAGCGGTTTGGCAATGGTTCCTTCGACGCCAACTTTTGCGCCGAAGGCCGACGCATTAAGCCCGATGGGGAAGGTTTCGCCGCCCAGCAACGCTGAAATTGCGCCCAGGCTTCCGCCAAATTCGTAAGGCGCTTCGCCGAATTTTCCGTTGCCCTGAAGGGCCAGCGGACTGCTCGGCCCATCGGAATTCACAGTGAGTTTTTCGATGACCGTCGCGTAAGACTGGCCGGAAACCGCGTCGCTAAAACTGACCTTCACATTTTCCAGAACGACGCTTTTGACAACCGGCGTAACGGGCAGTCCGCCTGCGTCAGCCGGGCCTTCCGGCGCAGGGCCAGCTTCCATTTTTTCAAACTGCCAGTTGGGTCGGCCATCTTTGTTGATCTCCAGCGCGATCTCCACACCGGACAACAGAACCCGATTGATTCGCGCTTCACCGGAAAGCAGCGGCATCAGATCGACTTCGGCCTCAAGGCGCTTCAGCTTGAGCATCTCGGGCTGTGCGCCCCATGGGGCGTTGGCCAGCGTTACCCCTTCCAAGCGCAGCGAGGGCGAGAACGAAATGTTCAAATCCAGATCACCCGCTATGACGATTTTGCGTCCCGTCGCCTTCTCCACCTCTTCGGCTATCACATCGCGATACTCGCCGAAGTCCATCGATTTCAGGATTGCGATGCCCGCTGCGCCGAGACCGACAGAAAGAACAACGATGGCGAAAATAATTTTGGAAGCGCGCTTCATGGCTTTTCTCCCCTAACGAGGGCGTCAAGCGTTTCAGGAAGGTCCCCGAAATCGCTAATGACCGCGTGAGCACCCGCCGCCCACAATTCGTCAGTTGGATGATACCCCCAATCGACCCCGACCGCATAGGTCCCTGCATTTCGCGCCATCAGGATATCAAACGTCGTATCGCCGATCATCGCGGTGGCCGACTTGTCCGCCCCCGTTTCGTCCATAGCCGAAAGAAGCATGTCGGGATGAGGTTTGCCGCGCGACACGTCGGAGGTCTGATAAGTCACAAACCGTCCGTCCAGCGGATGGGTCTTCAATACACTGTTGAGCCCGCGCCTGGATTTCCCGGTGGATATCCCCAGCAGCCAGCCCGCGTTTTCCAGTTCGTCAAGCGTTTCCAGCGCGCCCGGATACATGGGTTCTTCGAGATCGCCGCTCTCGCGTTTACGGGTCCAGGCTTCAACATAGGAATCGCGCAATGCCTCGTGGCGTTCGGGCGGCTCTTCCGGAGCCAGTCGAACGATACATTCCAACAGGGGCAACCCGACGACACTGAGCACCGTCTCGCGGTCCAGCGGGGTTTTGCCATTGGCGCGCCACGCATCCGCCGCCGCGCCGACGATGGAATTCTGGCTGTCGATCAGGGTGCCGTCGACGTCGAAGACGGCAAGGCGAAGGGTGTTTTCGATGGTTACGCTAATTTTGGGCCTCTTCTTTTGCGTCGAATCATGAGCACCAAAGGAACCATCCAAACCAGAATGGTCACAACACCAAGAACGCCGGAAATCGGCCGGTCGAAAAAGCCGATAATGCTGCCGTCCGACTTAATCATCGAGGTCAGGAAGTTGTCCTCCAGCATCGGACCCAACACAATCCCCAGAATGGCCGGCGCAACCGGTATGCGGTTCTCCTCCATGACGTAAGCGACAATTCCGAGAACCAGCATGATGGTCACGCCGAAAACCGTGTTGTTAATGGCAAAGGAGCCAACAACACAGAACACCAGAATAACCGGCATCAGGGCACGACGCGGTACCCGCAAGATTTGGCGGGCCGAACGGATGGCCAGGAAGCCAAGCGGGATCAAGGCGATATTGGCAACGAAGAAGGTTATAAATACCGCGTAAATTAGTTCCGGATCGTTAAGGAAGACCGTCGGTCCTGGGTTCATCCCCTTCATATAAAGCACGCCGATAACAATGGCGGTGATCGAGTCGCCCGGAATACCGAAAACGATAGCCGGAACCCACGCTCCGCCCAACCCGGCGTTATTGGCCGCCCCCGCATCGACCAAGCCCTCGACATGACCGGTCCCGAATTTTTCGGGTTCCTTCGACGTTTTCTTGCTGACTGCGTAGGCGATCCAGGCGGCGATATCAGCACCCGCACCCGGCAGCGCGCCGATGGCCGTTCCAATCAAGCTGCCACGCAGCAGATTGAGCTTGTACTTCTTAAGGGTCGGCCACAGACCGGCAAAAAGGTTGCCGATAGCTTGCTGCGGTATAGCTGGCGGTTGTGAAATGGTGACGGTGTAGCGAATAATCTCGGTCACCGCGAACATGCCGATCATCGCCGGGATAAAGCTGACCCCGCCCATCAGTTCGATGCTGCCGAAGGTAAAGCGCGGATAACCGCCAACGATGCCCAGGCCGATGGTCGAGATAAACAGGCCGATCAACAGCGAGACAAGGCCCTGAACCGGGGACTCGGTGGAAATGATGGCAGCGCACGTCAAACCCAGACAGGCCAGCCAGAAATATTCGTAAGAACTAAAATTAAGGGCGAAATCAGCCAAAGTCGGGGCCGATGTAACCAGCACAATGGTCCCGAATAGCCCGCCGATAGAAGCACAAACAAGGCTGGTTCCCAAGGCCCGTTCGGCCAGACCTTTCTGGGTCAGGGTGTAGGCTTCATCCACGTAAGCCGCCGAGGCCGGTGTGCCGGGAATGCGCAACAGCGCGCCCGGAATGTCACCCGCGAAAATGGCCATAGCCACAGCGGTAACAATGGCCGCCAGAGCGGGCACCGGGTCCATGAAAAACGTCACCGGCACCAAGAGCGCGGTGGCCATGGTGGCGGTCAGTCCCGGAATTGAGCCGACGAAAAGCCCGAACAGCGCGGAAAACAGAATGACGCCCAGAACATAAGGGTCGAATACCAAACCAAATGCGGTTGCAATTACATCCATGGGTCAATCACCACGCAATCGCCTGCGTGATGCCCCACGGCAGGGGAACCAGCAGAAATTTGTAAAAGAAAGTATGAATAATCAGGGTCGATCCCGTTGCCATAAACAAGGCATTCAGCGGGCGCACGCCGAAGCGAACCATCATCAACACGGTTATCGCCAGCGAGGTAATAACAAAACCCAGAAAATCCACCACCAGAATGTAAAACAGCAAACTGGCCAGAATGAGGGCCAGATTGGTGCGGTGGCGCGGTGATCTCGCCCACTCTCCCACGACCACGAGCGGAACCTCGTGCCGTTTCAGTATCCCCTGAATAATCAGGATGACACCGCATCCGGCCAGACCGACCCCTATAATGGTGGGAAAGAAGGCCGGGCCGTAATTCTGGCCCGGCAGTCCTGGAAAATTCAACTGAGAGTGGATGGTGACTGCCGCTCCGAAGAGCAGCAGCACCAATCCAGTAATCGCGTCGTTAAAACGCATATTATTATCTTTCGCTCGAAGTGATCGCGTTACTTGACGAGACCAACGGCCTTGAGAACGCCGCCCATGTCCTTGTCGGCCTGCTTGTACCATTTCTTCAGGCCTGCGGGATCACGATAAACGATCTGGAAGCCACGCTTGTTCATGAATTTCACGAAGTCCGGATCCTTGACGACCTTGGCGAAAGCCGGAACCAGCACGTCGATGGCTTCTTGCGGCATACCCTTGGGGCCAACGAAGGAACGCCACGCGCCCAGCGCCCAGTCAATACCCTGTTCTTTAAGCGTCGGAACGTCAGGGAAAGCGCCCATGCGTTCGTCGCTCATGGCGGCAAGGATTTTGACTTTACCGGCATTGGCAAGCGGACCGGCTTCGGTTGGCGAACAGGTCACGACGGCAACGCCATCGGCGACCAGTTCTTTGAGGCCCGGAGCGGCGCCCTTGCTGGGAACCCACGGTGCGGCAGCCGAATCGACGCCGGCGGCCTGAAGCATACCGGCCAACGCCAGATGCCAGATGCCGCCCTGAGAGGTGCCCGAGCCTTTGTACTTGCCGGGGTTGGCCTTCATGGCGTCGATCATGTCCTGGGCGCTGTTCCAGGGCGAATCGGCATTTACCTGTACACCGGCGGGATCGACGTTATAGAGGCCGATGGGGGTGTAGGCGTCGGAGGTCAGCTTGGTCAGGCCGACCCAGTGCATCATAGCGATTTCAACGGTGGCAACGCCGAGGGTGTAGCCGTCCGCTTTGGCATTGGCGATGGCCGAATGGCCGACAACGCCCTGACCGCCGGTGCGGTTGACCACGTTCACCGGAACGCCGACGTATTTCTTGAGGATAGTGCCGATCATACGGCCGGTGGCATCGGTTCCGCCGCCGGCACCCCAGGGAATGATGATTTGGATCGGGCGTTCGGGATATTTGGCCAAAGCCGTGCCATAGGAAACGGCAACCATGCCAACCGCAGCTGCGGCAACACCAAGAGTTTTTGCTACTGATTTAAACTTCATCGCCTTCCTCCTCTGTGTTTTAACATCCGCCCCCCACACACGCGAGACGCGGTTTTTTGGGCATTCCGCTTCGCTAAAAATCGCGATACTTACGTTATACCCCTTTTGCGGCACCTCCGTTACCCGGAGAACCGCATGATTCACGAATGACCAGACGCGGCGGCAACGTCACCCGTTCGGTCTTTCCTTTCGGATCTGCAATGCGCCTCATTAACAGGGTGGCCGCCTCCATACCGATCCGACGGGGATTGACGGCAATGGTCGTTAGAGCCGGAGACCAAACGGAGGCCTCGGCGATGTCGTCAAATCCGGTGATGGCGATGTCGTGGCCGGGCCTGATCCCCATATCGCGAAGACCGGCGGTGACGCCCATGGCGACGATATCGTTGTAACAAACGGCGGCGGTCGGCCCATTTTTCGTCGCGAAGGCCTCGTGCACGGCGACTGCCCCACCCCTGAAATTTGATGAACAGGAATAGACGATGTTTTCGTCCAGACCATGACGGCGCATAACCGACTTGAACCCACCGCGGCGTTCGCGCGTGACCGACATCTCAAACGCCCCGCCAATGAAAGCGATGCGCTTATGTCCCAGCAAAATTAGGTGTTCGGTAGCAAGCTGGGAACCCAGGCGGTAGTCGGGAGCCACGTAGTCGGTCTGTTTGGCCAGAACATGGCGCAGCGCCTGAACGCAGGGCATCCGCCACGAACGTATTCGGCGCACTAGTTCCGGTCGCGATCCGGCCGACGGGCAAACGAGAATGCCATCCACGCCATGCTCGCGCATGCGGTTCAAAAACCTGTCCTGACGCGCTTCGGTCTCAGACGTGTTGGCCAGAAATGCGGAAAAACCCGCTCGGTCCAGGGTTTCGTCCACGCCTACGGTAAACTCGCCAAAAAACGGATTGTCGATTTGCGGGATGATAAGACCAACCGTTTGCGTACTGGCCGAACGCAGGGTGGCGGCACCCCGATTATAAACGTAGCCGATCTCGCGAATGGATGACTGGACCTGCGCGCGGGTCTTGTCGGCAACAAGCGAGCTTCCCCTTAAAACAAGGGAAACCGTTGATTTGGAAACCCCCGCATGAGCGGCGACGTCGCGCAATGTCGCCCGCCCCGAGACTTCCGGTTTCGATGGTGCGAAATGATCCAAATTACGCCCCGTCCCTAACGCCTTCGTTATAAAGGCTTGTTCTGTTTCACCTTTTCCAACGCGCTGTCCCTAAGCAATCCCACGTCGGCGGCACCGACGATCAGATCGTAGCCCCGCTCAAACAAGTCCTTCGGCGTATATGGTCCGTAGCCGATACCGCCCATGGACTTGCCGGCTGCCTTGATCGCCGCTTCGCACTTGGCCATGGCTTCCTTGTGGCGCGGATTATCGAAATCCGCCGGACGCCCCAGACTGGCCGAAAGATCGAACGGACCCATGAAAACCATGTCGATACCGTCGACGGCGGCGATCTTTTCCACGTTCTCGACACCAGTTGCCGATTCCACCTGACAGATGATGAAAACGTTATCGGACGCCGTTTCCAGGTATTCCGTGGCCTTGAGGCCGTAGTCGGATGCCCGCGCGTCGGTGTGAGCGATTCCGCGAATACCACGCGGCGGATAACGGCAGGCGGCAACGGCGGCCTCGGCCTGTTCGACCGTCTCGACCATGGGAACCATGACGGCCTCGACACCGATATCGAGTATCTTCTTAATATAGATGGGGTCGTTCCACGGTATGCGGACAACCGGCGTGGTGTCGGTGGCAGCCGCCGCGCGAAGCTGGTGCAAAAGGGAAATGACATCACCCGGACCATGTTCGTTGTCGATCAACAGAAAATCGAAACCGACCATGGACAGCATTTCGGTTATTTCGGGATCAAGGATTTGAACCCAGCAGCCGAAGGCCTTTTTGCCTTCTTTGAAGCGTTTGCGCAGCAGGCTTTTTCTATACACATTTCTCTCCGCTATTTTCTATTGAGCCAGACCGTCGATCATACGGCGAAAGGCGATCATTCCGGGGTCATCAAGGCCGACGCTTTTTTCCGCCCAGATACGCGCCCGGCCCACACGATTGGGTTTGTCACGCATGGTCTCGATAACGCCATCGACGGCGGCCGCAACGGCGGCAAGAATTTCCGCCGGATCATCTAGCCCGTCGGCAGCGGCGCGGGCGCCATCGAGGGCGTCAATTACGGTCTTGTCGCCCAGTTCCGACTTGCCGCGCGCCATCATGGCCACGGCTGCGCCGTTCAAAAGCGCCGATACTTCCGACCACGGCACCTGATCGCGCCCCTTGCAGGCCTTGGCGGCACTCATGAGTGCCGTGGCCACCAGGGTGGCATAGCTGGACCCGGAAACCTTGGTGATCGCCTGAACGCATTTCATGAAGGCCATGCCAACGTCATCGGGCAGATCATCCAAAACTTCGGACACGCCCCGGCTGATACGGATCATGGTCACGCCCAGATCACCGTCACCGATCTGGGCATCCAGCGCGTTCAACTCGTCCCCCGATGTTTCCATTTTGGCGGCGACGAGCGCAAAGCCCTCCGCCAGTTCCTTGGATGTCAGGGCCATAACCCTAAACCTTCCAAAAAGCGCATTCGGCGGGCGCTTTCAGGTAGCCTTCCAATTCGTCGTCCAGCTTACAGAAGGTGAACGACACGCCGGACATTTCCATGGACGTCGCGTAACGGCCGACCAGTGGCATGACGACTTCGACGCCCAGTCCGTCCAGCCGCTCCTTGACGAAACGATACAGAATGTAGAGTTCCTCGGGCGGGGTCGCGCCCAGGCTGTTGATCA
The DNA here is from genome assembly GCA_018648445.1 of Rhodospirillales bacterium. Next base: position 21,292 of record JABGRG010000033.1, on the reverse strand, counting down.
ACGGCGAGATGCGATCACCCTTGGCCAGCGGCATATCGCCCAGCAGGAAGTCCATCATTTCGGCGGCGATTTCGTCGGCCTTTTTCAGCGGGCCACGCCAGACACCAGGTTCGCCGTGAATACCCATGCCCATTTCCATTTCACTTTCGTCGATATCGAAAGTGGGCTTGCCCGCCTGCGGAACGGTGCACGACGATAACGCCGCACCGATGGACCGACAGGCGTCGGCAGCCTTCTGGGTAATCCTTGTAACTTCCGCCAGATCTTTTCCGGCATCGGCGGCAGCGCCTGCGATTTTGAAGGCATAAATCATTCCGGCCACGCCGCGCCGCTTTTCGGCCTCTTCGGGATTGGCGCTGGCCACGTCGTCCGCCAGAACGACGGTGGTGGACGCGATATCCTCCATCTCGACGATTTCGCCCGCCATATCGAAATTCATGACGTCGCCGCCGTAATTTCCATAAAGCCGCAACACTCCTTCACCGCCGTTGGCGGCCCGCATGGCCTCGGCCATTTGATCGGCGGACGGCGAGGCGAACACATCGCCAATGGCGGCAGCATCCAGCAGCCCCTTGCCAACATAGCCGGTGAATACCGGAAGATGGCCGGACCCGCCGCCGGTCACAATGCCTACCTTGCCCATTATCGGTGCGTCCGCGCGTTTGATCACGCGCGCGCTTTCGGAAGTCTGCGCATAAAACTCGGGATGCGCCGCGCACAATCCGACAAGCATCTCGTCGACATAGGTGTATACGTCGTTCAGAATCTTTTTCATGGTGCCGTCCTCCCCCGGTAATCCAAAGCCACCTACCGAACCGACATTTCGGAAACGATTTGGATCGTTCCAAAAAACGTCGAAATGTTATTCGCAAACGCCTGAAAGTGTCAAGTGGGGAAGACGCCGGTCGCTTCGAATTCGGTTGGTCTGGCGAAATCAGGCGGCGTTTCTGGCGGCCAGAAATTCCCGAATACGGCCCATGGACAGGCGGATGTTGTCGACGCTGTTGGCGTAGGAAATACGCAAATAGCCTTCGCCGAACGCGCCGAAACTGGTGCCTGACACCGTGGCAACACCAACTTTTTCCAAAAGCAGGTCCTGCATTTCGTGCGAGCTGATGCCGGTGCCCTCGATGTTGGGGAAGGCGTAAAACGCGCCGCCCGGTTCGATGCAGCGGAAGCCCGGAATGGAGTTCAGTTCCTCGACCACGATCTTGCGACGCCTATCGAAGGCGGCAACCATTTTGATTGCGTCGTCCTGCGGTCCCGTCAAGGCCTCGATCCCGGCCATCTGGGCGGCGGCGTTGACGCACGAATGGCAATTGATACAAAGGCGTGTCGCCTTTTCGATCAATTGATCGGGCCAGATGCTGTAGCCCATGCGCCATCCGGTCATGGCGTACGTTTTGCTCCATCCGTCCAGCACAATCAGACGGTCACGGATTGACGGGTATTCCAGCAGGCTGACGTGTTCGCGCCCGTCGTAGAGCATGCGGCTGTAAATCTCGTCGCTCATTACGAAAACCTGCGGATGGTCGGCCAAGCCTGCGACCAGTTGGTCAAACTCTTCACGCGGAACGACGCCGCCGGTCGGATTGGCGGGGCTGTTCAGAATGATCAGGCGCGTGGCTGGGGTGATCTTTTCAAGCACTTCCTGGGCGCTGAAGGAAAAGCCGGTTTCCTCGTGCAGCGGAATGGGAATGGCTTTGGCGCCGGTGAAGTTGATAACCGATTCGTAAATCGGGAAACCGGGGTTGGGATAGAGGATTTCAGCCCCCGGTTCGCCAAACATAAGAACGGCGAAGAACATGGTGACCTTGCCGCCCGGCACGACCAGCACGTTTCCGGGATCGACCTCGACCTTTCGGTATTCGGCGATGTTGGCGGCGACGGCCTCGCGAATGGCCAGGGTTCCGTTGGCCGGAGTGTATCCGTGGTGTCCATCACGAAGGGCTTTGACGCCCGCCTCGACGATGTTTTGCGGCGTTGCGAAATCGGGCTGACCGATGCCGAGATTGATGATATCGCGCCCGGCCTCTTCCATCCTTTTGGCTCTGGCCAGAATGTCGAAAGCGGATTCGGTGCCCAGACGGGCCATGCCCCCGGCAAGAAGCGCCGAGGCTGATTTCGCGTCGCTCATTTTGTATGTTCCCTACGCCGATGTTTTTGCCGGGAAGGGAGTGTCACATGGCGTCGCGCGACGCAAGGACTACTTGCAGGTAATACGGCTATCGAACGTGAATTTCCGTTCCGTCCAGGTCGGATCGACGAAAACGCCGATTTCGTCGCCGCGATGGAAGGTCCCCTGAAGGACGAACGACGCCTTCTGACCTTTGGCCATTACCAATTTGCGTCCGGTAATCATCGACTTGTCACTGGCTCGAATAATTCTGAAATTGGCAAGGTCGGGCCACCGGTCGCCCTTATTGATCAGGTTGACCTGGGCAATCTTCCCGCGGCAACGCGCTTTTACGAAAATATCGAATTTTGCTTCGGGAACCGATGCGATCGAGACGTTGGATGCACTGCTTTTTGAGCCTTTTCCCGCTGCGGCTTCCACGTCACCAATGCCGGCATACACAGCCAGCGCCAACAGGGCCGAGAACAAACGAATTGCCTTCACTTTTCTTTCCTCCATTCTGGAGCCGATGTTCGCCGTCTTCGACGGTCGCATCTGCGTCACTGAACCATTTCGTACGAATAACGTTTAAATTTCTTTAAAATCTCACGCAATATCTGTGCCAATCACGTACGACTCCCTGCGCGCAAAACGGCGTTCCGTACGTAAAATCAACGGTCCCTGAGGAAATCCGCAGAGTGAACGACCAACCCCACCAAGGTGGTCGGCGCCGATTATGCGAAAGGAGTGCGTAAATTCAACTCTATTTTGCGCAGATTCGCGAAAAAAACCACAACATATATGGGGTCAAAGGAACTCGAGTGGCAAATTGCCACCCAATTCGAGACCGAGGATGCGAAATGCGACATCGAAATGCGCGGGCGGCAGCGCGTCAATTTCAATAATTCGCCCCTTTGAGTTGGGAAACCGAATCGCACGCGCATGTAGGTGAAGCCGGTTTTCCAATCCAGGCGCATCCAAAAACGCGGACCGTCGCCCGTATTTTCCGTCACCCTGGATCGGCGTGCCGCAATGGGCCATGTGGACGCGCAACTGGTGGGTCCGCCCGGTAAGCGGCGAAAGTGCGATCAGGGCCGCCTTATTTCCGATATGGTCCAGCACGCGATATCGGGTCAGGGCAGATTTCCCTCCCTCGGCATTGGCGATTACCCGTTCACCTTGCTGACCGGCGACCTTTCCAAGGGGCGCGTCGATCTCGCCTTCTTCCGGTTCGGGGACGCCGACCGTGATCGCCCAGTAAAGCTTGCGTGTCTCTTTCGTGCGAAACCCCTTTGCCAAAGCCGCCGCCGCCACCGGGTTACGCGCCAGCAAAAGCACGCCCGAGGTATCCCGATCCAACCGATGAACCAGACGCGGACGATGGTCCGAACCGAAGCGAAGTCCGTCCAGCATGGCGTCAAGGTGATGACGGGTCTTGGTTCCACCCTGCACCGCCAGCCCCGCCGGTTTATTGATGGCGAGAATATCGTCGTCCATATGCAGGACGAGGCTTTTCAATTCGTCCAGCTTTTCCTGCGGAATTGGTGGCGCGGAGCGTGCTGGCGGAGCCAAGGACTGGTCGTCGATAAATGGCGGCACGCGGATTTGCTGCCCGGCTTCGACGCGTGCGCCCGACTTGGCCCGCTTTCCGTCCAGACGGACCTGACCCGTGCGCAGCAGCTTTTCCAGTTTGCCGTGCGAAAGATAGGGGAAATGGCGCTTGAACCAACGGTCCAGCCGGGAACCGGCCTCGTCGGACGCCACCTCGATGGTGCGTGCGGCGCTCACGTCAGGATTTGTCGCAGAGTGTGATATCCGCCGTAGAAGCCCAGAATGCACAGCACCACCGACATGGCCGCGTAGAGGGCCGCCGTCATCGCATCACCGCGCTCGACCAGATTGAAGAGATCCAGCGAGAACAGGGAAAAGGTGGTGAAGGCGCCCAGCATTCCGACACTCAGGAAGGCGCGGAATTCTTCGCTGGGCGACCAGAAAAACGCCGTCAAGGCAACCAGCGAACCCATGGCCACCGCACCAACGACGTTGACAATCAGCGTTGAAAACGGGAAATGGCTACCCAGCCATTCATCGACATGGATAAGCATAACATACCGGCCGACCGCGCCGAGCGCGCCGCCCGCAGCTATGGACATCAGTAATTTTGCCGACATTTATTATGTTTCCGTAGCCGCAAAAAACGCGCGCACCCTATCCGAGGGAGGCAATTCTATCAAGTCCCATCGCTTCGCAGCTTGTTCCAGTATTCCAGCCGTTTGGCGATCTCACGCTCAAAACCCTTGTCTCCGGGTCGATAGAAGTCCTTCCGACGCATACCATCGGGGAAGTAATCCTGGCCCGAAAAACCTTCCTCGGTATCGTGGTCGTAGACATAGCCGTCACCGTAGCCCAAATCCTTCATCATATTGGTCGGCGCATTCAGGATATGCATGGGCGGCATTAGCGAGCCCGTATTGCGCGCCGCCTTTGTCGCCGCTTTCTGAGCCATGTAGGCAGCATTGGACTTCGGCGCGCTGCCCAGGTAAATGACCAGTTGAACCAGAGCCAGATCGCCCTCGGGCGAGCCCAGCCTTTCATAGGCTTCCCACGCCGCAATGGCCTGAACCAGCGCATTGGGATCTGCCAGACCGATATCCTCTACGGCAAAGCGCGTCAACCGCCGCGCGATATAGCGCGGGTCCTCGCCGCCGACGACCATGCGCGCGAACCAATAGAGAGCGGCATTGGTGTCCGACCCGCGCAGGCTTTTGTGAAGGGCGCTGATTAAATTAAAATGGCCGTCCTGATGTTTGTCGTAAAGCGGCAAGCGGCGCTGCACCACATCCGCCATGGCCAAAGAGTCAAGGACGGGCTCGGGAGGCAGGTTGAACAGCGCCTCCGCCATGTTCAACAAATAGCGGCCATCGCCGTCGGCCATGCGCCGCAGGTTTTCGCGCGCCTCGGCGTCGATGGGAAAAGCCCTGCCCTCGTGTTCCTCGGCGCGGGTTAGCAGGCCTTCCATAGCCGCGTCGTCCAGCCGGTTGAGAACCATAACCTGACAGCGCGACAACAACGGCGCGTTCAACTCGAACGACGGATTTTCCGTGGTCGCGCCCACCAGAATGACGGTTCCGTCTTCTACATACGGCAGAAACCCGTCCTGCTGGGCGCGGTTAAAGCGATGAATTTCATCAATGAACAGCAGGGTGCCCTGCCCGGCCTCACGCCGCTTGCGCGCCGCATCGAACACCTTGCGAAGATCGGCCACGCCCGAGAAAACCGCCGACAGCGGCTCGAAATAAAGATCGATCTTTTTGGCCAGAAGCCGGGCGATGGTTGTTTTGCCGGTACCCGGCGGTCCCCAGAGAATGATCGACGAAAGCCGACCCAGTTCGACCATGCGCCCGACCGGCCCGTCGGCCCGGATCAGATGATCCTGACCGACCACGTCGTCCAGTGCTGCCGGGCGCAAGCGGTCGGCCAGCGGCCTTGGGGCCTGGGATTCAAAAAGTGTGGTCACGCCTCGATCACCACGTTCAGCGTCTTTCCGTCTCTCTCAAGGGTAATGCGCCAACGGTTAACGTCTTTGGACAATATGATCTTGAGCCCGCCCACGGTCGCCACCTTGTCGCCGTTGATCGCCAATACGGCGTCGCCGGGGCGGAACCCCAGCCGATTGGCCGTACTGCCGCGCCGGATTTGAAGGACGAACACGCCCGGCTTCACCGGGTCCATCCCCAATTCCTCGGCCAGCGCCGGGGACATGTTGGCCACACTGGCTCCGGCCAGGGGATGGCGACCGGAAAGTTCAGTCAGGCTGCGCGGCGGGTCCTCCCGGGGCGCGACCAGCCCAAGTGTCAGCGTCGCTTCCCTGCCCCGCCGCCAAACGGAAAGATCGACTGTTCCTCCGACGCCCTGCGTTGCGATGCGAAACCGCAGGGCCTGCGGATCGTTCACTTCCCGCCCGCCTATCGAAACGATGACGTCGCCCAGTTTCACGCCCGCACTTTGCGCCGGACCGTCCGGGTAAATGTTATTGATCATAACGCCGACCGGACGGTCCAAACCCAGCGATCCGGCGATGTCCGATGTTACCGTCTGCCCCCAAGCGCCAAGCCACGGCCGGACTAGGCGGCCCTCTCCTGTCAATCCGGCCAGAACCGAGCGCGCCATATTTCCGGGAATCGCAAATCCGATGCCGTGTGAGCCGCCGCTTTTCGAGAAGATTGCCGTGTTAATGCCGACCAGATTGCCGTCCATGGTGATCAACGCACCGCCGGAATTACCGGGATTGATGGCCGCGTCGGTCTGGATGAAGGAATTGAGATCCGAAATACCGACCTGCGTACGCGCTAACGCCGAAACGATCCCGCTGGTAACGGTTTGCCCGACCCCGAACGGGTTGCCAATGGCCAGCACCAGATCGCCGACTTCCAGTTCGTCCGAATCTCGGAATTTCAGGAACGGAAGCTTTTCGCCTTCGGTTTCGACCTGTAGAACCGCCAAATCCGACCGTTCGTCGCTGCCCACCAGAGAGGCATCGAATTCACGCCGGTCGGCCAGCACCACGGTAATTTCGTCCGCCCCGTCAATCACATGATGATTGGTGACGATGACGCCACCTTCATCGACGATGACTCCCGAACCCAGCGAGTTCTGAACCCGCTCGCGAGGGCGGTCCAATCCAAGGCCAAATCCTCTGCCAAAAAAACGCCTGAAAAACGGGTCGTTGAACAGCGGGGAAGATTGGCGCGTGCGCACCACCTTGCGGGTATAGATGTTGACCACCGCCGGAGCCGCCGACTTGACCAGCGGGGCGAACGAAAGCTGAATTTCGGCAACTGACGTCGGCGCAACTTTTTCAGCGGCCCGAAGCGGCCCCGCGAAGGAAACCGAAATCACGAGAATCGCCGCGGCGATCCAAGCGAAAATCCCATAACGTGCGGACATCATCGTACCCCCGTGCAAGGGCTGAGTTTAACACCCAAACGGACAAAAGGCAGCCACTGGGACTGCCTTTTGAAACCATTGTACCGATAAACCGGTATGCGCGAGCGCTATTCGGCTTCGGCAGCCTCGGCGGCTTCGGCCTCGGCGATAACGCGCGCCTTATCGGCGGCTCCCTTCGCCTCGGGGTCACGATCCACCAATTCGATGATCGCCATGGGTGCTGCGTCTCCGTAGCGGAAACCAGCCTTCATCACACGGGTATAACCGCCCGGACGTTCTTTGTAGCGATCGGCCAAAGCGCCAAACAGCTTCTGCACCGCAGCTTCGTCCTGCAGGTAAGAAAGCGCCTGACGGCGGGCATGAAGATTGCCGCGCTTCCCGAGGGTCACCATTTTATCGGCGACGCGCCTGAGTTCCTTTGCCTTGGGCAAGGTTGTCTCAATCTGCTCGTGGGTAAGGAGCGAAACCGCCATATTCGAAAACATCGCATTGCGATGCGTGCTGGTCCGGTTAAGCTTGCGGCCACTCAAGCGGTGACGCATAACGTCTTCTCCCTAGTCTGCGCCGAAAACCCAACAAACGGGTCGGCAATCTTGCTCAAAACACTCTAACTCAGTACGCCTTGGCTCAGAACGGGTCTTCCAGTTTCTTGGCCAGATCCTCGATGTTCTCAGGCGGCCAGGCCGGAATGTCCATTCCCAGGTGCAGGCCCATCTGAGCCAGCACTTCCTTGATCTCGTTCAGGGATTTACGCCCGAAGTTGGGCGTCCGGAGCATTTCGGCTTCGGTCTTCTGGACGAGATCGCCGATGTAAATGATATTGTCGTTCTTCAGGCAATTCGCCGAACGAACCGACAACTCAAGCTCTTCGACCTTACGCAGAAGGTTCTTGTTGAACGGCAGATCGTCTCTGCGTTCGGCTTCGATGGCCGCTTCCGGCTCTTCGAAGTTGATGAACCGCTGCAACTGGTCCTGAAGAATGCGCGCAGCCAAAGCAACTGCATCCTCGGGGGTGACAGCGCCGTTGGTCGTCATATCCATCGACAGCCGGTCGTAGTCCGTCACCTGTCCGACACGGGCGTCGTCCACCTTGTAGGTGACCTTACGGACCGGCGAGAAAATCGCGTCCACCGGGATCAAGCCGATCGGCGGATCTTCGGGGCGGTTCTGGGTCGCCGGGACGTATCCCTTGCCCGAGTTGACCGTCAGTTCCATCGACAAATCCGCGCCCTCGGCAAGGGTGCAAAGCACCAGATCCGGGTTCATGATTTCGATGTCGTGACCGGTTTCGATCATTCCCGCAGTCACCTCGCCCGGTTTTGAAGCCTTCAAAACCATGCGGCGCGGTCCCTCACCTTCCATACGCAAAGCGACGGATTTGATGTTGAGAACGATATCGGTGACGTCCTCACGGACGCCCGGCACCGAGGAAAACTCGTGCAGGACGCCTTCAATCTGTATTGCCGTAATCGCAGCACCCTGCAAAGACGACAGCAATATACGCCGGAGCGCGTTGCCCAGCGTCAATCCGAATCCACGTTCCAGTGGCTCCGCCACCAGCGTCGCGGTAATTTCGGGGTTATTTCCTGGCACCACGTCAATTTTCGTGGGCTTGATCAATTCTTGCCAATTCTTTTGAATCACGGGCGTGACCTCATGCTTAGTGCGCGAGCCGAAGGCTCCGACATTTCGGAGCCCCTTTCCGCCTGCACCCGGTGACAAATTTTCGCCACCGAAGTGCCTGATTGTCCTTTCCGCAAAAGGCTCTTATACCCGGCGACGCTTGCGCGGCCGGCAACCATTGTGCGGAATAGGTGTAACGTCGCGAATCGCGGTGATGGTGAAACCGACGGTCTGCAAAGCCCGCAAAGCGGATTCGCGTCCCGACCCCGGCCCCTTCACCTCGACTTCGATAGTCTTCATACCGTGGTCCATGGCTTTTTTGCCCGCATCTTCAGCGGCGATCTGTGCGGCATAAGGCGTCGATTTCCGGGACCCCCGGAAACCTTGGCTTCCTGCCGAAGACCAGGAAATCGCATTGCCCTGGACATCGGTAATCGTAATCATCGTGTTGTTGAAGGTCGCGTTTACGTGCGCGACCCCGGATGCAATATTCTTCCGCTCGCGGCGACGCGGACGCTGAGTTGATGCCTTCGCCATAACCAATCGTTCCCTTACTTCACAGCTTTCTTCTTACCGGCGATCGGACGGGCCGGACCTTTACGGGTCCGCGCATTGGTATGCGTCCTTTGCCCGTGGACCGGCAGGCCACGGCGATGCCGCAGTCCGCGATAGCAGCCCAGATCCATGAGACGCTTGATGTTCATGGAAATCTCGCGCCGCAGGTCGCCTTCGACGGTAAAGCCCTTGTCGATGGCTTCGCGGATACGGACCGTTTCATCATCGGTCAATTCGTTAACACGCCGTTCCGACGGAATGCCGACCCCTTCGCAGATTTCCCGCGCTTTGGTCCGCCCGATTCCGTGGATATATGTCAGGGCGATCACGACCCTCTTTTGGGTCGGAATGTTCACGCCAGCGATTCGCGCCAAAGTGAGTACTCCTTACACTTTGTTTTCAAACGGTTACGAGGTTCATCGGATTTCAGAAGCGCGCGATTATAGGGAGTGTGCTCCCTAAGTCAACACGCGCTAGCCGCCGATGGCCTCCTTCAACTGTTTCGTTACATCATCGATGGACGCCATTCCGTCCACCGCCTTGCACACACCCTCGTCGCCATAGAACGCGATGATGGGTGCTGTTTGGTCGTGATAAGCCTTAAGCCGCGAGCGAACGGTCTCTTCGTTGTCGTCCGCGCGCCGTGAAAACTCGGTTCCACCGCACTTGTCGCAAACGCCTTCTGCGGCAGGCTTTTGAAATTCATCATGATAACCGGCACCGCATTTGGCGCAGGTGTAACGCCCGGTGATCCGCGCAACCATCGCATCGTCGTCGGTGCGAATTTCCAGCACGTGATCAAGGGAAAGGTTCTTTTCCTTGAGCATTTCGCCCAGCGCTTCGGCCTGCGGTGTCGTCCGCGGAAAACCGTCAAGAATGAAACCGCCCTTGCAGTCATCCTGATCGATGCGCTTCGAGATCATGCCGATAATCAGATCGTCCGGCACCAGCGCGCCGGCTTCCATGATCTTTTTGGCTTCGGCACCGAGATCGCTGCCAGACGCCACTTCGGCGCGCAACATATCACCGGTCGAAAGCTGAATAATCGAAAACGCCTCTTCCAGCCTTTTGGCCTGCGTTCCCTTTCCGGCGCCCGGAGCACCAAGCAATATCAGGTTCATCCGCGTCTCCCCCGCAACTTTGATTTTTTGATCAGCCCTTCGTACTGGTGGGCCAACAGATGCGATTGAATTTGCGCCACCGTATCCAGTGTAACCGTGACAACGATCAGTAGGCTGGTTCCACCGAAGTAGAACGGCACGGAAAAGCGCGAAATCAGAATTTCAGGCAGCAGACAAACACCAACCAGATACGTAGCGCCGACAACCGTCAGGCGGGTCAACACCCGGTCGAGAAATTCTGCCGTATTCTTGCCCGGGCGAATTCCCGGCACGAAACCGCCGTACTTTTTGAGGTTCTCTGCCGTATCCGACGGATTGAAGACCACGGCTGTATAGAAGAACGCGAAGAAAGCGATGAACGTAATGTACATCAACAGATACAGCGGTTGGCCGCGGCCCAGATAAGCCGCTATATCGGTCAGCCAGTCCGGCCCGGTTCCCGCGGCGAACCCGATCATGGTCATCGGCAGCAACAGGATGGAACTAGCGAAAATCGGCGGAATAACGCCCGCGGTATTCAGCTTCAGCGGAAGATGCGAGCTTTCCCCGCCGGTCATGCGGTTGCCGACCTGGCGCTTGGGATACTGGACCACGATGCGCCGTTGCGCGCGCTCGACGAAAATGATCAACGAAATCACGCCGACCGCCATGGCCAGAAGGATGATGATGAACAAGGTCGAAATCGCGCCCGTCCGCCCCATTTCCAGCGTGCCCACCAGGGCCTGCGGCAGGTTGGCGACGATACCGGCGAAAATAATCAGCGAAATACCGTTGCCGACGCCGCGCTGGGTGATCTGTTCGCCCAGCCACATCAGGAACATGGTGCCGCCGATCAGCGTAATGACCGTGGTGAAACGGAAGAACACGCCCGGGTCCATGACGGCGCCGCCGGCGCTGGAAGACATCCCTTCCAGACCCACGGCAATGCCGTATCCCTGCAAAGCGCAAATCAGCACCGTGCCGTAACGGGTGTACTGGTTGATCTTCTTGCGGCCCGACTCGCCTTCCTTTTTCAGCGCCTCCATCTGCGGCGAAACCGCGGTCAGAAGCTGCATGATAATCGACGCCGAAATGTACGGCATGATGTTCAGGGCGAAGATGGTCATACGCCGCAGCGCACCACCCGCGAACATATCGAACATGCCCAGGATGCCGCCGGCCTGCCGGGCGAAAATATCCTCGAGGACCACGGCGTCAATGCCGGGCAACGGGATGTATGTTCCAAGCCGATACACCACCAGCGCACCCAGCGTGAACCAGATACGCTTCTTCAATTCGGTGGCCTTGGAAAAGGCTCCGAAGTTGATGTTGGCGGCAAGTTGCTCGGCGGCAGATGTCATATTCTCAGTCCCGGACCAGGCAAAAGCCTAGGCGTCGGCCTTCTCTTCAGAAGCAGGTGCAGCAGGAACGGCCGGGGCGCGAAGAATGACCTTCCCACCGGCTTTTTCGACGGCCTCGATAGCCGTTTTGGAAGCGCCGTCCACTTCAATCGTCAATTTGGTTTTCAGCTCGCCCTTGGCAAGCAGGCGAATGCCGTCACGGGTTTTGCTGACCAAACCGGCGGCGCGAAGGGCTTCTTCGTCGACCGTCTTTTTGGCATCCAGCTTGCCCGCGTCCAGCGCCTTTTGAAGACCACCGAGATTGACGACGAGAAATTCCTTGCGGAAAATGTTCTTGAAACCGCGTTTGGGAAGGCGCCGATAGAGCGGCATTTGCCCGCCCTCGAAACCAAGCAGCGACACGCCGCTGCGCGACTTCTGCCCCTTCTGGCCCTTGCCAGAGGTCTTACCGGTGCCCGACCCGATGCCACGCCCCACGCGCTTGCGCACTTTGCGGGCGCCGGGGTTGTCACGAAGCTCGTTGAGTCTCATTGTCGCGTTATCCTTTTTCCCCTGATCCGGAAACGGGCCCTAGCCCGCGTCGCCAACCCGAACCAAGTGTTTGACCTTGTCGATCATCCCGCGCACCGACGGGGTATCTTCGAGTTCCCGCGTCTTGTGCATTTTATTTAGTCCAAGGCCGACCAAGGTCTGGCGCTGGTCTTTTCTGCGGCCGATCGGGCTTCCGATCTGCGTGACCGTCAGAGTCGCCTTCTTTTTATCCGCCATTGGCTTTACTCCTTACCGGCGGCGGCGGCTGCCGCGGCACCGCCGCTGCGGCGCGATACGATCTCACCGACCTTGATGCCGCGCTTGGCAGCAACGCCACGCGGAGACATGCAGCTGGTGAGCGCTTCGAACGTCGCCTTGATCATGTTATGCGGGTTGGCGGAACCGATTGATTTGGCCACCACATCCTGCACGCCCATGGTCTCGAAGACAGCGCGCATCGGGCCGCCGCAAATGATGCCGGTACCCGGAGGTGCCGAGCGAACAACCACCCGCCCGGCGCCGAAGCGTCCGGCAACGTCGTGGTGCAGCGTGCGGCCTTCGCGAAGCGGAACGCGAATCATCTCGCGTTTCGCAGACTCGGTCGCTTTTCGGATCGCCTCAGGCACTTCACGCGCCTTGCCCGTGCCGAAACCGACCCGGCCGCGGCCATCACCAACAACGACGAGAGCGGCGAATGAAAAGCGACGACCGCCCTTCACCACTTTCGCGACGCGGTTGATATGGACCAGCTTGTCCAGGAGTTCCGGTTCTTCGTGGGCCTGACGGTCCCGTCCGAACTCACCCCGTTTCGTGTTGGGTGTTCTTGCCATCAATCAAACTCCCTAGAACGACAGGCCGCCCTCGCGGGCCGCATCTGCTAGCGCTTTGATTCGACCGTGGAAGCGATAACCGCCACGATCAAATATAACGTCTTTAATCCCGGCCGCCGTGGCGCGTTCGGCAACCAGTTTGCCAACCTCGCCCGCTGCGGCAATGTCCGCGCCCGATTTCAGCTTGCCACGCAAGTCCTTCTCCAGCGTCGAAGCCGCAGCCACCGTAAGGCCTTTGCGGTCGTCGATGACTTGCGCATAAATATGCTGGCTGGAACGAAAAACGGAAAGCCGAACCCGGCCGCCTGCGCGCTTCGCGATCTTGAAGCGCGAGCGGATTTTCCGACGTTCGAAAAGTCTCTTTGCATCCGACATGGCTTATTTCTTCTTGCCTTCTTTGCGCAGAATTATCTCATCAGCGTATTTGACGCCCTTGCCCTTGTAGGGCTCCGGCGGACGAAACGCCCGGATATCTGCCGCGACCTGTCCAACCTGCTGTTTACTCGCACCCGAAATATTAATGTGCGTCAGGTCGGGACATTGGATGTTGATACCCTCCGGGATCTTATAAATGACGTCGTGGCTAAAGCCGAGCTGCAGAACCAGGTCTTTACCCTGAAGCTGAGCGCGGTAACCGACGCCGTTTATCTCAAGATTCCGCGTGAACCCTTGACTAACCCCGGTGACCAAATTCTCGATCACGCTTTTCGCCGTTCCCCACATTTTCCGGGCCTTGACGCTCTCGCTGAGCGGCTTGACCCAAATGAGGTTCCCGTCTTGCGTGACGCTCACGTCATCCGTCAGGGCAACCGACAATTCGCCGAGTTTCCCTTTGACGCTGACTTCGTTTCCCGCGATGGCGACATTCACCCCGTCGGGAACTTGGACCGGATTTTTTCCGATGCGCGACATAACCGTCTCCTACACTCGCAACTCTAGAAAACCCGGCAGAGGACTTCGCCGCCAACATTCGCGGCACGTGCCTCGGCATCCGACAAAACGCCTCGCGGCGTCGACAGAATTGAGATTCCAAGACCGTTGTAAACCCGAGGAAGATCCTTGATGCCGGAATAAACCCGGCGTCCCGGCTTCGAAATACGACGGAGTTCGCGGATAACCGGTTCACCCTCGTGATATTTGAGTTCGATCTTGATCTCATTCACGCCCGGACGGACCTCGTACTGCGAAAATCCGCGAATAAAGCCCTCGCGTTTGAAAACTTCCAGCACATTGCTACGCAACTTTGATGCCGGAGCGAGCACAGTTTCCTTGTGCGCGCGCTGACCGTTCCGGATGCGTGTTAGCATATCGCCCAGGGGATCGCTCATAGACATTTGCGTCGCCCTCCTACCAGCTCGACTTAACCATGCCGGGGATTTGCCCCTGCAATGCAAGATCGCGTAGCGCGATACGCGACAATTTGAACTTCCGGTAATTACCGCGCGGACGGCCCGAAAGCTCGCAACGCAGACGCAGCCGCACGGGGGCTGAATTCCTGGGAAGCTGCGCCAACTTAAGGCGCGCGCTAAACCTCTCTTCCGGAGAGAGAGTCGTATCTTTCGCCTGCGCTTTCAGGCGATCTCGCTTCGCGGTGTACTTCTTAATCAACCGCTCGCGTTTCTTATTCCGTTCGATGGCGCTTGTCTTTGCCATTCCGAATGTCTCCGTCGGCCTAACTGTTAAACGGCATGTCGAAGCCCTTGAGCAACGCCTTGGCTTCAGCGTCGGTCGGGGCTGTAGTGCAGATCACCACGTCCATGCCACGGATCTGGTCGACCTTGTCGTAATTGATCTCGGGGAAAATGATCTGTTCCTTGAGACCCATCGCGAAGTTCCCGCGACCGTCGAAGCTCGTTCCCGAAACTCCGCGGAAGTCGCGAACACGTGGCAGCGCGATGTTGATCAGACGATCCAAAAATTCAAACATCCGGTCGCGACGCAATGTCACTTTGCAACCGACCGTCATTCCTTCACGCAACTTGAACGCGGCAACAGATTTCGTGGCCTTGATCTGGATCGGCTTCTGGCCGGTGATCTCGGTCATTTCCTGAACCGCAATGTCAAGTTTCTTGGTGTCCTGGGTCGCCTCGCCAACACCCATGTTGACGACGATTTTTTCAAGTTTCGGGACTTGCATGGGATTTTCGTACCCGAACTCTTCGACCAGGGACGCTATAACATTCTTCCGATAGTGTTCTTGAAGGCGTGTCATCGCTTGGGCCCCTTACACGTCAATGACTTCGCCGGACCGCTTCGAATAGCGGACCTTGCGCTGGTCATCGAGGATCTTGTAGCCAACCCGCGTCGCATCGCCGCTTTTGGGATCGATCAGCGACAGGTTGGAGATGTGAATCGACGCCTCGCGCTCGATAATTCCACCGGCCTGCATTTGGGTCGGACGCGTATGGCGCTTGACCATATTCACGCCTTGGACCAAAGCCCGGTTATCTTTGGGAAGGACGCGCAGAACTTCACCTTTTCTGCCTTTGTCCCGTCCCGAAAGGACGATCACCTGATCACCCTTTTTGATTTTGAGTTTCCTCGGCATCACAACACCTCGGGCGCGAGAGAAATAATCTTCATGTACTTTTTGGCACGCAGCTCGCGGGTTACCGGGCCAAAGATACGGGTTCCGATGGGCTCGCCCTGCGGATTGATCAGAACGGCCGCGTTGCGGTCAAATCGGATCGCCGTTCCATCGGCGCGGCGAATGTCCTTCGCCGTACGCACGATGACGGCCTTGAGGATTTCGCCCTTTTTTACACGACCGCGCGGTATCGCTTCCTTGACGGTCACGACGATCACATCGCCGACCGACGCGAACCTGCGCTTCGAGCCACCCAGCACCTTGATGCACTGCACCCGGCGAGCGCCCGAATTGTCGGCAACATCCAAATTGGTTTGGACCTGAATCATTGTCTTTGTCCTTTACAGTCCGCCAGCGCCTATGCCGCGCTTTCGCCGACCACTTCCCACCGTTTGCGCTTCGAAAGGGGACGGCATTCGCGGATTTCAACCACGTCGCCGACTTTCGAAATATTGCCTTCATCGTGCGCCGCATACTTTTTTGAGCGACGAATGAATTTCTTATAAAGCGGGTGCATCAGCCTGCGTTCGACCTTGACGACAATCGTCTTGTCCATCTTGTCGCTGACTACGACCCCTTGCAAAACTCGCCTCGACATTGTCTTTCCTCTCTTACGACGCGACGCTCGGGCGTTCGCCGAGAATGGTTTTGATGCGAGCGATGTCGCGGCGCACCTGCTGCACCCGGGCGGTGTTTTCAAGCTGGCCGCTGGCCGCCTGAAATCGCAGGTTAAACGCTTCTTTGCGAAGGTCGACGAGCTGATCCTTCAGTTCGTCGTCGCTCTTGGCTCGGATATCGGCCGATTTCATTTTCTTAACCCTCCTCGCCTAAACGCGCCACGAAGCGGGTTTTGATCGGCAGTTTGGCGGACGCCAGCTCGAAGGCCCGTTGGGCAACATCGCGCGGCACGCCGTCAACCTCGAACATGATCCGCCCTGCCTTGACCCGGCAGGCCCAATATTCGGGGGTGCCTTTACCCTTACCCTGACGAACTTCGGCGGGCTTGCTTGAGACCGGCACGTCCGGGAAGACCCGGATCCAGACACGGCCTGCGCGCTTCATGTGGCGGGTAATCGCCCGCCGCGCGGCTTCGATCTGACGAGCGGTAATCCGTTCCGCGGACAGCGCCTTCAGACCGAAAGCACCGAATGTCAGTCGGCTTCCACGCTGCGCCTTGCCGTGGATACGACCTTTATGCGCTTTGCGGAACTTGGTGCGTTTGGGACTAAGCATCGTTTTCCGTCTTTCCTAAACCTAAAATCACAGGCCCAATTTTATGGCCTAAACCTAAACCGACCGGCCTACCGCGCGGGCTGCTGCTGATCGCCCGTTTTCTTATCCTGGGCCATGGGATCGTGGGCCATGATTTCACCCTTGAAGATCCAGACCTTGATGCCGCAGGTGCCGTAAGTCGTATTCGCCGTTATTTCGCCGTAATCGATATCGGCACGCAGCGTATGAAGCGGAACGCGACCGTCGCGGTACCATTCCATGCGCGCGATTTCCGCACCGCCCAGCCGTCCGCCGCAGTTGATGCGGATGCCTTCCGCGCCGAGGCGCATGGCCGACTGAACCGCTCGCTTCATTGCGCGCCGGAAGGCGACACGACGTTCGAGCTGCTGCGAAATGTTTTCGGCAACCAGTTGAGCGTCGATCTCGGGCTTGCGAACTTCAACGATGTTCAGGTGAACGTCGCTGCCCGTCATCTTCGCCAGTTCCTGCCGAAGCTTTTCGATATCAGCGCCTTTTTTGCCGATAACCACGCCAGGACGCGCCGTGTGAATGGTCACACGGGCCATCTTGGCCGGCCGTTCGATAATGATCCGCGACACGCCGGCTTGGGCGAGCTTCTCACGCACGAACGCACGAATTTTCAAATCCGAGTGCAGAAGCTTCGCGTAATTACGATCAGCATACCACCGCGAATCCCAGGTGCGGTTGATACCCAGCCGAAGTCCGATCGGGTTGACCTTCTGACCCATTACGCTGTCTCCTCGCGCTCGCGCACTACCAGACGAAGGTTACTTATCGGCTTTTGAATTCGTCCGACGCGGCCGCGGGCACGGGCCCGGAAACGCTTCATGACGAGTGTTTTGCCGACCGTCGCCTCGGCGACGAAAAGCTGGTCCACGTCGAGCTGATGATTGTTTTCGGCATTTGCTATGGCCGACTCCAAAACCTTCTTGACCTCTCCGGCGATACGTTTTTGAGAAAACGTCAACTCCGCCAGAGCCGTCTCGCAGGACTTGCCGCGAATGGACTGCGCCACCAAGTTCGCTTTCTGCGGGCTCGTCCGCAAATACTTGGCGTAAGCCATCGCTTCGTTGTCGGCAAGTTGCCGTTTGGCTGATTTCTTGCCCATCTTTATAGCCTCTTCGCCCTCTTGTCGGCCGCATGGCCGAAGAATGAACGGGTCGGTGAAAATTCACCAAACTTGTGTCCGATCATGTCTTCCGTCACCAGCACCGGCACAAATTTCTTGCCGTTGTAAACGCCGAACGTCAGCCCCACAAACTGGGGAATGATCGTGGACCGGCGCGACCAAGTCTTGATGATCTCGTTACGGCCCGAGCTGCGGGTTTTCTCCACCTTCTTGAAAAGGTAGCCGTCCACAAAGGGACCCTTCCAAACGGAACGTGCCACGACAGCTCTCCTCTACTTCTTGTGACGACGCCGCATAATCAGCGCGTCCGTCTTTTTATTTCTACGGGTCCGTTTACCCTTGGTGGGCTTGCCCCACGGAGTAACCGGATGACGACCGCCCGAGGTGCGGCCTTCGCCGCCGCCATGCGGATGATCAATCGGGTTCATGGCAACGCCGCGAACGCTCGGGCGTTTGCCCAGCCAACGCTTGCGACCGGCCTTGCCCAGCTTGATGTTCTGCTGGTCCGAGTTGGAAACCGCGCCGATGGTGGCCATGCATTCGGCCCGCACCATCCTGAGCTCACCCGAGCTGAGGCGGAGCTGCGCGTAACCACGGTCCTTACCAATCAACTGAACGTACGTTCCCGCCGAACGCGCGATCTGTCCACCCTTGCCGATCTTCATCTCGACATTATGGATGATCGTGCCGACCGGGATACTCTGAAGCGGCATCGCATTGCCGGGACGGATATCGGCTTCTTCGCCGGACACCACCTTGTCGCCAACGCCTAAGCGCTGGGGCGCGAGGATGTAGGCAAGTTCACCATCGTCATACCGGATGAGCGCGATAAACGCGGTCCGGTTGGGGTCGTATTCGATGCGCTCGACCGTGGCCGACATGCCATATTTCTGCCGCTTGAAGTCAACAATGCGATAGCGCCGCTTATGTCCGCCACCCCGCCTGCGCGCGGTGATCCGGCCCATGTTGTTGCGGCCGCCCTTCTTTCGCAAACCCTCGGTCAGGGACCGTTCCGGTTTCCCCTTCCACAATTCCGAACGGTCGACCAGAACCAGGCCGCGCCGCCCCGGGGTTGTCGGGTTGAATTGTTTTAACGCCATGGATCAAACCCCCGTGGTGACGTCGATGGACTGGCCTTCGGCCAGCGTCACGATCGCCTTCTTGGTATCCACCCGCTTGCCGATCTGTCCGCGGAAACGTTTCACTTTGCCCTTGGCCCGCAGGGTATTCACCGCCGTAACCTTGACCTTGAACAGGTCCTCGATGGCAGCTTTTATCTCGGGCTTCGAGGCATCCAGGGGAACGCTGAAACTCACCTGATTGAATTCGGACATCAGGGTCGCTTTTTCCGTAATGATGGGCTTGCGGATAATTTCGTACATCCGCCCCTTCGACGGGGCTACGCCTTTGCCGCCTGTTCCGTTGTAACTCTTCATTTCAAGCGCTCCACCAAATTGGCGACGGCATCCTTGGTCAGCACCAGGGTGTCGCGGCGAAGAATGTCGTGAACGTTGGCGCCCTGGCTCGGAAGTACGTCCAGGCCGATGATGTTGCGCGACGCCAGTGCGAAGTTCAGGTCCAGTTCGGCCCCATCGATCACCAAGGCGGAAACCCAACCCAATTTGGCCAGACTGCCCTTCAATTCCTTGGTCTTCGCGTCCTTCATTTTGGCGCTGTCGAGAACAATCAGCTTGCCTTCGGACTGCTTGGCCGAAAGGGCCGTCTTCAATGCCAGTTGCCGGACTTTCTTCGGCAGCTTGTGCGCGTGGGAGCGCACCACCGGTCCGAAAGACACGCCGCCGCCCCGCAACTGCGGTGCCCGGGCGCTGCCCTGACGGGCCCGGCCTGTGCCTTTTTGCTTAAACGGTTTGGCTGTCGTCCCTCGGACTTCGGCCAAGGTCTTTACCTTGTGGGTACCGGCCCGCCGCTTGGCGAGTTGCCAGTTGACCATGCGCCCCAGGATGTCCGTACGTACGGGAACCCCGAATACCGCTTCGTCCAGGTCGATGCTGCCGACCTTTTTGTTGTCAAGGCTGATGACGTCGCACTTCATAGCCGCCTATTCCTTTTTCTCGTCGGCGTCTGCCGCGGCCGCAGCCTCGGACACGTCGTCGGCGACGGCCTCGGGCGCGGCTTCCTCGCTCTCGGCGACCTGCGACGGCGTTTCGCTGCGCAGTGAAGCCGGGAACGGCAGGTCGGCCGGAGCGGCTCGTTTGACCGCGTCGCTAACCAGCAGATAGCCACCCTTGGAGCCCGGAACCGGACCTTTAACCAAAATCAGGCCACGCTCGGCATCGGTGGAGACGATTTCCAGATTTTGGGTCGTCACCCGTTCGTTGCCCATCTGGCCCGCCATTTTCTTGCCTTTGAAAACGCGTCCCGGATCCTGTGCATGACCGGTGGAACCGCCGCTGCGGTGTTTGATAGAAACACCGTGAGAGGCCCGCAGACCGGCAAAACCGTGCCGCTTCATGACACCGGCGAAGCCCTTGCCGATCGAAGTCCCGCTAACGTCGACGAACTGTCCGACGACGAAGTGATCGGCCGACAACTCGGCCCCCACGTCGACGAAGGCATCCGATGAAATGCGGAATTCGACCAAGCGTTTCTTGGGCTCAACCTTCGCCTTGGCGAAGTGACCGCGCATGGCCTTGCCTACGTTTTTCACCTTGGCTTCAGCACACCCCAGTTGAAGGGCGTTGTAGCCGTCGTTTTCTTCTGTGCGATGGGCTACGACCTGACAGCTGTCCACTTTCAAAACGGTGACCGGAACATGGCTTCCGTTTTCAGCGAACACGCGCGTCATGCCGAGCTTTCGCGTAATTAAACCGGTACGCATCGTCGCTACCCTTACAACTTGATCTCAACGTTGACGCCAGCGGCCAAATCGAGCTTCATCAACGCATCTACCGTCTGCGGCGTCGGGTCGATAATGTCGAGGACCCGCTTATGCGTGCGAATTTCGAATTGCTCGCGCGACTTCTTATCGATGTGCGGCGAGCGCAACACCGTGAACCGCTCCAACCGCGTCGGCAGGGGAATTGGTCCGCGCACTTCGGCGCCGGTCCGCCGAGCCGTACTTACGATCTCGCGGGCGGATTGATCAAGAATTCGATGATCAAACGCCTTGAGCCGGATTCTTATGTTTTGACTTTCCATCACTTAGCCCATCTCACCGGAAATATTGCCGGCGTTGTTTTCAGCTTTACTCGATAACCGATGCAACGACGCCGGCACCCACGGTGCGGCCGCCTTCGCG
>JABGRG010000163.1 GCA_018648445.1 Rhodospirillales bacterium | reverse complement strand
GGGTCGAGCCAGCCGACAGGATCAGGGTTATGGCCAACACGCCCAACACCGTTATCCGGAACGTCTCGTAGGTGGAAAGAGCTTCCTCCTGATCGATTTCCGTGGCAACGCCCAAACCCAGGTCTTCCATCCAGGTCCACGCGCCAAGGACCGGCACACCGCGATAGTCGCGGTAACCATCAAGGTCCACGCCGGCCTGACCGGTCACGGCAGCGTTGGCCATGCGGGTCAGCGGCAATCCATCGTAACCCCGGTGGGGTTGATCAACCGAGAGACGTTGGCCCGGGTCGCGGATCATTACATTGAGGGAGCTGCTTTCGCCCTCCCCCATAAGACCGATATCCTTCAGTTCCTTGTCGAAGCGGCTTTGCGACAGCATCAGGCCGTCCTCGTCAAAGGCATATGTTTCCCCGGTTTCCCCAATCCGGCCCGAATGGAGAACGCGGGAAAATTCTTGTTGCGGATCAATGCGCTGGGTAAGGATCGCCAAAACCGACCCGTCGTCTTCCTGAATGGGCGTGGCGAAGAACATGGTTGGCGGTTTCTTGTCCGATTTGGCGGTTTCTCCAGTCTTGGCCAGGGACACGTCGGAGCGCAATGGCGGGATCAAAACCGTCTTACCGCCCCACACCAAATCGATGAGGGATCGCCTTTGTTCGGAAATGAAATTTGGCGTGCCGATGTTGGTGTCGCGCCGGGAACCAATGCTGACGCCGTCCGGGCTAATTATGAAGAAACCCAGATCCCCGAACTGATCACTGTTGCGCCTGAAGAAGGCACGCGCCTCACGCAAGGGTGCCGAAGCCATCAGGGTCTCGCGGTCGGGCGGAACCTGAAGCAGGCGCGCCGCGATGGTGACCAGCTCTATGTTTCGTCCAAACTGAGCCAGGAATGAGCTTCTTTCCTTGACCCACATGTCCAGGCGGTCCGCTGTGCTCTGTTGAACCACATTGAGTTCGCCCCCGACCGAGGCCAACATTTTTTCCTTGTTGTGGTTCAAGCCAACCCACGCCAGCACCAGCACCACAGCAGCGAACACGCCCAGTGTTGAGAGGATCAACACCCGGAACCGCAACGAGCCCAACTGGAACGCCAGCGCATCCCCCTTGGAGGAGCGCATCAGGATGCGCACCAAAAACACGAGGGCAACAAACACCAGAACGGCTGCGCCCGCTAGCCACAGCACGGGACCGCTAATCAAGGCCTCGTCTTCAGCGTCCTCCGGTGCCGAGACTTCCAGTGACATCCATTTTTCCTGGATTGCCCAGAGATCGTCCTTGGAAATAGAGGCCAGCCCCTTGTTGAGGATGCGCACAAGCTGCGGCCAGTCCGAGCGCACGCAAATGCGAAGCTGCTGGTTGGGGAAGCCGGCATTGGCCGCCACCTTCACGTTATGCAGGTTGTTCTTGCGCACAAGGTGGTTGATGACACCCAGGTTCCCCACATAGGCATCCATGTCGCCTGAAGCCACGGCGTTCAGTCCGTCCAGCGGCGTCTCCACTTCTTGGATCGGCAGATTTGGGAACTTGGCGCGCACGATATCCTGGATGGCGTGGCCCTTGACCAAGGCAATTTTGTCGTCGGACAAGTCGGTCAGGTTGCGTACCGTTCGGAAGTCGGAGCGCGTGGCTATGACACTTGGTACGCTGGCGATGGGTTGGGTGAAAGAAAGGTATTTTCGACGTTCAGGCGTATCGTTGCACAACGAGATGAGGTCTAACTTGCGATTTTTCGCACCGTCCAGAACCTCGTTCCAGGTAAGTCCCTCCGCCCGCTTAAAGTCCAGCCCCAAGCGCAAGGCCAGGGTGGAAAGCACATCGGCAGACAGGCCCTGGTGGACGTTGCCCTCGACAAAATCGAAGGGCGGCCACGACGGATCGACACCGAGGCGCAGGTTTTTGTGGATCGAAAGCCAGCGCCGTTCGCCATCGTTCAGACTCACCCGCTCGTCGATCGGTTCGCGCTTGGAGCCGAGCCAGGTTTCACGCAGCTTCGCTAATTCCTCGGGGGTGACGGCGCGGATCGCCTTGTCCAGAATGGTCCGCATCATCGGCCAGTCCTGGCGCACCCCAATGCTCAGTTCGTTATCAAGATCCTCATCGCCGGTGCCACCGGCCAGACGCAGGTTCGTCAGGAGGTTCTCCCGGATCAAATGGGTCACGACGGCAACGCCACCCACGGCCGCGTCGGCATATCCCTGGGAAACCGCCTGCAGAGCCTCGGTCTGGCTTTTTACGAGGTGCAATTTGATGGCCGGGTGTTTGCGCTGGATTATTTCCTGATAGAAGAAGCCCTCGGGAACGGCCACCGACAGCCCCTTGAGGTCGCTCATCACCTTGATGCGGTCTTCGTCGTCGCGCACCACGATAACTGACGGGTTGCCGGCGAAGGGCTGGGTGAAATGAATGAATTTTTCCCGGTCCGGGGTTTTGGTGATGTTCACCATCACGTCCAGATGTCCGGTTTTGATCATCTCCATGAACCCCGCCCAGGTAGGTCCGGAGACGAATTCAATCTTGATGCCAATTTTCTTGGCCAGCAGTTTTATGTAGTCGATGGAATAACCCGCCGGCTGGCCCAGATCGGTGAAATTGAATGGCGCCCAGTCCTGCTCATTTTGAACGCGGATTTTGCCATGGGCCTCCAGCCAGCGCTGCTCGGCGGGGCTCAAAGAGATTCTTGACGAGGATTCAAGAGTATCAGGAAAGAGCCAACGGTTTCGTATCTCGGTCAACTCCTCGTGCGTAGTCGCGTTCAGGCCCTTGCGCAAAATAGAGTACAGTTCGGGCCGGTCCTTTGGCACGCCGATGCGCAACGTTCCGCCCTCGACGTTCTTTTGCACAGCAATGCCCACCCCCGACACCTTGTTTTCGCGCTGGGCGTTGCCATAGGGCAGAAGGTAGGAGATGTGGGCGTCTATTTTGCTGGCGAAAAGCTGTTTCAGGCCGTTCGTCTCTGTCTCGACCTCGACAATACGTCCCTTGCCCACAACGTCTTTTAGCATCTCTGCCACGGCCATTCCTTTGGTGACCGACACGGTCCGTCCAGCCAGATCTTCCCATTGACGGATTCGCTCGTCGCCCTTGCGCACAACGACAACGATGGAATCAAAGGCGTAAGGGCGGGTGAAAAGGATATTCTCTTCCCGCTCGGGCGTGCGCGACAGGCTGAATGCGCCATCCACCCGCCCCGTCATAACCTTGTCAACCACATCCCCCCATTTGCGGTTGAAGTCGGGAACGATGGTGACACCCAGCTTGCGGTTTAGAAGATTGATCAGGTCTGCATTGAGGCCCGAGTACTCGCCCGAAGAGGTCAAAATGTCGACGGGTTTGATAAAGGTGGTGACAGCAAGGTGGATAACCGGGTGTTCCGCAAGCCACTCTTTCTCGGCGGCGGTAAATTCCATCGCGCCCGAAGCACCGACGAAAAAATGGTCCAGAGGGTTGGGTAGCCAGCGTTTTTCGATCTCGGCGAGGATTTGGGCGGGAATCGCAGCAAAGCCATCATTGATCTGTTGCAAAAGGCGCGAAGCACCCTTGCGCACACCAGCGCGCAGGAAATTCCCGAAACCGCCATCGGTATTGCGAAGAACAGCACCCCCCAGGCTGAGTTTCGCCAGTTCGGCCTGAACGGCGGGAACCTCGTGCACGATCGCCCGGACCTCGCCCGCAAGAAGAGCGCGCACCAGCGCCCTACCGCCCTCGAATGGGACCAGAATTATGTCAGGGGCCGTATCCCTCAGGTGCTGTTCCTGAAAGCCGCCTTTAAGAACGCCGACCTTTTGGCCGTTGAGGGACTTGAGCGTGACCTCACCGCCATCGACCCGCCTTGAATAAATGGCCGTCTTGATTTCGTGGATGGGTTCGGAAAAATCGATCCAGGCCTTCCGCTCGGCGCTGCTGAACATGCCTGAATGAATATCCGCCTTGCCCGATTTCAGATTTTCCAGCGTTCCCGCCCAATCGCTGCTGACGAATTCGATGGGCGTTCCGGTGGTCTCGCTCCAGGCTCGCCACATTTCCAGAATCAAGCCGGTTGGCTGGCCATCGGGCAGTTCCGCCATGAACGGCGGATAGTCGGAGGTAATCGCGATAGAGAGGGCTTTGCCCGTATCGGGGGTCGCGTTGTGGCTGCTGGCATTTGCCTGAGAACAAACGCTGAGAGCGAGACATACCTGAATAAGAAGAAGAAATGCCCGCCGAAATACCACGACCCACCCCCCGAAAGGCTCACCTTTTATGAGCGTCCCCTAATCATCTTTTTATGAGCGTCCCCTAATCATCTTTCGAATTCCATTATTTTTCAAGATTATAGAGCAGCATTCAACCCGTCATCTCGCACACCCGATGGTGTCTATGTTTTGTCTAAAAATTTAACATGATATTTGGTATGTATGCGCCATTGGTATTTGCAGTTATTTTTTCCGGAGTGTTTTAATGCGAGCCGGAAACAAGAAGACTTTGTCATATGGGAGAAGACATGGAAGCCGGTCTCGAAAAATCGAAATCCGCGCGAATTGCGGTGATGGGCGCTGGGCTGATTGGCGTACGCCATGTCGAACAGGTTAAACGCGAGGCCCGTCTGGCATCCATCGTTGATCCGTGGGAAGGGGCCGAGGCCATCGCGGTGGACAATGGCGTCCCGTATTTCAATAGCCTCGCCGACATGCTTGCCCAGGACCGGCCTGACGGGGTCATTATCGCGACGCCGAACCAGGTTCATGTCGAAAACGGCCTGGAGTGCATCGACGCGGGAATAGCAGCACTGGTGGAAAAACCCATTGCCGACGATGTGGCCGGAGCGGAAAAACTGGTTGCGCGTGCCGAGGCCGCGGGCGTGCCGTTGTTGGTTGGCCACCACCGCCGTCACAATCCTCTGATCCAGAAAGCCAAAAAATTGATCGAGGAAGGGGCGATTGGCAATGTCCATGCGGTACAGGGCACGTGCTGGTTTTTCAAACCCGATGACTACTTCGACGTGGCCTGGCGACGTGAAAAAGGCGCAGGCCCCATACTCGTGAATTTGATCCACGACATCGATCTTCTTCGCTATCTGTGCGGCGATGTAACAAGCGTTTCGGCCCACGAATCCAACGCCTACCGTGGCAACGCTGTTGAGGAAACGGCAGGTATTTTGCTGTTTTTCGAAAACGGAGCCATTGGAACGGTATCGGTGTCCGACGCCATCGCCGCGCCCTGGAGCTGGGAGATGACCGCCGGCGAAAACCCGGCCTACCCCCCCACCCGCGAAAGCTGCTACGTGCTGGGCGGATCAAAAGGATCGCTGTCCATTCCCGACCTTAGCCTTTGGCAATACAAGGACAAGGCCAGTTGGTGGGAGCCGATTTCGCGAACCTCCCTACCAGTCAGAGCCGATGATCCGCTGGCCTTGCAAATTCAGCATTTTTCAGATGTTTGCTTGGGCCGCGCCGAACCCATCGTTTCGGGCCGCGAAGGGCTGGAGACCCTGCGCGTCATAACGGCTGTTAAAACAGCCGCCGAAACAGGGCAAACCGTCAAGCTGAGATAACGTTCTGCTGGCAGGCAAAAATTAACCTAATGTTTGGCATACGTCAGATATTGGTATTTGCAGTTATTTTTCCTCGGGGCTTAAATACAAGCCGATAACTTCGGCTCAATCCCCAAGAGGAAATTGCATCCTAATGCTAGGGCTTCCGGCGAACGTACTGATTGAAGACGAATCCCTTCGTGACGGCCTTCAGATTGAGAAGCGCCTGTTTTCCATCGAGGAGAAACTGCACTTCATCCGTGGCCTGGAAGCCTTTGGCGTGCGGCGCATT
>JABGRG010000162.1 GCA_018648445.1 Rhodospirillales bacterium | reverse complement strand
GCCCGAAGGCCGCGTCGGCCTTGAGTACTTGCGCGACCGGGGTTTAAGCGACGCCACCATCGCCAAGTTTCGACTGGGGTTTGCGCCCGACGGTCGGGGCGTCATCAAGGCGGCATTGAAGCGCGAGGGTATTTCCGAGGAATTGATGATCGAGGGCGGGCTGCTGATCCAGCCTGAAGCATACCAAGACGCTGGAAATGATCGCCAAGGTCCGGTCGTCCCGGAGGGGCGTGAATCGGCCCGACAATCATATGACCGGTTCCGGGGGCGCGTCATATTCCCGATTACCGATAAACGGGGCCGGGTGATCGCCTTTGGCGGGCGGATTCTGGATAAAGACTCGAAAATGGCGAAATACCTGAATTCCCCGGAAACGCCGCTGTTTCATAAGGGTTCCGTGCTGTACGGCATGCACCATGCGCTGGGGGCGGCGCGCAAACAGGAAACCGTGATCGTCACCGAAGGTTATATGGATGTGATCGCCTTGAGCCATGCCGGGTTCGAAAATGCCGTCGCACCGCTGGGCACGGCCCTGACCGAGGATCAGATTGGCGAGCTGTGGCGGGTCGTTCGTGAACCGGTGCTGTGCTTCGATGGCGACGCGGCGGGCGCCCGCGCCGCGACCAAGGCGGCGATACGCGCCTTGCCACTGCTGAACCCCGGATATGCGCTGCGTTTTGCGTCCCTGCCCGATGGCGAAGACCCGGATTCCCTGATTGCGTCTTCGGGCCGTCAGGCGATGACCGATGTTATCGCCCGGGCAGAGCCCTTGTCAGAGGTGCTGTGGCGCATGGAAACCGGCGGCAGAGTGCCAAAAACGCCGGAACAGCGCGCCAGTGTGCAAAAGGCGCTGGAAGACCATGCCCGGTCGATTTCGGACAGCACCGTTCGGGCGCATTTCTCGAGAGATTTTAAGGATCGCCTGTGGGCCGGGAGCAGGGCGGCTGGTGGCGGGTCGGGCAAACGCGGCGGTGGACGCGCCTTAGCCCCGGTATCGAGCGTCGGCGCAGGGGCCGGGGCGGCGGTTAAAATCGATGCCCATGCGCTGCGTGAACATATCCTTTTGGCGACCTTGGTCGGTCATCCGGGGCTCTATGACAAAGTCGGGGAACGCCTTGGAACCCTTTCCTTTTCTGCTCTCGGCCTTGACAATCTGCGGCAAGAGGTTTTAAAGACATTGGCCGGGGAAGTGGGCCTTGACACAGATGGATTGAAACGCCACCTCAAGAAAAGCGATTATACGGATATCCTGGATCAGATTTCGGGTCCTCGGGTTTTCGAGCATGCATTTTTTGCCAAGCCCACCGCCGACATTGAAATTGCCGAAGAAGGCTGGGAAGAAACCTTCGCACTGTACAAGAACACGGACTTGCAAGACGAGATTCAAGAGGAACAGAAACGCCTTTCCAATGATATGAGAGACGATGTTTACGATAACCTGCGGACGTTGAAGGAGCAGGAACGAGAAGCATTGGAGGGAAGGGCGGACCCGGAATTAAGGGATGTTTCTTGAGAAAGTGAATGAATGACCGCATTGCGGTCGATGGGAATTTTCGGGAGGCTCACTTTAATTATATGTGAGCGCCCGGTCGGACGGAGAGGCCACCTTATATTTAAGGCCCCCGGACGTTGAATATAAAGGTTTTAGATGGCGACCAAATCGACCGCTGCCGCTAAAAAGGGCAGCCAGCAGGAACAAACCACGGACAGCCCGTTGCTCGACACCCTTGGTGCGGCAGTCAAAAAGATGCTGGCCAAAGGCAAGGAGCGCGGGTTCGTCACCTATGACGAATTGAACACGGCGCTGCCGCCTGAACAGGTGTCATCCGAACAAATTGAAGACACCATGACCCAGTTGTCGGAAATGGGCATTAACGTCGTCGACAACGAAGACAGCGAAGAAGCCACGGCCGCCCCGGAAAAAGAAGAAAAAGTCGCCGGTAATGTCAGCGAGACGGACCTGGGCCGGACGGACGATCCGGTGCGTATGTACCTGCGCGAAATGGGTTCGGTCGAACTGCTGTCGCGTGAAGGTGAAATTGCCATCGCCAAGCGGATCGAGGCCGGTCGCGAAATGATGATCGGCGGCATTTGCGAAAATCCGCTGACCATTCGCGCCATCGTCGGCTGGCATGACGCGCTAATCGAAGAAAAGATGCTGCTGCGCGATATTATCGATCTGGACGCCACCCACGGCGGCGGCCCCGGTCAGGCCCCCAATAACGTGAACGCCAATGGCACATCGACCACCGATGGTGCTGCAAAACCGGCCGAAGGCGAAGGCGCAAAGGAAGGCGAAGGCGAAAAGAAAGATCAGGCCACCGCCGGGGACAAGAAAGAAGGCGACACCAAAGAAGGCGAAAAAACACAAGAGGGCGCCAAGAAGGACGACGAAGACGACGACGAAGAGGTAAACCTGTCGCTGGCGGCTCTGGAAGCCAAGTTGATGCCAGAGGTGATCGAAAACTTCGAGTCCATCGCCAAGACATACAAGAAACTGCATCGTCTGCAATTGCAGCGCATGGAAGCCTTTTCCAAGGGTGAACAGATCAAGCCGGCGCAGGAAAAGCGTTATGGCAAGCTGCGCCACGAACTGGTCGTGCTGATGGACAAGGTTCACCTGAACAACGCGCGGATCGAACAGCTGGTTGAGCATCTGTATGGCCTGAACCGTCAGTTGATCGGCTTCGAAGGCAAGATTTTGCGGATGGCGACCAATTCCAAGATCAAGCGCGCTGATTTCCTGGAGCAGTATCACGGCCACGAGTTGGACCCGCGCTGGCTGAAGAAGGTTGCAAAGCTGTCGCCGAAAAGCTGGGAACGCTTCGTCAATCGCTATGGCGATGATGTTAAGGACATGCGCAAATCCATCGGCGCCATTGCCGAAGAGGCAGGATTGCCGGTCAATGAATTCCGCCGGATCGTGTCGACCGTGCAAAAGGGCGAGCGCGAGGCGGCCAAGGCGAAGAAGGAAATGATCGAGGCCAACCTGCGCCTGGTGATCTCGATCGCCAAGAAGTACACCAATCGCGGCTTGCAGTTCCTGGATCTGATTCAGGAAGGCAACATTGGCCTGATGAAGGCCGTCGACAAGTTTGAATATCGCCGCGGCTATAAATTCTCGACCTATGCCACATGGTGGATCAGGCAGGCGATTACGCGTTCCATCGCCGATCAGGCCCGCACCATCCGTATTCCGGTGCACATGATCGAGACCATCAACAAACTGGTCCGTACATCGCGCCAGATGTTGCATGAAATTGGCCGCGAACCGACGCCCGAAGAGCTGTCGGAAAAGCTGTCGATGCCGCTGGAAAAAGTGCGCAAGGTTCTGAAGATCGCGAAAGAACCGATTTCGCTCGAGACCCCCATCGGCGACGAGGAAGACAGCCATCTGGGCGATTTCATCGAAGACAAGAATGCCGTACAGCCGCTGGACGCCGCCATTCAGGCGAACCTGCGCGAAACCACGACGCGGGTTCTGGCCAGCTTGACGGCGCGTGAAGAACGTGTGCTGCGCATGCGCTTCGGCATCGGCATGAACACCGATCATACGCTGGAAGAAGTCGGCCAGCAGTTCTCTGTTACCCGCGAACGAATACGTCAGATCGAAGCCAAGGCGTTGCGCAAGCTGAAACACCCCAGCCGCTCGCGCAAGCTCAGAAGCTTCCTGGATTATTAAGGGAAACGGACGAGATAAAGAAAAGCCAAGGCCGGGGAACACAAAACCCCGGCCTTTCTTTTATACCCCGCCGCACGACAAGGTGGGGACACATCACCCGCCGCACAATATGGTGGGGATACGGTGGGCCTGTAGCTCAACTGGTTAGAGCCGGCCGCTCATAACGGTCTGGTTGCAGGTTCGAGTCCTGCCGGGCCCACCACTCCGGATCAAAGCTGGGCACCTTACCGGTGTCCGGCTTTCTGGTTCGAACTACCGTTACCTTCAAAATCGGACATCAAATTCCAGAAATTGGATTTTGTGTTTTTGACTTCTGCTTACCGTAGAAAAGCAGACGTTATCCGACGGTTGTTTGCACGTCTGCAAAAAGCCAGAAGCGGAAATAGGAGTATTTCACCAGGTGATGTGTATATTCATCCTAATCTGGTTTGATGTAAGCTTGCGGACTAATGAAAAATCTTGCCGATATATCTATTCGTATAGCTGGCCACTTGTTGAAAAGTGGGGTTCGGTCGGGTCGATTGAGTCCTTCCTCGCGCCGCCGCCTTAAAAAAATTCTTGGTTTGGTGTCAACCGAAGTGCGCGGGGAAATATGCCGTGAAGTGATGCATGCGAATGGGTGCATAGTTGCATCCGGCCCTTTTGAGGGGATGAAAATCAGCGAGAAAGTATCGTGGGGAGATGGTGATGTTTTGCCAAAACTTCTCGGCAGCTATGAGGCCGAACTGGCGCCATTTTTTGACGAGATGAAGAACATACCCTTGGAGATTGTCATTAACGTCGGTACAGCGGAAGGGTTTTACTCTGTGGGAGCCGCTATGATTCTCAAGACAAACCGGGTCATTGCTGTTGATATCGATCAAGCAGCGTTGGATGCAACACAGGAAAACGCCTCCCTTAACGATGTTGGCCACAAAGTAGTGGGTCTCTTGGGGCTTGATGCCGAAGGACTGCATAAGTTGGCCTCTACGGCAGGACGCTGCTTGATAATTTCGGATTGCGAAGGTTTTGAACTTGAACTGTTTTCTGATCAGGCCGTCGAAGCTCTGAAACACAGCTTCTGCCTTGTGGAATGTCATGACTTCATAGGCAAGAATGTAGCCGACATCCTCACAGAGAAATTCGCCGAATCTCACTTTATTGAACTAATTGACGAGGGTGCACGCAATCCAAATCAATATGACATCCTGCGAAATAAAAATAGCCTAGACAGATGGCTGACGGTTTCAGAGGGGCGTCCAGAAACCATGCGTTGGTTGGTCGCCAGACCAAAACAATAGGCTCTTTAAGAGTCTGCTTTGCGTCAGAAGCAGACCTGAACGCCATCCATAAATGATGTTCGCTTTACCCTCAAAAGCGGACCTTTGAGCAGAGATGCGAATAAAGCCCAGTGCCCATCTTTGTCATGATCGGCCCACCACTCTTTCTAAAAAAATCAGGCAGGGTTGTCGATGATCCATTCGTGATCGGGGTCATTGTGGAATTGCCATTCCCGGGTCGGCCCGGCCATGACGTTCAGGTAATACAGGTCATAGCCATGGGGTGCGCCGACCGGGTGATATCCCTTGGGCACCATGACCACATCGCCGTCTTCCACCGACATGGTTTCATCGAGTGAGCGATCATCGGTATAGACCCGCTGGAAGGCGAAGCCTTGCGACGGGTTCAGCCGATGGTAATAGGTCTCTTCCAGATTGGATTGTTTCGGCAGGTCATCTGTATCGTGACGGTGCGGAGGATAGCTGGACCAGTTGCCACCCGGCGTTATCACCTCGACCACCAACAGGCTGTCGGCGACGGCGGTGTCGGGCAGGATGTTGCAAACATGGCGAACGTTGGTGCCCTCGCCACGGGTTTCCCGGTCCATGTCCTGGGGCGCAATCAGGCGGGCCGGACGATTGGACGTTCCGGGTGCATTACAGACGCCAAGGGTCAACGGACTGTTGGCGGTAACCGTGAACGATGATCCGGCGGGAACATAGACGGCATGGGGCGAGGTGCCGTCGAAGACGCTTTCCCGCCCGCCGATGTTCTCGAACGTCTGGCCGCCGGTCTCGACGGTTCCGGTGCCCGTCACCATAACCAGACAGACTTCACGGTCGCCGGTTTCATTGACTATGGATTGACCCGGCGCAAG
>JABGRG010000032.1 GCA_018648445.1 Rhodospirillales bacterium | reverse complement strand
TCTGGTCGGTGAACTGGACCTCGATGTCCTTATCACCTTCGGCCAGACGTTGCATATTGCCCGCAATCGAGGACAGCGGTTTGGTGATGCCACGGCTGATGACCATCGATGCGCCGACGATGATGGCCAATATGGCGAGCGAAACCGCCCCCACCACCAACAGGATCTGCTTGAAAATGGCATCGACGTCGTCAACGTAAATTCCAGACCCGACGATCCATTCCCACGGCGCGAACGCCTTGACGTAAGAGACCTTGGGAACCGCCTCTTCGAAGCCCGGCTTGGGCCAGGCGTAATCGACGAACCCGGCGCCCTCCTTGGTGGCGACTGCGACCATTTCGTCGAACAACTTGACGCCGTTCGGGTCGGCCACGCCGGTGACGTCCTTGCCGTTCAAGGCGGGCTTGATCGGGTGCATAACGATGACATTTGCAAAGGACTGGATCCAAAAATATTCTTTTTCGTCGTAACGCAGACTCTCGATGGATGAAATGGCCGCCTTCTGCGCCTCGTCACGCGTCATCGCGCCCGAAGTCTCCTGCGCGTAATAGTGCGCAACAAGACTTTCCGCTACATGCACCACATGCTCGGTTTTGATTTTTCGGTCTTCGAACAGATTGGCGCGGATTTCAAATAGAGAATATCCGCCAACAGCCACGATTCCGAGAACCGTCCCAACCACAATCAGCAAAAGACGGGTGCCAATTTTCAGTCCATTCAACATCATGATAACCCTCGTTTCTTTTCTGCGTTACTCAGGTAGTTCAATTTTCAACGGCGGGGATAAAGTAAAACTCCCCTTTGACCGCTAATTAATTAACTAACAAATTAATAACAGCGCCAATTCCTGTTCAGCAGAGTCCGCCCGTTTTGCCGGGCGGACTCTAGTTGGTTCAACTCTCCAAATTCACGTCCCTATGCCGTACGAACGTTGGCCAGGAACTTGCCGACCTCGGAACGCAGGGTTTCCGACTGCACGGACAACTCGCCCGCCGCCGACTGGATTTGGGTCGCCGCCGCACCGGTCTCGGTGGCCGCCTGATTGACGCCGCCGATGTTCGACGACACGTCCGAGGTGCCCGCAGCCGCCTGTTCGACGTTGCGTGCAATCTCCTGGGTCGCCGCGCCCTGTTCCTCGACCGCCGAGGCGATCGTGGTGGCAATCTCGTCGACTTCGCCGATGGTCTTTCCGATGGCTTCGATGGCCGTGACCGCTTCGGTGGTGGCGGCCTGAATTTCGGCGATCTGGGTGCCGATCTCGTCGGTCGCCTTGCCGGTCTGGTTGGCCAGGTTCTTGACCTCGGAAGCAACCACCGCGAAGCCCTTGCCCGCGTCACCGGCGCGCGCGGCTTCGATGGTGGCGTTGAGCGCCAGCAGGTTGGTCTGATCGGCGATGTCGGTGATCAAAGCAACCACCTCGCCGATCTTGTTGGCCGCTTCGGCCAGACCCTGCACCTTCTCGTTGGTCTTTTCGGCCTGGATCACTGCCTCCGACGAAATCTCGCTGGATTGCCCGACCTGACGGCTGATCTCGGAGATGGAGCTGGAAAGCTCTTCGGCTGCCGAGGCCACGGTTTGCACGTTGGCCGACGCCTGCTCGGAGGCCGCAGCAACGGTTGCCGACTGCTGAGAAGTTTCTTCCGCAGTCGCCGCCATCGCCTCGGAAGATGATTGCATTTCCGTCGCCGCCGATGAAACCTGATCGACCACGCCACCGACGGCACTTTCGAAATCGTCGGCCATCTTGTTCATGGCTGCCTTCTTTTCGGCTTCGGCACGTTTTTCGGCTTCTTTCTGCTCGGCCTCCATCGCCTTGACCTTGAGGCCGTTCTCCTTAAATACCTGGACGGTCTCGGCCATCTTGCCGATCTCGTCGCCGCGCCCCAGGGCCGGAACCTCAATCTCAAGGTCGCCCTCGGCCAGTTTCTGCATGGCGCCCGTCATGGAATTGATCGGGTTGACGATGCTGCGCGTGGTGAACACGGCGATCAGAATAAGCACGATGGAAGAAGCGACCGCCGCCAATTCGCTGACCAAAATGGTTTCCTCGCCGACCGCGTCAAAGGCTTCGTCGGCCTCATGGGCTTCCTCGATAATGGATTCCCTGATTTTGGCGAGACTTTCCACGATGATCGAAACACTCTCATCGATGTCGCCGTCAAGCGCCGCGATTTCCGGAGTGATGCCGGTCGAGGTTTTCAGAAGCGGAAACAGTTTTCCTTCAATGACCTCAACCAGATGCGCGTAAGCTACATTGGCTTCTTCGGCCCATTCCTCTTCTGCGGGGGTGTCGATGATGCCCTTTATGTTGGCCATGTCGGCAACCATTTCTTCGGTAATTGCCGCCCAATCGGCGAAGGTTGTTTCCAACTCGCGATTGATGATGCCGTCGGCGATGATCTGGTACATTTCCGTACCCATGCCCGACGCCTCGGCAGCGACAATGGCGTCCGCCGCGCGCTGCGCACCGTCGTCCTGAAGGACTGCCAACTGCTTCAGCTCGATGTAATTGTAACCGACAAGCCCAACCAAAAGGATGACCGCCAATGCAAAGCCGGCAACCAGCTTTTTGGCGATGGTGAATGATTTAAGACCGCTCGCTCCCATGGCAATATCTCCCAATATTTCCAATAGTTTTCACAATAGAGTTTGGGAGGCGCACGTCGGGCGTCCTGCCCATACCGCACCATAAGGTCGCTAGGTATCCGGCGTGTGATTGGAATGTGAAGAATGGTAAAAAGATATTTCAATCGGTAACAAACGATAACAACCATGTTACATTTATGGTTATAGATTATCGGTATTACCGCTCAATATGCGGATTTAGATTTAACTGTTCCGCACCTCTACATGCAGGCGCCCCATTGCCAAGGCGTGAATTCCGCGTCGCCCGTATCGAGTTCTTCGGACTTGGATTTCTTGCCCGAAGCAACCTCAAGAAGTTCGCTGAAAATGCGCGCACCCATTTCCCCAACCGTGGTATCGCCATCGACGACGGGGCCGCAGTTAATATCTATATCGTCACGCATTCTTTCAAACATGGCCGTGTTCGAGGCCAGCTTGACCACCGGTGACGGCTTGCACCCCCACCCGGTGCCGCGTCCCGTGGTGAAACATGTGATGGTCACCCCGCCGGCGACAAGGCCGGTGATGGAAACCGGGTCATAGCCCGGCGTATCCATGAAAACGAAGCCCTTGGATGTTACGGGTGCTGCGTATTCCACGACTTCCGTCAGGTTGGTGGTTCCGCCCTTGGCCACCGCGCCCAGGGATTTTTCCAGGATCGTCGTCAGACCACCGGCTTTATTGCCGGGCGTCGGATTGTTGTTCATCTCGCCGCCGCGTGCGTTCGTGTATTCTTCCCACCAGCGCAGGCGTCTCAGCAGTTTCTCTCCCACCGCATGGGTTACGGCGCGCCGCGTCAGTAAATGTTCGGCCCCGTAAACCTCGGGCGTCTCGCCCAGCACCGCCGTGCCGCCGTGACGCACCACCAGATCGGCCGCCGCCCCCAGCGCCGGATTGGCGGTGATGCCCGAATAGCCATCGGACCCCCCGCACTGGAGCCCCAGAACCAGATTGCTGGCCGAAACGGTTTGGCGCGATATCTTGTTGGCTTCGGGCAGCATTTCGCGAACCATCTCGATGCCGCGTTCAATGGTCGCCCACGAGCCGCCCGCATCCTGGATATTAATAAAGCGGGTCAGGGTAGCGTCGGAAATGCCATAGCGCTTGACGATGCCGTCCACCAGATTGCTTTCGCAACCCAGCCCAACCAGTAAGAACCCGGAAACGTTGGGATTGTTGGCGTAGCCGAACGAGCAGCGTTGCAGGACATCCACATCCTCGGTGTCGACGCCGCGCCCGCATCCGCCATCATGTGTCAGGGAAAAAACGCCGTCCACGTTGGGGAATTCGTCCAACGGATCGCGGCGGAATTCCTCGGCGATGCGCCGGGCCACGGTGGCCGAACAATTGACCGTGCTGAGAACCAGAATGTAGTTGCGAATACCAACCCGGCCATCGGCCCGAACGTAGCCTTCAAACGTAGCGCGCTCGGCCTCGGGGATCATTTCGGTGTCTGAGCAATCGGACCCAAACGCATGATCCAGATCGAGCGCGGCCATGCCCAGATTATGAATATGCACGTGATCGCCCACCGCGATGTCCGCCGTGGCAAAGCCGATGATCTGGCCAAACTTGCGAACTGCTTTGCCCTTGGATATGGCCGTCGTGGCGATCTTGTGCCCGGCGGGAACAGCGTCAACGGCTTCGCGGGTGACGACGACGTTGTCTATTTCCGACAGGCGGATGGTCTTTAGCATTGTATTTTTCCGTGGTTTTTTTGACGGGAGGGCAACATAGGCCAACGCCGATTATTCTGGAAGGGGCAATGCCGTCAGATATTTCACCTGATTAAGCGCGAAGCTGGAACGGATGTTGGCAACGCCGGGAATGCGCGTCAGTTGATCCATCAGGAATTGCTTGAAGGCCGAAACATCGCTGGCCACGACCCGCAGCAGATAATCGGAATCGCCGGTCATCAGGTAGCATTCCATAACTTCGGGTAACGCGCGGATGGCCGTCTCGAAGGCTTCAAGGTCCTGCTCGACCTGCTTATCCAGCGCCACGTTAATAAAGACACTGACCGGCATTCCGGCGGCGACCGGATCGACCAGCATGGCGTAGCGCTGAATCACCCCCGTTTCCTCAAGGTCACGCACCCGGCGCGAGCACGCGGACGGCGACAGCCCGACCTCACGGGCAAGATCGGCGTTGGAAAGACGGGCATTATGCTGGAGGCATTGCAGGATTTTTCTATCCATTGCGTCAAGTGGCGTTTTTTGCACGATTTCACCTAAATATCTCGTTCATACGATGGATTATTGCGCTATGGTCGCATTTTACAGGCGACTTCGCAACCATCATCGGTGTGCGACATGCTATCCTTGCCGTAATGATTTGGCATGGGAGAAAACGCCGCGATGCCCGGTAAAAAGATCACGCCGAAAACCCTGTCAACGCTGCGCGAATTGGAGCGCAAGGTGCTGTGGTTGTCGTGCTGGATGATCCATCACGCCAATCATGTGCGCCCATCATCCGACGGCATGAAGGTCGGCGGCCATCAGGCATCATGCGCGTCTGCGGTGACGGCCCTGAGCGCCCTTTATCTAAGCGTTCTTCGGCCTGAGGACCGGGTTGCGGTTAAGCCCCACGCCGCGCCCGTTTTCCATGCCCTGCAATACCTTCTGGGCAACCAGTCGCGCCAACAACTGATCGATTTCAGGGCCTTGGGTGGCGCGCAATCCTACCCGTCGCGCACCAAGGACGCCGACGGCGTCGATTTTTCCACCGGCTCGGTGGGATTGGGCGTGGCCACGACGCTGTTTGCCGCCATGGTTCAGGAATACGTGCATCTGCATAATCTGATTTCCGACGACCGCCCGCAGGGCCGCATGATCGCACTCATGGGCGACGCCGAACTGGACGAGGGGAACGTCTTCGAAGCCTTGCTCGAAGGTTGGAAACACAATGTGCGAAACCTGTGGTGGGTGATCGACTATAACCGCCAGAGTCTGGACGGGGTGATCAACGACTTCCTGTTCAACAAGATCAGGGACTTCTTCAGTACGGTCGGCTGGGAAGTGATCATCCTGAAATATGGCAAAAAGCTGGAAGCCGCTTTCGAGGGACCCGCTGGTGAAGCCCTGAAGCACTGGATCGACGAATGCCCGAACCCCCTATATTCGGCGCTGTGCTTCAAGGGGGGTAGCGCCTGGCGCGAACACCTTAGCCAGGAACTTCGCCGCACCCGCGGTCTCAAGGCCTTTCTGGACGGTCACGACGACGCATCGCTGCACGCGCTGATGACCAATCTGGCCGGGCACGACATGGAAACCATGCTGGAGGCCTTCAATTCCGTGAAATCGGACGTGCCCCATTGCTTCGTTGCCTACACCATCAAGGGCATGGGTCTGCCGCTGGCCGGACACAAGGACAACCACGCCGGACTGATGACACCCGACCAGATGGCTTCTTTTCAGTCCTCGCTGAACATCGCACAAGGGGCCGAATGGGAACCTTTCGCCGGGCTGGAATCAGACGCCGACCAACTGCGCGCCTTTCTGGAAAAGGCGGCGCAGGCCACGCGGGGTCCGGCAAGGGGGGCGGCCCGACCGGTTCACATCGGTTCCATCGAAGCACCAATCGCCGATAAAATCTCCACCCAGGTCGCCTTCGGGCGGATCATGAACGATTTGGGAAAAAGCGAAGACGCGGCGGCGGCACGGATCGTCACCACTTCGCCCGACGTCACTGTTTCGACCAACCTCGGCGGCTGGGTCAATCAGCGCAAACTGTTTTACCGCAAACGCCAACCCGATGTTTTTCGCATCGAGGGCGTTCCCTCGCCGCAGCGCTGGGGGCGCTGGCCCGAAGGCCAGCACATCGAACTGGGCATCGCCGAGAACAACCTGTTTTTGCTGCTGGCGGCGCTGGGCCTTTCCGACAAGTTGTTCGGTGTGCGCCTGTTGCCCGTGGGCGCGCTGTACGATCCCTTTATCTCACGCGGCCTGGATGCCCTGAATTACGGCTGTTACACCGACGCGCGCTTTATGATCGTGGGCACGCCATCGGGCGTCTCGCTGGCCCCGGAAGGGGGCGCCCACCAGTCCGTCACCACACCCTTGATCGGACTTGGGCAGGACGGACTTACAGCCTTCGAGCCCGCCTTCGCCGACGAGCTCGCCACCATTATGGAATGGGGATTTCGCCACATGCAGGCCGACGATGGCGGGGCCGTTTATTTGCGGCTGTCTACCCACGCCATTTCCCAGACCGAACGCCCGATGACGGCGGATTTGCGCGAACAAGTTCTGTCGGGCGGCTATTGGTTGCGCGAACCGGCGCCGGGGGCCGAACTGGCCATCGTCTATGCGGGCGTCGTCGCCTCCGAAGCCATCGAGGCCTATGAGCGGATTACCGAGGATATCCCCGGCGCCGGTCTGCTGGCCATTACCTCAGCCGACCGGCTGCATACCGACTGGATCGCCGCCAGCCGTGGACGCGGCGGCCCGTCTCGCATCGAGCGGCTGCTCAGCCCGCTGGCCCGGGACGCCGCCCTGGTTACCGTGCTGGACGGGCACCCCGCCACCCTCGAATGGCTGGGCGCGGTGGGCAGCAGACGGGTTCATCCACTGGGCGTTGATCGCTTTGGTCAATCGGGAAACATCACCGATCTCTACCGCACCTATGGGATCGACGCAGACGCCATCGTGAACGCCGCCGCGACCGGATGCTTGCAACGGCTGCGTCCAGTGGCATAAAGAAGGGGGCCAACAAAAAACAGTGGGAGACTGGATCGATGAAACCCGTGGTGCTCGTGACCCGCAAACTGCCGGACGCCGTCGAAGCACGGCTGAGCCGTGACTATGACGCCAAATTGAACCCGGACGACGCTCTATATACAAGTGACGAACTTATCGAGCGCGCCCAGGGCGTCGACGCGATTTTGCCCTGCCATACGGAAAAGTTCACCGCAGACGTGATCGCGCGGCTGCCTGACAGCGTTCGTGTCATCGCCAATTTTTCGGTGGGGTATGACCACGTCGATACGGACGCCGCGAAACAGAAGGGCTTGATCGTCACCAACACGCCCGACGTTCTGTCGGACGCCACGGCGGAACTGACCATCATGCTGATGTTGGGCGCGGCGCGGCGCGCCAGCGAAGGCGAGGCGCTGGTTCGCACCCGCCAGTGGAAAGACTGGAGCCCCAGCTTCATGGTGGGCATTCAGATGACCGGCAAACGCCTGGGCATTCTTGGGTTTGGCCGGGTGGGGCGGGTTGTCGCCCAGCGTGCCCGCGGGTTCGGCATGGAAATCCATTACAACGACGTCAACCGTCTGCCGGCGAAACTGGAGGAAGGCGCGATCTATCACGAAACGCCCG
This sequence comes from Rhodospirillales bacterium, assembly GCA_018648445.1. The sequence continues at coordinate 31,785 of JABGRG010000032.1, read as the reverse complement.
AAGATCTGCTTCCCCATTGCGATTTCCTGGCCATTCATTGCGTCGGAACACCAGAAACCACGGGCCTGTTGAATGCCGAGCGGCTTGCGCTACTGCCCGACGACGCCATCGTCACCAACGCCAGCCGTGGTGTCGTCATCAACGACGACGCGCTGATCGCGGCGCTGAAATCGGGCAAGGTCGCAGCCGCCGGGTTGGACGTCTTCAACAACGAACCCGACATTCATCCGGGCTACCGCGAGTTGCCGAACGTCTTCCTGATGCCGCACATCGGCAGCGCCACGCGCGAAACCCGCGACGGCATGGGTTTCCGTGCATTGGACAATCTGGACGCGGTTTTCGCAGGCAAGGAACCCGGCGACCGGGTGGCCTAGAACCTCGACAGAAACAGGCCCGGGCAACCCGGGCCGAATTGTTATTCGACCGCAGGCCAACGATCGCGTGGGCCTGCGGTTTTTTTTCGCTATCCGAAGGGGCTAAACACCGACGAAGGAAATGCATTTTCGTCGCACTTTCAGATTACGAAAAACTCATAAAAGGGCTTGAAGTGCTGCCGAAAATGCAGGACTGTGTCTCACAGTGGATGATTGTCGACCTTTTATTCGACAATCGACAATCGTCCTAACGTCGGCCCGAGAGCACAAAAACAGGAGGAGACCAATCGGCATTAGAAGGTAGGAAAACACCAAACCTACATTCTCCAAAAAATGTTGTTGTGTTTCTTGGGACGTAGAATCCCAACTTGCATCAATGGATTATCTCGCAACGGGGAGGTGAGACAATGGAGAAGACGAAAGATAAAGTGACGCGCCGTAAATTCCTTAAAGCAGGTGCGGTCGTCGCGGGTAGCGCAGCAGCCGCTGTTGCAATGCCGAGCGTATCACGTGCCCAGACTGTTACCCTTAAAATGCAGGGTGCCTGGGGTGCGAACGATATTTTCAATGAATTCGCCGAAGACTACGTGACGCGCGTTAACGAACTTGGTGGCGGACGACTGAAGATTGAATATCTGGTCGCCGGCGCCGTTGTTAAGTCATTCCAGGTCATGGATGCCGTCCATCGCGGCGTGCTTGATGCCGGTCACCAGGTGACCGTGTATTGGTATGGCAAAAGCAAGGTTGCTTCGCTGTTTGGTACCGGCCCCGTGTTCGGTCAGAACGCTCACCACATTTTGGGCTGGATTCACTACGGCGGCGGCAAAGAGCTGTATGCGGAACTGATTGCGAAGCTCGGCCTCAACACGGTTGGCTTCTTCTGCATGCCGATGCCGACCCAGCCTTTGGGTTGGTTCAAATCTCCGATCAAAACTTCGGCCGACATGAAAGGTCTGAAGTATCGCACCGTGGGCTTGGCCGCCGACGTCTATCAGGAAATGGGTGTTAAAGTGACCCAGCTTCCTGGCGGCGAAATCGTGCCGGCTCTCGAAAAGGGCGTGATCGAAGCGTTTGAGTACAACAACCCGACGTCAGACGGTCGCTTCGGCGCCGCCGACGTTTCCAAGACCTACATGCTGGGCAGCTACCATCAGGCAGCTGAATTCTTCGAGATCATCTTCAACAAAGACAAGTTCGGCGCGCTTGCTTCCGAACAGCAGAAGATCCTCGAATATTCGGCGGAAGCCGCGTCCACCAACAACTACTCGAAGGCTCTGGACAACTACTCCAAGGACCTTCAAGTGCTTAAGGGCAAGGGCGTAAACGTCTACAGGACGCCGAAGGGTGTCTTCGAAGACCAGCTCACGGCCTGGGACACGGTTCTTGAGCGTCTTGAAAAAGACGGCTTCTTCGCGAAGGTCGTGAAATCGCAGAAAGAATGGTCGCATCGCGTTGCGTACTATGATCTGCTTAACGCGGCTGACTACAAGACGGCTTTCGACCACTACTTCCCGGGTGAACTGGGATTCTAGGCCGAATTGCTGACTTGTTTGTTACCAGCACGAGGATTTGGGGTGGCGTCAGCTGGCGTCACCCCGTCCTTACGCCCAATACCCCTCATCTCTTATCCTAGAGAACGACAATGAAACAATTATTAGACTTCATCGAGGGCATCACCGTATGGACCGGTAAAAGTTTCGGTTGGTGTATCCTCATTCTCGCCCTTGCCACCACCTACGAGGTGATCGTGCGTTACGCGTTTCGCGATCCCACGGCATGGGCTTTCGACATCAGTTACATAATGTATGGCGCCATGTTCATGATGGCCGGCGCGTATACCCTTTCGCGCGACGCCCATGTTCGCGGCGACGTCATTTACCGGCTTTGGCCCCCGCGCATTCAGGCCGGTATCGAGATCACCCTTTTGTTCCTTTTCCTGTTTCCGGGCATGGCTGCCATGTCCTACGCCGGTTTCGATTACGCCTTCGAATCATGGGGATGGAAAGAAGCCAGCATCAACAGCCCGATCGGGGTTCCGATCTATCCGTTGAAAATGCTGCTTCCCATCGCCGCGTCGGTCGTTTTCTTGCAAGGCATTGCCGAAGTCATCCGCTGCATCCAGTGCCTGCGGGACGGTAAGTGGCCACCGCGCGCCCATGATGTCGAGGAAATGGAAACCGCAATCCTAAATCAGGTCGAACATGACCGCAAAATGAAGGCCGAATTGGCTCAGATCCGGGGAATATCCGTCGAGGAACTCGAAGCTGAACTGGCCGAACACGAAGCACTCGTTGAGAAGCCGGGAGACGCCCAATGACAGACCCCGAAGTTGCCATCTTCATGCTGGGGATATTTGTCCTGGTCATCCTCCTGGGCTTCCCTATTTGTTTCACCCTGGTCGCCATGGGCTTCGGCTTTGGCTACTACGCCTACGCGACCCCCACTCAGTTTGATAGTCTTCACAATATATTCAACAACCGGGTCTTCGATCTGCTGGTCAATCAGACCTACTCGGTGATGATCAACGACGTACTGGTGGCTGTTCCACTGTTCCTATTTATGGGTTACGTCGTTGAACGCGCCAACATCGTCGACCGGTTGTTCTACACCCTGAATATCGCCGCGCGGCGGGTTCCGGGGTCGATGGCGGTGGCTGCCCTGTTGACGTGCGCTATCTTCGCCACGGCGTCAGGCATCATCGGCGCGGTGGTGACCCTGATGGGGCTGCTGGCGTTTCCGGCGTTGCTCAAGGCCGGTTACAACGAACGCTTTTCGGCGGGCGTCATTTGCGCAGGTGGTTGCCTGGGCATTCTGATTCCGCCCAGCATCATGTTGATCGTGTATGCCGCCACGGCGGCCATCTCGGTGGTCAAGCTCTATGCCGGCGCCATGTTACCCGGCGTTATGCTGGCCAGCCTTTACATTCTGTATGTCATGGGCCGGGCGCTGATTAACCCCAGTCTGGCGCCGAAACCGCCGAAGGAAGACACGGACATCCCGTTCTCGCGGCTGATGTACATGATGGTTACGTCTTTCGTGCCGCTGGCCTTGCTTATCATGAGTGTGCTGGGCTCTATCTTGATGGGTCTGGCGACGCCGACGGAAGCTGCCGCGGTTGGCGCTTCGGGCGGCTTGGTACTGGCCATCGGATACCGGGCACTGACCTGGGACAGGCTGAAAGAAGCGGTCTATCTGACCATGCGCACGTCGGCCATGGTGTGCTGGCTGTTCGTTGGGTCGTGGACGTTCTCGTCGGTCTTCTCATACCTGGGCGGGCACGACCTTATTCAGGAATTCGTGCTGGGCTTGAACCTGTCTCCGGTCATGTTCCTGATTCTGGCGCAGATCATTATCTTCCTGCTGGGCTGGCCGCTGGAATGGAGCGAAATCATCATCATTTTCGTTCCCATCTTCCTGCCCATGTTGCCGCACTTCGGGGTTGACCCGCTGTTCTTCGGCATCCTGGTGGCCTTGAACCTGCAGACCTCGTTCCTGACACCACCCATGGCGATGGCGGCTTACTATCTGAAGGGCGTGGCGCCGCCGCACATCCAGCTCATCGATATTTTCCGCGGCTGCATGCCGTTCCTTTCGATGGTCTTTATCGCCATGATTCTGCTGTATAATTTCCCGCAGATCGCGACCGCCATTCCGGACTATCTGTATGGCGGCCACTAAGGCTTAGAAACGTCACCGCCCATGCACCCTATTGGGCGGCGGCCTTTCGTTCAGGAAGAGAAAAGACGTTATGACATTGCACCAAATGACCGCTGTTCAGGCGGCAGACGCCATCCGGCAGGGCGACATTACGTCCGAGCAACTGGTTCGGTCGTGCCTGGATCGCATTGGCGAGTTTGAGGAAACAGTTCAGGCCTGGACCTACCTTGATCCGGAGTACGCGCTTAGACAGGCCAAGCAGGCCGATCTCGCCCGCAAGTCGGGCTTCCCGCTGGGTCCGTTGCACGGCGTTCCGGTTGGAATCAAGGATATTTTCGACACCCAGGACATGCCAACCGAGGACGGAACCGTCCTTCACGCGGGCAGGCAACCGACCGAGGATTGCACGGTCGTGGCGCTGCTGCGCCAGGCTGGCGCGGTGATCATGGGCAAAACGGTGACCACGGAACTGGCGGTCTATTCGCCGGGCAAAACGAAAAACCCGCATAATCCGGAACATACCCCGGGTGGCTCGTCCAGCGGATCGGCGGCGGCGGTGGCATCCTTTATGGTTCCGCTGGCCGTCGGCAGCCAGACCAACGGCTCGATGATCCGCCCGGCATCGTATTGCGGCGTGGTCGGATACAAGCCCAGTCATGGTTTGGTTTCACGCCACGGCGTCCTGCGGCAATCACCGCCGCTTGACACCATCGGCGTTTTCGGACGTACCGTCGGCGACGTGGCGCTGATCGCCCAGGTTCTGATGGCTTACGATTCCAATGATAAGGCCATGCGCCCAAGCGCGCGGCCCACGCTACTCGAAACGGCCGCCGCCGAACCGCCGGTCGATCCCGATTTCGCGTTCGTCAAATCGCCGGTCTGGGATCAGGCCGACGAGGACCTGCGCGGCGCATTCGAGGAACTGGCCGAACATCTGGGCGAACGCGTCGAAGAAGTCACCCTTTCGGAAACCTTCGATTACGCCCACGGCTGGCAGAAAACGATCATGCTGGCCGATCTGGCCAAGAACTTCATGGTCGACGAGTTGAAGGGCCGCGACAAAATCAGCAAGGTCCTTTGCGAAATGCTGGATGAGGGCAAGGAATACAAAGCAGTCGCCTACAACGAGGCCGTTGAGCACATAGATGTTCTCAACAACCTGCTGGCCGAGGTGTTCGAGAAATTCAACGCCATCATCACGCCTGCGACAACGGGCGAGGCACCGAAGGGACTGGACGCTACCGGAAGCCCGACTTTTTGCACGTTATGGACCTATTGCGGCATGCCTGCGGTAACCATTCCGGTGATGCAGGGATCGAACGGATTGCCGGTGGGCGTACAAATCGTCGGCCCAAAGGGAGACGACGCCAGGGTGTTGCAATGCGCGCGCTGGCTGATGGAAAGCCTGGCCCCTGAAGATTTGGCCGAGGAAAATATGGCCGAGGAATAGTCGAGTTAAAACGGGAAGCAAGCGAGTTTTCACGAAATCTAACGAAAAGAGAACAAAGCCGATGAGTAAAAAAATCATAGTTGCATTTGCGGGAATTATGGCCGTTTCGCTGGCCGTCGCGTTTCTGGGCGGCATGGGCATCATGATTGGCGCGTTGCCCCTGGGGATTATTATTTTCGGCGTGTTGGCGATGATGGTGTGGGATTTCTTCGACACCACGCGCACCAGTTTTAGAAACGGGAATGGCAACGGAAACGGAAACGACGCGACCGAAACCTGAACCGCACGGAGGCTCGCGCGGACTCCGGATCGGCGCACGCATGTGGCTGCGATCGGGAGCCTCCGCGTGCAACGGATCGAACCGGATGCATCGGCTTTTCTCGTTCGAAAAAACGGCCCCGCGAATGGCGGCCGTTTTTTTATTCTGAAACCCGGTTACCTGCGCCAGCGGGCCTCAAACGGCCCTACCCCGCAAACGACGCCGAATGGCCGCCAAGCTCAGCGGTGACCAGGCGGGCGGCTCTGCGGACCCTTCCGCCCAAATCGGCGATGCGTTCATCACTGATACGCGCCGTCGGGCCAAGCACGGAAATCGCCGCCACGGCCTCGCCCCTTTCGTCGAATATGGGGGCCGCCACACACCGAACGCCGAAGGAATGTTCTTCGTTGTCAAAGCCGTAACCGTTTTCGCGCACCTCGGCCAACGCGACACGAAGTTCTGCGGGCGAAACGATGGTGTTGGGTGTCAGCCTGCGCAGGCCGTGTTTATGCAGAATGCGCGAAATATCGCGTTCGGGCATGGTGGACAGCAAAGCCTTGCCAACCCCCGAGCCGTGCAAGGGAACCCGCGACCCGGGACGCGATGACGCCCGCATCATTTCGTGGGATTCCACATGGGCCAGAAACACTGCCTCGCCGTTTGATTCCACGGCCAGGTTCGTCGTCTCTCCCGATTCTTCCATAAGCTGGCGCATGAAAGGCAACGCCGAACGAATAAGGTCGCGCCTTGGCAGAAACGCGCTGCCAACGGTGAAAGCCTGAACCCCGATGCACCACCGGCGGGTCGCGTTGTCGAACTGAACGAAGCGCCGCCGTTCCAGAGTGGTCAGCAGCCGGTGCGCCGTTGACGGCGGCAGTCCGGCCCGTTGGGCCAGATCCGATAGCGCCAGCCCGTCGTCGATCTCGCCGATCTGCTCAAGCAACGCCAACGCCTTGTCCAAAGACTTGACGTATCCCGCGGACGCCTGCCCGTCGGCTCGCCCGTTTGGTTTTCTCGCCATTATTTTTCATGCCTTTAATGATGTCGCGTTTTCTTATCGCTTATGGAGAATGTAACCAAAGCCGCGCAACAAAACCACCTTTATTGGAAACTATTGCCGCGAAACGGCAGTTCTTACATCGTTGTTTTTTAAGTATTTTTTTGCTTTTATCCCACATCACGAAATTGATTCCATTTTAGTTGATTTTTTTTGCAGAGAATCTCACAATTAAACGCATTGAAATTCCGTTTTTTGTCGGGAGACCAGCCATGGCAAAGATGACCGCAATCGAAGCCGCTGTTCACATCCTTAAGAACGAAGGTGTGGATACCGTGTTCGGAATTCCGGGCGCCGCCATTTTGCCTTTGTACGAAGCGTTGCGCGGTTCCGGCATCAAGCACGTTCTTGCCCGCCACGAAGAAGGCGGCAGCCACATGGCCGAAGGCTACAACCGAGCGGCCGGAAAAGTTGGTGTGTGCCTGGGAACCTCCGGCCCTGCCGGCACCGATATGGTGACCGGGCTGTATTCAGCCAGCGCCGACAGCATCCCGATCCTGTGCATTACCGGGCAGGCCCCGCGGGCCGAACTGCACCGCGAATATTTCCAGGCCGTCGACATCGCGGAGATCACCAAGCCGGTCACCAAATGGTCGGTCACGGTGATGGAAGCCGCGCAAATCCCGTGGGTCTTCCGCCAGGCTTTTCAGATTATGCAATCCGGGCGCCCGGGGCCGGTCCATATCGACCTGCCCATCGATATCCAAAAGGAAATCATCGAGTTCAATCCGGATGTCGATGTTCCGCTGGAAGTCTTTAAGCCGACGCCCAACCGCGCCTCCATTGTCAAGGCTCTGGAAATGATGATGGATGCCGAACGGCCGCTCATCATCGCCGGTGGCGGCGTTGTGTCGTCCGAGGCTTCCGAGCTGTTGGTTGAATTCGCCGAACTGACCGGAGTTCCGGTGACGCCCACCCTAATGGGCTGGACCTGCATTCCCGACGATCACCCGCTGTGTACCGGTATGATCGGGACCCAGGCGCAACGGCGATGCGGCAACGCATCCTTCCTGGAAAGCGACTTCGTGCTGGGCATCGGCAACCGTTGGGCAAGCCGCCACACGGGATCTCTCGATTCCTACAGAGGAAATCGAAAGTTCGTCCATGTCGATATCGAACCGACCCAAATCGGTCGCGTTTTCTGCCCCGATCTGGGTATCGTCGGCGACGCCAAGAAGGCGTTGGAGATGTTCATCGAGGTTGCCCGAGAGATGGACAAGGCCGGAAAAATCAAGCGGCCCAACGAGTGGATCTCGCGCATTCAGGAACGCAGGCGGACCATGCGCAGGCGCACGGATTTCGACAACGTGCCGATCAAGCCGCAGCGGGTCTTCCACGAGATCAACGAGATATTCCCGCGTGACACCCGTTTCGTCACGGCCATCGGCCTTTATCAGATCGCCTCGGCGCAGTTCCAGCGCGTCTATGTGCCGCGCCACTATCTGATTTGCGGGCAGGCCGGTCCGCTTGGATGGGAAGTCCCTGCAAGCATCGGCGCGAAGCTGGCCGATCCCGACACCGAGGTTGTCACCGTTGTTGGCGACTATTCGTTCCAATTCCTTATCGAGGAACTGGCGGTGGCCGCCCAGTTCAAGATTCCCTTCGTCATCATCCTGTTCAACAACGCCTATCTCGGATTGATCCGGCAAGCGTCGAAGGCCTACAACGATATGGATTTCCAGATCCAGCTCAGCTTCGACAACATCAACACGGATGAGAACGAAGGCCGTGGCGTCGATTTCGTGCGGGTCGCCGAGGGCTTTGGTTGCCGCGCCAAGCGGGTCAAGGACCCCGCCAAGCTGGCCGACGCCATTGAATGGGCGCGCGCGGAATCGCGCGAGCAAAGCGTGCCGGCCATTGTCGAAGTCATTACCGAACGTAAAACCGACATCGCCATGGGCCCCGCGATCGACCAGATCAAAGAGTTTGAGGACATCATCGACCTGCCAACGGAAATGGATTTGTCGCTTCCGAAGGCAGAAGACAGCTAATTACCGCCGACAGCGGGCCTCCGGGCCTGCCAAGGCACTTCGCGTCCGTCCCTTGCTTGACAGACGTTTCCCGCAAACTTGAAGGCGCGGTTTTGTCCGCGCCTTCCTTTTTTTATGCCCCGCCCGGTCGTCCAGGCGGGGCTTTCTTGTTTCTGCCGACAGACTACGCGGTGCGGACGTTGGACAGGAATTTGCCCACCTCGGAACGCAACGTTTCCGATTGCTCCGACAACTCGCTCGCCGCCGACTGGATTTGGGTCGCCGCCGCGCCGGTGTCACCCGCCGCCTGATTGACGCCACCGATGTTCGACGACACTTCGCTGGTGCCGGCGGCCGCCTGTTCGACGTTGCGTGCAATCTCCTGGGTCGCCGCACCCTGTTGTTCGACCGCGGCGGCAATGGTTGCGGCAATCTCGTCGACTTCACCGATGGTTTTGCCGATGGCCTCAATGGCCGTAACCGCCTCCTGGGTGGCCGACTGGATTTCGGCGATCTGGGTGCCGATTTCGTCGGTCGCCTTGCCGGTCTGGTTGGCCAGGTTCTTGACCTCGGAAGCGACCACGGCGAAACCCTTGCCGGCATCTCCTGCGCGCGCCGCTTCGATGGTGGCGTTGAGCGCCAGCAGGTTGGTCTGGTCGGCGATGTCGGTGATCAACTCGACCACTTCGCCGATCTTGTTTGCGGCTTCGGCCAGACCCTGCACTTTTTCGTTGGTCTGTTCGGCCTGAACCACCGCGCTGGACGTGATCTCGCTTGACTGACCGACCTGACGGCTGATTTCCGAGATGGAACTGGACAGTTCCTCAGCCGCCGAGGCGACCGTCTGCACGTTGGCCGACGCCTGCTCGGAGGCCGTAGCCACAGTTGCCGACTGCTGAGAAGTCTCTTCTGCAGTCGCCGCCATTGATTCCGAACTGGCCTGCATTTCCGTCGCCGCCGATGAAACCTGATCGACGACACCGCCGACGGCGCTTTCGAAATCGTCGGCCAGTTTATTCATGGCCGCACGCTTGTCAGCTTCGGCCCGTTTTTCGGCCTCTTTCTGCTCGGCTTCCATTTCCTTGACGCGGATGGCGTTTTCCTTGAACACCTGGACGGCGCCGGCCATCTGGCCAATTTCGTTGGTTTGTCCCTGGGCCGGGATATGAGTTTCGAGATCACCATCAGCCAACCGCCCCATAGCACCCGTCATGGCGCTGATCGGGCCGCTGATGCCCATGCCGATGACCACCGCCATTCCGATGACGATCAGGGTTACAATGACGATGGTCGCCATAATGAATTCGAATGTGGTGGCCGAAAGCTCAACCAACTCTTCGGTTGCGGCAGCCGCGTCCTCGGATCCTTTCTCGGCCAGCCATTCGAGCTTTGGTATGACCTCCTCAAATAGATCGTTCATCACCTTCTTGTCTTCGATCTCTTCCATGAACAGAGGAATTAAGGCATCGAATTTTTCCATGTAGGCATCGAGCGTGGCCTCGATTTCCGGCTTTGCCGCTGGCGAAATAATTGACGAAGCAGCTAGTTCACTATCGAATTCCGTCATCGCCGCTTCATGGCGCTCGTCGAATTTCATGTCTTTTTGCAGCAGGAAGTCTTTTTCGTGGCGGCGCATCGCAAACAGGATCGACGTCAACTTCATGTCGCCATACTGGGACAACTCTTCTTCGACAGCGGCAGCTTTTGCACGCATTTCGCCACGCAGCCCTTCGCCGGGCGTCAAACCGATGCGTTGCCACATTCCGACCACTTCATTGAACTGCGCCGCATAGGCGAGGAGACCGCTCTGCATCTCATCGATCAGCGTCTGCTCAGACGGTTCGGCGTGGATGGTCTTCAGTTTGGCGAAATGCGGCAGCACGCCTTCAACGATCTTCGCGTGTTGCTCGACGAACTTCATGTCCAACTGCGTAAGAAAACTATTTTCGGCGCGGCGCGCATCCAAAAACCCGTACTGCGCGGCATTTACCGCGTGCACGCCTTCGGTCTCGTGGATTTGCGTTTCCTGAATGTCGTGCTGTCGGGTCGTGCCGTTAAAGTAGATGGCCCCGACGACGGCGAAACCGATCAACGTCAGAAAGCCGATAATGCCGATTTGATAGAGTACCCGCAGATTTTTTAACACAGCCATGAAACAACTCCTTTGCTTGCTCGTTCCTCATCCGCTTTCGGGACCGCTGCGCAAGGGTAATCGGATGCGCTACATTTCCGACGCGAACCACGATTTTTTTTCGAAAGTTTTTTTGTGTGGTGAATACGAAAATCAAATTCGCTAATTAAATTGGGCAGGCCAACTCAATGCTGTCCACCAAGACACCGGGAGAATATCAGCAACGCGTTGCACAAAAATGTCAGTTACACGTTTTTGTGTTTCAATTTGTCTTTGGATTGTATCAATTGGAATCGCTCTAGTTATGAATGAGCGCCCCGGGAGGGGTATTTGACCGAAGGCGAAATTGAATCCGGGGTTCAGTACCCGGAAATTTCCCTCAATTCGGCCAGATTGCACTGGAAATTGTTTCGTGAATTTTCCAAAACGACACCGTCGCGTTTGAATTGGGCAATGGTATGGCTTGCGGTTTCGGTTGTAATCCCGAGCATTGCGCCGACATCCTCACGGCTGAACAACCGACACCGGTCATCGCCGTCGTGAAGAAGATAGAGGAACAGGCGTGCCACCCGGCCTTTTGCGTTTCCGGTAGACAGTTCGGACAACCATTGCTCGGACTCGCGCACGGTTTGATGCCAACGCGCCAGAATCTGCCCCTGAAGGCGCGGTGTCTCACGTTCCAACTGACGGACAACCGAAACCGGAATTTCGCATACCGTCGTCTCTTGAAGAACCACGGCCATGTTTTCGTACGGTCCGCCGAGAAGAACCTCGATTCCGGCAAGCGCGCCCGGTCGCAGAAGGCGCACAATCCGTTGATTTCCGTCCGGCATAAACTGAACCAGTTTGACGAGGCCTTTGCGAACGGTGAAAACCGTTTCGCCCGACTGACCCGAGCTGAACAGGATGTCGCCGGGCTGATAGACTTTTTCGTTGATGGGGCGCTGGATCAACGCCAGATCCGCTTCGTTCAAATCGGCAAACAGCACGATATCCCGGATGCCACAAACCCGGCACGCGGCATAACGATCAAAATTGTTCTCCCCGACAAGGGCCTTCATCATCATCCTCAATCTTGCACCATCGGCGCGAGCCTATACGAAAAACAGATGCCATTCCAAGGGTCAGAAATAAAATTCGGTGGTCCGTTCACGCGCTCTCGCGTTTTAGAAGCGTGAAGGACAGGTCTACTCTACGATCGGGCGGCTCCTCACCGTCGAGGCAAGCGACAATCATTTCGGCGGCGCGGCGACCGATGTCCAGGCGCGGCGTATGGATGGTCGTCAAGCGCGGAAGAACCTCGCCACCGAATTCAAGGCCGTTGAACCCGGCGATACCAAGGGTTCCGGGAACGTCTATTCCACGGCGCTGGCACGCCAAAAGCGCGCCGACGGCCAGATCGTCGTTGGCGAAAAACACGGCATCAACGTCGGGAGTTTCGGCCAGCAGGGCGGAGACGCTCTCGCCGCCCGCGCGCACGGTTGAGGGACGACTCAGCGAAACCACCGGCCCCGGCTCGACCCCGGCTTCCTTCAGCGCCGCGCCCAACCCATCCGCGCGCTTGGTGCTGCGCCTGTCAAATTCCATTTGCGAACCAACGAAAGCGATACGCCGATAACCCTGATCCAGCAGATATTGGCCCATTTCGTGACCGGCGCCGAAATGCGAAAGTCCGACACTCATATCAACAGGATTGTCCGCCAGATCGACAATCTCCACGATCGGAATGTTGGCAGCCTTCAACATCCTGCGCGTCTTCTCAGTGTGCTCGACACCGGTAAGGATGAAGGCATCGGGAGACCAGCTCAGATAAACCGAGACCAGTTTTTCCTCATCCGTCGCGGAATAGTGGGTGTTCCCCAGCAGTATTTGAAGATCCCGGCTCTGCAGCACTTCGGATATGCCCTCGACGATGTCGGGGAAGACGGCGTTTGACAACGACGGGACAAGAACCGGAACCGTGCGCGTGCGCGAAGACGCCAGACCACCGGCCAGCCGATTGGGCACATAGCCCAGATCGGCCACCGCCGCGTCGATCTTCCCGCGCAATTTCTCGGAAACGCTTTCCGGCGCGCGCAAGGCCCGCGAAACCGTCATGGTGCCGACGCCCGCGCGTTCGGCGACATCCTTCGCCGTTACCCGGTTTTTTCGATTGCGCGTTCTATTCCTGTCAGCCACCGGCATGTCCCAATGCGTTTGATCCTCTACCCAGCACGGTAAGCCATTTTTGCGTTTGGCCCAACCCCATTTGGAAGAATATTGATAGCGCTACCTATTTCAAGAAACCCACCCGAACGAGCGTCATTTCATTAATGGGCTTGCGTTTAGCGCGAACGACTGTCGCACAATCCCGATTTTTCATCAAGTTACACCGCGCGGCGCAAATGGAAAAACCGACCAGAAAACTCGCCGTATTTGTGGCTTTACCTTCATTCCTATGGACATCGGTGGACGCCAGGGTTGTTTATGGATAGCGCTACCCAGAATGACGGGACGAGGCGTCTTCCATTCCATTTTGGTGCCACAAAAGATGAAAAAATCGGTTGGGTGCTGGCCCAACATGTGATACATTTTGGCCATAATAGATAGCGCTACCAACATAGCCATGCCAACTAGGGGAAATGCCATGAGAGTTGTGATTACGGGCGCGACCGGGTTCCTCGGCCAAAAGCTGGTCCGGAAATTGTGCGAAAAAAAAACGCTGGCCGGCGCCGACGGTAGCCAGCAGGCCATATCCGACTTGGTCCTGTTCGATGTTGTCGAGAGCCCGAAGCCCGAAGCGGGCGGGATCGCCATCGAGGTCATGACCGGTGATATGACCGAGGCGGCGACGCTCGGTGCGCTGTTCGCCAAGCCGGCGGACTCGGTTTTCCATCTGGCCGCTGTCGTCAGCTCGCAGGCCGAAGCGGATTACGAACTGGGCATGCGGGTCAACTTCGACGGAACGCGCGGCCTGCTCGACGCCTGCCGCAAACAGGGCAACATGCCACGCTTCGTCATGCCCGCCTCGGTCGCGGTCATGGGCGGCGACATGCCGGACGTCATTCAGGACGACACCGCGCCAACGCCGACCAATTCCTATGGCACCGAAAAGGCCATGTGCGAACTGCTGATCAATGATTGTTCGCGGCGCAAGTTCGTCGATGGGCGCGTCGTTCGCCTGCCCACCATCACGGTGCGCCCCGGAAAGCCCAATCTGGCGGCTTCATCGTTTGCCAGCGGCGTTATCCGCGAACCCATGCAGGGCGACACCACGGTCGTTCCGGTGCCCAAGGATACGGAACTTTGGGTTTTGTCGCCGCGCGGGGCCATCGACACGTTGATCCACACCCACGAACTGGATGCCACCAAGCTGGGTACCAGCCGCATTATTACGCCCATGGGCCTGACCGTGACGGTCGGCGAGATGGTCGAAGCGATGCGCCGCGTGGCCGGTGACGAACCGGTCAACCGCATCAGCTGGAAGGAAGATCCGGCCATCATGAACATCGTCTGCGGCTGGCCCGGACGTTGGGCCTCGACCCGGGCCAAGACCCTGGGCTACAAAGCCGACGACAGCATCGACGCCATCATTCAGGCGTTCATTGACGACGATATGGTAAAATCCTGATCGGCGGAACGTTTTCGCGCGACCACGGAAATACGTGACGGGCGGCCTTTTACGCGGAGGCCACCCGGCACCCCCTAACGCTGCAACGAGGCACGATCACCATGGCACAGGTCTCCATTCCGTTTGACGGCAAGCCCTATACGTTCGAAGTCGCAGACGAAAACCTGATCGAGGTTCTCAGCCCCGTCGAATCCCAGCCCGTCGCCGATTTGGACGGCGAAATTGCGCAGGCGCTGAGCCACCCCATCGGGCAGGCGCAATTGGGCGAATGGGTAAAGCCGACGGACACCGTGTTGCTGGTTTCCGACGACAACACGCGCCTGACCCCATCGGACCGGATCGTGCCGCCCATGCTCGATTTGCTGAACGCCGCCGGTGTTCAAGATGCGCAGATCACCTGCATGATCGCGTTGGGCACACACCGTTATATGACCGAGCCCGAGCTGCGCGAAAAGATGGGCGAGGCCGTTTGCAATCGCATTCGCGTCGTCAATCACGAATGGAAAGACCCCGACCAGCTCGTAGATCTAGGCGTTTCCGAACACGGCACGCCGCTGGTCGTCAACAAGGCCGCCGTCGAGGCCGACGTGGTGATCGGCATTGGCGCGGTGGTGCCTCATCACATTCCAGGGTTTTCCGGTTCGTCCAAAATAATCCAGCCCGGTATCTGCGGTTTTGACACCACCGCCGAGACCCATCTGTTGTCATGTTCGGCGGGCGACTCGTTTTTGGGTGTCGAGTCTAATCCGGTGCGTGATGATCTGGATTCCATGGCCGACAAGGTGGGCATGGACACCATTTTCAACGTGGTCATGAATTCCGACGGCGGCGTCGTCGGCGCCTTCTACGGCGAAAAGCGCGCCGCCTTCAAGCAAGCGGTCAAGCTGGCCACCGACATTTACGGCATCGACTATCACGAAACGCCCGACATCGTAATCGCCAATTCGTGCCCATGCGATCTGGATTTCTGGCAGTCCCACAAATCCCAATATCCGGCCCAGCGCATGATCAAGAAGGGCGGAACCATTATTGTTTGCACGCCCGCGCCCGAGGGCATCAGCCCCGTGCATACCGACCTGCTGGAGTTCACGTCCTGGCCCGCCGAAAAGATGGAAAAAGCCTATCGAAGCGGTGAATTGAAAGACGGCGTGGCCACCGCGCTGGCTATCGCCTGGGCATTGGTGCGCGAACACGCCAACGTCATCACCTATTCACCGGGCATCCCCAAGGACCACAAGGAAGCTTTGGGTCACACCCACGCGCCGACCATCGAATGGGCGCTGGAAGAAGCGTTGGCCCGGCAGGGTGCTGGCGCGCGGGTGACAGTGTTGACCCACGCAGCCGACATGCTGCCCGTGAAGGCGTTCTGAGCATATGGTGGAAATCGCGGTCATCGCCGACGATCTGACGGGTGCGGCAGACACGGGCATTCAGTTTCGCCCGCTGTTCTCCGAAACCCTGCTGATGGCCGATACCGCGCTGGCCGAGAGGCCGGAGGCACAGGTTCTGAGCATCCACACCGGCACGCGGGCCGTATCGGCGGAAGCGGCGCGCGAAAAGGTGTATGCGGTCGGGCGCAATCTGCTCGAAATCAAACCCGCGCGGGTCTACAAAAAGGTCGATTCCTGCCTGCGCGGAAATCTGGGCGCCGAAACGGACGCCATGATCAAATCCTTGGGTCTGAAATTGGCCTTCATCGCGCCGGCCTTTCCCGAGGTGGGGCGCACGACGGCGGGCGGCATCCATCTGGTTCATGGCGAGCCCGTGGCCGAGACGGAAATGGGCCGCGACCCGGCCACGCCGGTCACGCAAAGCCGTTTGGCCGACGTCATCGCGGCGCAAAGCAAATTGCCGGTCGGCCACATCGGACTTGAAACCATCGACGCCGGGGCCGATGCCATTGCCGCCGAAGTAGAAGCACTGGGTGCCACCCTTATCACCTTCGATGCGACCCGTCAGGATCACCTTAAAACGATTGCGGGGCTGACCCTAGATCGTTTCCCCTCGACCCTGCTGGTCGGTTCCGCCGGGCTGGGACAGGGCTTGCGTGATTGCCTTGTCGACGCGGGAGCCGAAATGACCGGTTTCGGAAATCCACGCCCCCGCCCCGGCCATCACCTGATTGCGCTGGGCACGGCATCCGCGCAGGCACGCCGACAGGTCGAAACCCTGCGCGGCGAGTTCGACTTCGATCTGATCGAATTGGCGGCTGAAGATCTGGCCAAGGGAGCGACCGGGCGATTGGCTGGGGTCGCGGCCCATCTGAATGAGACGGATGTCATTGTCCGCATCGCGCCGCCGCAGGGTGAGCCCAATTTGGAAACGGCGCGCAGCGTCGCCTCGGGATTTGGCGCGTTCGTCTCCGAACTGGTGGCGCAAACAAAACCGGCCAGTGTTTTTCTTTCGGGCGGAGATTCCGCCATCGGCGTTCTTGACCGGTTAGGGGCCAAGGCCCTGCGGCTGGAACGCGAAATCTCTCCAACCCTCGTTTGCGGTACGGTTGTCGGCGGCGAGGCGAACGGTATGAACCTTGGCACCAAACCGGGCGCCATGGGTGATGACAACGCCATGCTTTTGTGGCGAAAATTCTGGTTATGAAAAAGGAAATAAAATGACTGCTACAGCCCTGCCTATTCTCGCCATCACCATGGGTGATCCCGCTGGTATCGGTTCGGAAATCGCCGTCAAGGCCCTGCTTGAACAGGAAATGTACGACATTTGCCGCCCGCTGGTTGTCGGCGATTTGACCATGATGCAAGACGCTGCCCGTATGTGCGAATCAGACGTTAAGTTCAACGCCGTCGGCAATCCGGAAGACGGTGTGTACAAATTGGGCACCATTGATGTTTTCGACATGGGCATCATGAAATTGGAAGATCTGGCCTACAAAACCGTCACCGCCAAACAGGGCGACGCAGGCTTCCAATACGTTTGCAAAGCCATCGAACTGGCCATGGAGAAAAAGGTGCATGGCACCGTGACCGGCCCGATCAATAAAGAATCCATGAATATGGGCGGCCATCACTATTCCGGCCACACCGAAATTTATGCCGATAAGACCAACACCAAAGACTATTCGATGATGCTGGCCGACCACGAATTCCGCGTCGTCCATGTATCGACCCACGTTTCCCTGCGCGATGCTTGTGATCGCGTGAAGACGCCGCGCGTCCTGCGCGTCATCGAACTGGCCGACGAAGCGGTCAAGCAGTTGGGCATCGAGGCGCCGCGCATCGGCGTTTGCGGCCTTAACCCCCATTGCGGCGAAGCGCGCATGTTCGGCACCGAGGACGAAGACGAAATCCTGCCCGCCGTGGAACAAGCCAAAGCCCAGGGTATCGATGCCGACGGCCCGGTCCCGGCTGACACCATCTTTTCCAAGATGGCAGGTGGCATGTACGACATGGTCGTGACCATGTACCACGATCAGGGCCACATCCCGACCAAGCTGACCGGTTTCAAGTACGACAAGGAAACCAACACCTGGGGCAAGATGGCGGGCGTCAATATCACGCTGGGCCTGCCCATCATCCGCGCTTCAGTCGATCACGGAACCGCCTTCGGCAAGGCCGGAGAAGGCCGCGCCAACCCGCAGTCGCTGGTCGAAGCCATCCGCTACGGCGCGCAGTTCGCGAAATTCCGCGTGTAAACAGCGCAGGCGACCCAAAACGGGCGTCCCTTCGATTGGGGGCGCCCTTTTTTTGACCGTCTCCATATGGTATCGACGGGGATCAGGAGAATTGGACGATGGCGACCAAGCGCGGAAAAAAGGCCGGTCACCGCCTTCGGGGAGACGTCGCCTCGGAAGGGCTGGCGTTCGGCCCGACGTTCGCGCTTCGGGACGCCGCGAAAATGCCCAAGGCAGTCTCCAGCACGCCCAACAAGGAAAAGCGCGCGCTGAAAAGAGCGATCAGGGAAGCCCGCGCCGAAATCGAACAGCTGATCGAGCAATCGCCCGGACATGATGGAGAAAACGTTCTTGCCGTCCAACTGGCGATTCTCGGAGACAAAAAACTCATTGAACCGGCGCTTGCCAGGGTAGCGGACGGCGCGCCCGCCTGGGCCGCATGGAACCAGACGGTGGCCACGGGTGAACGCCGGTCGCCTGCCGGAGGGCCTAAAGGGTATGTGGGCGAGTACGCAGCGGCACGCGATTCAGATACCCGTGATTTGCGCGCGCGGGTATCACGCATTCTGGCTGGCGAGGGGGCCGAAATCGTTCCCTACGGCGCCATTGTGATTGCCGACGACATCGCGCCGTCCACCTATCTGGAAACGGACTGGAGCCTGAGCGGCGGCATTGCTCTTTTTGGCGGAAGCCCGACCAGCCATATTTCCATGCTGGCTCGCGCCCAGGGAGTGCCCATGCTGGTCGGCCTCGACCGGGCCGAAACGACCGATGGCACGCCCGCTCTTCTGGATGCCGAACGGGGCGAGCTGATCCTCAATGCGTCGGCGGACGAGCTGCGAAAATTCAAAACCCGAAGCATCCGGGCTTCGGAAAAAACCGGGCGCGACGCCATGTATCTTCCCGGCCCCGCACTTACGCCGAACGGCACGCGCATCCGCGTCGGCCTAAACATGGTTTCGTCCATCGAACTGGACCACGTGGACCCGACCCATTGCGATGGCATCGGGCTGGTTCGCACCGAATATCTGTTCCAGCGCGGCCGCGGCCTGCCCAACGAAAAAACCCAGTTCGCGGTTTATGAACAGATTGTCGAATGGGCGGCCGCGCGCCCGGTTACCTTCCGCACGCTGGACGCCGGCGGCGACAAGCCGATCACCGGACTTTCGCCCGAAAACGAGGCCAATCCGTTTCTGGGCGTGCGCGGCATCCGCCTCGCCCTTCGTTCGCCAACGGTTTTGCGCATGCAGTTTCGCGCCATCCTTCGGGCTGCGGCTCTGGGCCCGGTACGCATCATGCTGCCCATGGTCAGCGTGCCCGAAGAAATCACCGCGGCCCGCGAAATACTGGATAAGGCACGCGACGACCTAAGCCGCCGCAAGGTTCGGTACGGCGAAGCGGATTTGGGCATGATGGTTGAGGTTCCCGCCGCCGCCATCGCTATCGACGAGTTTGATTGTGATTTCTACTCCATCGGCACCAACGATCTGATCCAGTACACCATGGCCGTTTCCCGCGATGCCAGAAGCCTTGAAGCCCTGACCAAACCCGACGCCACGCCCCTGCGCCGCCTGATCGAGGCGGTCATCCGTCATGGCCGCGAAACGGGGCGCGAGGTCAGCCTGTGCGGCGACATGGGCGGCGACCCGCGCCATATCGGAATGCTCCTGGATATGGGCCTGACCAACCTTTCCGTCTCGCCCGCCGCCCTGGCCCGCACCAAAGCCACCATCGCCCTGCACGAAGGCGGCGAAGACCAAAAGATCTAGTCGACAAAACCACCGCCGTCGTCACTGCCGAAATCGGTGTCGGCGACGTCATCGGTATCCATGAAATTGTCCGAGGTGGCGTTGAGCATGGCGACGCCCATTAGAACGGGGTCGACTTTATCCTTAGCGCCTTTGCCGCGGCGGGGAAGGACTACCGGCTGATCGGGTTCGCCCTCGACCGCGAACCAGATGAAACCCAATGCCGCGCCGAAGACCGCCATAATTCCAAACAAGCCCGCCGCGATATATCCGACAACGCTGCCTTCATCGACCACATACCACGAAAGCCAGCCGAACAAAGCCGCAAACGCAGCCCCGGCAATCAAGCCCAACAGAATTCGCCCCGCCTTTTTCATTTTCTTCGCTCCGATCCGTTGGCCGTTTCGACCGACGCCTATTATAGTGCGCATCATGCCTGAACAAATTCTCAAAGATATTTTCGGATACGATGGTTTTCGCCCCGGCCAGGCCGAGGTCGTGGATGCCTTGCTGGGCGGCGAGCACGCATTGGCGGTGATGCCGACGGGCTCGGGAAAGTCCCTGTGTTTTCAGATCCCCGCGCTTTTGAAGGGCGGGCTGACCATCGTCGTGTCGCCGTTGGTGGCGCTCATGGAAGATCAGGTCACGGCCCTAAAATTGGCCGGAGTGGCCGCCGACACCATCAATTCGACGCACGAGCGCGAGGTCAACGTCGCCACCTGGAAACGCGCGGCGGCGGGTGAGACGCGCCTTTTATATCTGGCCCCGGAACGGTTGATGACCGAGCGCATGTTGGGCGCTCTGGCGCGCCTTCCGGTTACCTTGATTGCCGTCGACGAGGCCCATTGCCTGTCACGCTGGGGGCCTTCGTTCCGGCCCGATTACGAGGCTCTCGCGCGCTTGAGGGACCTGTTTCCCGGCGTCCCCATCGCGGCGCTGACGGCGACCGCCGATGACACCACCCGCAAGGACATTACTTCCAAGCTGTTCGGCGGCGCCGGGCGATGCTTTGTGTCGGGCTTCGATAGGCCCAACATCCGCTTGGGTGTCGAGATGCGCGTCAACGCCAAGGCCCAGTTGCTGCGCGTCGCCAAAGCCCATGAAGGCGAAAGCGGGATCGTCTACTGCCTGTCGCGGGCCAAGACGGAAAAGACGGCCAAATTCCTCAATGAGAACGGCATCCGCGCCCTGCCCTATCACGCGGGCATGGATGCGGACGCGCGCACCCGCAATCAGGACGCCTTTATGATGGAAACCGGCGGCGTCGTCATCGTCGCCACCATCGCCTTTGGCATGGGGATCGACAAACCGGACGTGCGCTACGTCTGCCACACCGACATGCCCGGCAACGTGGAAAGCTATTACCAGGAAATCGGACGCGCCGGGCGCGACGGCAAACCGGCGGTCGCGCACATGATTTACGGACTGGACGATCTGCGCATGCGCCGTCTGTTCATCGAACAGGAAGACGGCGATGTGGATCACAAGCGGCGCGAACACAAACGTCTGGATGCGCTGATCGCCTACTGCGAAGCCCCCGAATGCCGCCGCCACGCGCTGCTGGCCTACTTCGGTGAAACGCATCCATCGGGCGCGGGCTGCGGCAATTGCGACATCTGCCTTGATCCGCCTGAAATGATCGACGGCGATGAGCCCGCCCGCCAACTGCTGGAAACTTCGGTGCGCACCGGTCAGGTGTTCGGTCAGGCGCACTTGATTGACATTCTGCGCGGCGCGGACACGGACAAGATACGTTCCACCAGCCACGACCGACTGCCCACCTACGGCGCAGGCACAGGCTTCGACAAAAACAAGTGGCGATCCATCGTGCGGCAATTGGTGGCGGCGGGCTTCCTGCGCATCGACGTCGCCGGGCACGGGGGCCTGAGCCTGACGGAAAAGGGCCGGTCCCTGATGGACGGCGGGGTCGGCTTTCGTTATCGCAAGGACGTGGTCAAACGGGCGGGCGGCAAAAAGGAGTCCCGCAAACGCAGCGCGGCGGCGGCGCCGGAAGACCTGAACGCTGAGCAAATCGAGCTATTGGGCCGCCTGAAAGACAAGCGCACCGAACTCGCGCGTGAGCGCGGCGTTCCGGCCTACATTATTTTCTCGGATCGTTCGCTGGAAGACATGGCGCGCCGCCAGCCGCGCGACGATATGGCGTTCGCCGACATCCACGGCGTCGGCGCGGCCAAGCTGGAACGCTTCGCCGCGACTTTCTTATGCGTTATTGCCGAGTATGCCGGCTAGGGCATTGCACAGCGATCTGCGGTCACTTCCAAAAACCCGCGCTGCTTGCCCGCTTTCAGGGAAAACCTGAATTCGCGCTTCCCCACGACCATGGCGTGATGCAAGGGCAGGCGGCCTGCGGCGGTCGTCTTGCGTCCACCCAACTCGGCGAAGACGGCGGTGACGGATTTCGCCGGATCGAACCATGCTTCCGGATTGCCCGCCGCATCGGTGGCCGTTTCACCGACTGCGGTAACGGTCATGACGCCGTCGCCGAAATTCACAGCGTCGTCGCTTCCCTTGTATATGGGGGTACGAACGATAAAGCGTTTGGTCGTCGGCTTATCTTCGCAGATCGCTTTCTGGCCAGCGGCGTTCATCATCAGGCGTAACCGGTCGGTCGGAATATCGTTGTCGATCTGCTTTTGCAATAGGGCGAACAGTTCCGTTTCGCGCTTCGTCGGAACCTCATCTTGGTAGCGCTGCCGCCATTCGTCGCGCTCGCCCGCCACTTGCCGGTTTTCCACTTCCAGGCGGGCTTTTTGCCGGGCAGAATCATCCAGAGCCACACGCAGATCGTCCAACTGACTTTGCAGTTCGGACACCTCCAGCCCGGCCACCGCACCGCCCGACTGGTAGGCGGCCCAGCCCAGAACCATCAGACCGCCGAGAAACATCAGCCACACCGCGACACGGCGGCGTTTCTGCCGCCGCCGGAACGTTCTGCTCTCACTAAGACCCAATACCATCGGCTTAAAATCAATCCAGATCGAACATGGACGAAAACTCCGTCCAGCGGAAAAACCACGCCCGAATCACCGCAACGTCACGGGCAATATCACTGAGCATTGGTATAAAGGTATTACGCTGGGAATTGTCAATTTTGTGGCGTGGATTCCGGATCAAAACTGGAAAAAACCAGCTGACGCGGTCTAGGTGGGCATCGCGCCTGCGCCGCCCCAGTGTGCCCGAGATTTCGTCCGGCGATGGGGACTAGCGGGAGAATTTGCGGCCCGCCGCAGTGTAGAACGTACACACGAGGTTGGTTTCGTCGGCAATTCCGCGCCCGGCAATATTGAAGGCGGTCCCGTGATGGACCGTCAGGATCGGGATCGGCGCGCCCGCCAGTAAATTTACGAGCGTTCCGAATTCGGCCAGTTTGATGCAGGAATTTCCGTGATCGTGGAACATGGAAATGATGATATCGAACTCACCGGCCTTCATATTCAGGAAAACCGTATCCCCCGGATAGGGGCCAAGGGCTTCGATGCCTTCGGCGCGGGCATCTTCGATGGCCGGTCCGATGGCCTCGATTTCCTCGCGTCCCAACAGACCGCCCTCGCCGCAATGGGGATTTAGCGCGGAAACGCCGATGCGGGGTTTGGCATACCCGATGGACTTCATCCCGTCGTCCGACTGGCGGATCACCCGCAAAACGTTTTCGCGCGAACACAGGCGCGGAACGTCGCTGAGCGCAACATGGGTTGTCACGCGCGCCAGATTGTAGGTGTCCCCCAAGGTGATCAGAATCGTGTCGTCAACCCCGGTGAAATGATTGGCGGTCTCGCGAAATCCCGCGAACTTGTAGCCGCCCTCGTTCTGCGCCTGCTTGCTCGCCGGTCCCATGATGACCGCGTCTGATTTGGCGGCCATGCCATCCTTTACCGCAGCATTGAAGCAACCGGCGCTGAACGCCCCGGTCGCCGCGTTGCCCTCGCCTACCACGAAAGCGGACAGGTCCAGCGGCGCAGGTTCGATCACGTCGACAATCCCAGTCTCGCCCTTGGCTCCGGCAGGATCGTCGATGGCGCGGATTTTCACGTTGGCGCCCGTCACCTTCAGGGAGTTTTCCAGCGCGGCCACGTTGCCGTAAACGATGGGCACGCAAAATTCGAAGATTTCGGGCTT
The DNA here is from genome assembly GCA_018648445.1 of Rhodospirillales bacterium. The sequence continues at coordinate 7,764 of JABGRG010000032.1, read as the reverse complement.
GGCCAGGGATTTCAGCAGTATTTCCGGCCCGATTCCGGCCGGATCACCCATGGTGACGCCCACTCGTGCACGGCGCGAGATCATGGCCATTCCCCTCTATTTGGCAGCCGCCCCTACCAGCGGCTAACCGTATACACCGGGGCCAGATCGTCCAGCATTTCCTTTGACCGGTATGGATTGTAGATGCCGCAGGCGCAGGGCTTGGCCAAGGCGACGCTGGCGTCCCATGTGCTGGTCCGGCCCGTTTTGACTTTGCGGATATGGTCGCGCACCAGATGGGGCGAAACCACGCCATGCCCGCACATGGTGGTAAACTGGCGGATATCGGGCGGCGGCAGACGCGACACGTTGCCCTGAATGCCCAGCGACAGATTAATGGTGTGCGGCGACAGTCCAACCTCGGCCGCCAGATCGCGAACCCGGTCAACCAATCCGCTGACCATGATCGAGATGCCTTCGTCGGCTTCCTTGAAACCCTTCAAAAGCTGTTTGATGTTTTCGCGGCTTTTAAAGCAACTGTAGACGCGCGTGGTTTCATCGCCGTTGCCGATGCTGTCCAGCACTTCCTCGTGCGTCACTTCGCTATAAAGGTTTTCGCGAAGTGCGGTGGCGATCATGTTCACCGGTTCGTTCTGGTAAATGATCTCGACCAGATGACGGACCTTGGGCTGGTTGCCCTTGTAGTTGAAACCGCGCGCCGGATAGATGAAGACGACGTAATCGCGTTCCAGCGAGTCGATCGAGCCTTCCCTGTGCAGACTGTGGGTCATCGTCTTGTCCTATTCCCAGGCTCGTCCCAGGCCCATGTTGATTTTGGCGTTGGGTCGCCAGGTGAAACCGGCGTCCTTGATCATTTCCAGAATGTCCGGCTGAATTTCGAGGTTCGGCCCCAGGGTCGAGAAGACATCCAGCATGAAGACGCTGTCGACTTCCTTGGCCACTTCCTTGATGGTTTGCAGCACCACCGGAACCCGTTCCTTGGGCACGGCGATTTCGATGATTGCGCTCAACACGCGCTCGCCCAACAGTTCTTCCTTCAAGGTGCCGGTGGCTTCGTCGGCGATCATGGAGTGGATCGGGTTGCATTCCTCGATCTCGTTAATTCCGGCTCGCGCCAGGGCCTGCGAGATTTTCTGGATGTCGTGCAATCCCATGCCCAGCGTCGGCCGCCCGACCTCAATGGCGATGCCCGCTTCACCGGGTTTGACCCGCCCGGTGACATCGTTGGTCTTGGATTCTTCGGTTCCCCGGCCCTGAATTCCGGTCGCCTTATGGGTCGCCGACGGATCGCTGAAAAATTTGCGCAGCGCACGCGGATATTCGTACACCATGGGGTGTTCGGCCAGCGCATCAACCGGACAAATACCGACGCGCAAGCAGGTTCCGCATTCGTAGCAAACGTCCTGATCGACGACGCTGACCAGTCCCGAAAAATGGATGGCCGCGGTCGGACAATAGGGCTGGCATTGCCCGCAACCGACACATAATTCCTGGCGGATCAGCATCCCTAACTTCCTTTCGCAGAAATAACATTCGCCCGGCGCACCTGTCCCAGGCTGTTCCAGGCCGACGCGCCGAAAGCGCGGGTTCGCGGTTTAAGCAATTCTTCCATAGATTCGGATACGTCCGCGCCGCCCGCCATGGTGAAATGCAAAGGCCCTGCCCCCGCGATATCACCCACAAGCGCGCCGCCGACGATGCGTCCCTCATCCATGAAAAACTCGCGCCACACGCCGTCACCCGGACCGGGGCGCGCTTCGATACTGGACCCCACGCCCGGACCGCCCAGTATCATGATGGGAACGCCCGCGATGTTCTGGGCGTTGACCCGCGTGGTTCGTTTCAGCGGGACGGCGCTGGTGCGAAACGCGTTGGCCCCAGCCAGTTTTCCCTGGTTCACGGCCTGCGGCCAGGTCCACGGATTGTGCCTGAGCCCATCGGCCGCGCGAATGAAGATGGCATCGCCCACGGCAAAGATCTCAGGGTCCACGGTTTGCAGGGTCGGCGAAACAACCAGTTCGCCGTCCTCCACAAGGCCCGCGTCGTCCAGATACGCAAGGTCCGGGGCCGAACCGATGCCAACCAGAAACGTCCCGCACGACAGCCATTCGCCCGTCGCGAGACGCACGGCCAAGACCGCACCGTTTGCATCGGCCTTGAACTGGTCGATGGTGGTTTGCGTTTTGACCTGCACGCCCATGTTTTCCAGGTGGCGTTGCAGGGGCCGGGCGGTATCGGCGCTGAGCACGGTCGGAAGAATGTGCGCTTCCTTCTCGACCAAGGTCACGTTGAACCCCGCTAGACGCAGGAAAACGGAGGTTTTGGAGCCGACCAGACCGCCGCCCAGAACAACGATATCGCGATGTTCCGGCAGCCAACGCTTAATTTGGCGGGCAACGGAAAGGCCCCGCACCGGGAAAACCCCGTCGGGCGTTACCGCCGCCTCAAACACCGGCGGCACGACGGGAGATCCGCCGGACGCCAAAATCAGGCGCGCATAGCCGATTGTTTCGCCGTTATCCAGCGTCAGGGACTTGGCAGCACGGTCCAGACTGCGCACCTGAACGCCCAAGCGGGTGTCCAGGTTTTCGTCTTCGCAGGGCTTCCAGAAGAACAGTTTTTCCTCGGTCAGGTTGGCCGCCATGAACATGGGCAGAAGGGTGCGGTAGTAGCCGACCTCGGATTCGCGGTCGATCAACAAAACGCGCTTGTCTGGGTACCGTTCGCGGCACGAAAAGACCGCGTTAAGCCCGGCGGCTCCGCCACCCACAACAACCAGATCGTAGTCGGCCTTGCCCATTATCCAAACCAAGCCAGAATTTCGTCGGCGCTTGCCGGATGATCATAATGCGCGAACTCGCCGCCGGCCTCCCCGACAACCCGGTCCAACGCATCGCAAACGGCTTCGCTTCCCCAGACCGGCAGCGGCGTAGCGACACAAACCCGCGTGCCCGATGCCGCCGCGCCCAAAGCTACCGCCAAATCGCGGCATCCCGACAGACCGGTGAAACAAATTCCCTTGAGATCGGGTCCGACAGCAACACACGCGTCCGACACTCCACGAACCGGATCAAGCACCTGCACGCCCGCCGAACCGGCCTTGACGGCCCACAAGGCCGCGTCGCCCCAAACGGCGACGTTTTGACCCGCTGCGGTCAATGCGCCCGGCAACTCACTTGCCAGCCAACCCATGGATTGTTGCGGCATGTCGGCCCCGCCTATCAGACACAGTGAGCCACCCGCGATATCACCCGGTGCGCACACGGCGCCCGCACCCACCTGTTCGGCCTGCGGCGCTAAATGGGGAGCGGTCGCTGCCGCCTCAACCGCCTCGGCGGCGGCAACCACCGGCACCCCCGCCTGATCGCAAATCGCCTTGATGGAAGGATCGGCTCCGGCACCGCAAACGACGAGACTGATACACCCCGAAGCGATGGCCAGCTCGGCCTCGCCCGATGAACAAGCGAAGTCAAGCAGATCACCGTCCGCCGAAATCCAGTCGCCCAACGAGACTACGCGGCCCCGCCCGTTGCCTGACACCAGGGCCGCGACAATGGCGTCGTCCAGACTGCCGCAAACCCCGACGACCGGACCACTTGCAGCGAGAACGCCGTATCCTACCTTGAACGCGCCGGAAACGCCCTTGGCATCGCCACTGGCGTCGAACGCCGACACGCCAAGTGCCACTGCTGCGCCAACCAAATCATCGACCGATCCCTGCGGGCGGCTCAACATCATCGCTGCCTCGGCAGTCCCTTCACCGCATTCCCCGGCTTCCAGCGCACCGTTCAGGCACAGGCGCAGCAGACTGGCGGCGACCATTTCGTCGCGCCCCATTCCGCAAATTCCGTGGGTTGAACCGCGACCGAACGGATCGATGCGGCACGGGCCCTGCAGGCATCCGAACGCGCAGCTAAGACCGCTGCGTAGAAACCCGTCCTGCGGCTGCTGGGATTCGTAACGTTCCCACGACAGTTCCAGCCCCCGGCTGGCCGCAATGCGCAAGAGATCCTGGCTGATCGGATCGACCGTTTTGATGTGAATGCTTTCCATAATCTGACGCTTCCCCGGAGAGGTTTGTTTATTTCCCAAGATCGAGATGAACGGCGTCGTCCATCGCGATCTCGGATGCCGCCATGGCTGCGCTACGCCGTTTTTCGGCGTAGGCGTCGGCCAGTTTTTCGACATTGACGATTTCCAAGGCGCTGGTCGGACAACTGTCGACACAGGCCGATGATTCCATGTGCATGCAGCGGTCGCATTTGAGCGCCAGCTTGCGTTCGGGCCACGGGAAAATGACGCCGTAGGGGCAGAACATGACGCATGTCCAGCACCCGATGCAGCGATCATCATTGACCCGAACCAGCCCACTTTCGCCATCGCGCGCCAACGCGCCGGTCAGACACGCATCAAGGCACGGCGCGTCGAGGCAATGACGGCACTGAATGGGGAAGGAAGCGTTGCCGCCACCTTCCACGCGCACCCGAGCTTGCGGTTGCGGAATTTCGCGAACGGCGCTGAGAAGCGTTTTTCCTTCGCTTCCGCGCTCAACGGCGCAAGCCAGTTCGCAGGTCTTGCAACCCACGCAGCGATCCACGTGAACCGCGATGACATCCATCGAGAATCCCTCCAATCATTCGAGCGGGTTGCTTGGCGTTCCCGCTCGTTATCGTTATTCGAACGAGCCATTACGGTAATTGAGGGAAAGGAGAGAATTCAAGCAATAAATTGTCGGTTGTTGACAATTTATTGCTTGTTGAGAGGGGCTCTCATTTGCGGGGACGGCGCGCTTCAGTTTCTGGCAGGTTTCCGTTTAGCTTCCGTCATCCGGCGCCGGCAGTGCCCCCAGAAGCCGAAGTTTGCCGGTGATGGCGTGTTGCCACATGATTTCGCCGGCGGCGTGTTCGTCATGGTCTTCCAGGGATTCGATAATAACCCGGTGTTCGGCCACCGAGCGATCAAGGCCCGGCCCGACGTCCATGCTCTTGCGTTTGTAAAGGTACAGTTCCTTATCGACGGCCGAGCACATCTCGATAAGTTTGTCGTTGCCGGTAAAGCCCAGCATGACGTTATGAAACTCGACGTTGATCGGATAGTAGGTGGCGACATCGCCCCTGGCGGCCAGTTCCTCCATGCGCGCGACCATGCCACGCAGGGTATCCAGTTGTTCGTCCGTGATGCTCAGCGCCAATGTGCGGCCGACCAGGGCCGACAGGGCCGCCTTGATGTCGCAGATTTCGGCTGCGTCATCCGCCACCAACTTGCGCACGAAGACGCCGCGGTTGACGACGATTTCGACAAGTCCCGCCTGCTCGAGGCGGCGGCAGGCCTCGCGGATCGGTCCACGGCTGACCGACTGGCGGGTGGCAAGCGCCTTTTCGTTGATGCGTTCGCCCGGCTTCAATTCACCGGACAGGATCATCCGCTCCAGCTCCTGCAGCACGATCGTCGTCAGCGATTGCGTGCGCAGGATTTCCAGCGTTTGAGCGGCTTTGCTTCTGGGTGCTTTGCTTGATTCATTCATGGTGCGACGGATGTAAGAATATCCCCCTCCCCGTGTCAACAAAAGCGTGTCTAAACAAGAATGTTTTTCCCCTCACCGCCCCCCAGCACATCGAGCAACTGCTCGGCGACGGCAATTGACGTGTGTTCCCGCGAATCGACGGTTCCCGCCGCAATGTGCGGCGTTCCAACGAACGACGGGATGGAAAAAAGCGGGTGGTCGGCGGGGGGCGGCTCCTGTTCGAAGACGTCGAGCGCAGCCCCGAAAAGCAACCCATTGGACAGCGCGTCAAAAAGCGCGCGCTCGTCCACAATTCCGCCACGCGCGAGGCTAACAAGCACCGCCGAGTTTTTCATCAAGCCGATTTCGCGGGCGCCGATCATTCCCTTCGTCTCTTTGGTCAAGGGCGCATGGATCGACAGCAGATCGACCCGCCCCAGCATCTGATCAATATCCTCGATTCGTTCTCCCTCCAGATCGCCCCCTGCGGCCTCTGGAACAAACGGATCGAACCAAAGGACGTTCATCCCGAAAGCGGCCGACCATTTCGCGGCAACCCGCCGACCGATGGCGCCCATTCCGAGAACGCCCACGGTCTTTCCCCAGAATCCCTGCGCGCCGCCCGCTCGGCTGCCGTCGAAATCCTCGCGCGCGATGCGCTGCCCGGAGCGTAACAGCCGATCAATCATCGGTACCCGGCGGGCCGCTGCCAACGCCATGGCCATGGACATTTCGGCCACGGCCTCGGCGTTCAAGCCGGGCGTATTCATTACACGGACCCCGTTGCGCCGCGCCGCCTCCAGATCAATGCGGTCAACTCCGGTCCCATGCTTGCTAACCGCCTTGAGCCGCGCCGCCGAGGCAAAATCGGCGGCGGCCAGCGGCGTGGTTCCACGCACGATCACCCCGTCGGCATCGTCGCGCCATCGCCCGGCTGCGGGATCGTCCCACAGAATGACCTCGGCCTTTTTTCGCAAAAGGTCGATGCCCTTGGCATTAATCGGGTCCAGCACGAAAACCTTCATTAGAACTCCCGCTTCGGTCGCTTTCTCGTCCGCCTTACATTCTGCGATGCGGAAAAGAAACCATAATTTTGTCGAGTGTCGACAAAATTATGTTGACACATTTCCGGCTGGCTTGCACCATCAATGTCGGGAGGTGAGCATCCGAACGACGAAAAGAGCGTGCCGGATCATGACAGGGAATTGCGTTCGCGTGGAATCGCCGGAAAATGGCGACGTATATGCGGGCGGCCGGTACGAAGAAGACCAGATCCAACTTTATCGAATGCCGCCATACCCAGGTCGCTCGCGAGAAACGCTGCAATAGTCTTGCCGAAGCGCGAGCTTAACCGCGTTCAGAGGACATAGGGAGATACTCAGCCATGACGGACAGCATTTTCACCCCGCGCCGCGCGTTCCTCGCTTGTGCGACGGCGACACTCGCTCTCGGCCTGACAGCCGGTGCGGCACTAGCGGCGGACAAATACCCGTCGAAAACCATCGAAGTCGTGACACACGCCGGCGCCGGTGGCGGCACCGACGTGACCACCCGCATGATGATGATGCGCGCACGCCGTGAATTGAAGGCCGATATGACGGTCGTCAGCAAACGTGGCGGCGGCGGCGCCGTGGCCATGAACTACATCAACAAGAAAAAGCGTGACGGCTACACGATCATGACGATCACGCCCAGCCATCTGTTCACCATCGCCATGGGCAAATCCGTGCTTAAGATCGACGATCTGGTGGGCATCGCGCGCGCCACCGACGATCCGCAGCTTCTGATGGCCAAAGCGGGTAAATTCAAAGACGCCAAAGCCATGCTGGCCGAAGCGGGCAAGCGTAAACTGAAGGTTGCCGGAACCCACGTCGGCGGTATCGATCAGGTTACGGTCGCCACCTTCGCCAACAAGGCGGGCATCAAGATCAATTACATCCCGTATGAAGGCGGCGGACACATCGTCACCAACCTCATCGGCGGCGACGTAGACATCGGCGTTCTGAACCTTTCGGAAGCCGAATCGCAGATCAAGGCCGGCGAAATCCAGCCGCTTATCGTCCTCGCCAAGAAGCGCATGGGACCGCTGCCGAACGTTCCGACGTCGGTCGAAATGGGCATCGATGCCACCTTCTCGACGGTTCGCGGTTTCGTGACCCTTAAGGGCACTGGGGACGCCGAGTTGAAAACCCTGGAAGCCAAGCTGGTGTGTGACGTCAGCGCCTATGGAACAGATTGAGTTAATTGCGTAACGGAGGGTT
>JABGRG010000031.1 GCA_018648445.1 Rhodospirillales bacterium | reverse complement strand
CCGCCGCAGGCAACCGAGACCCGCCTGCGCACGAGGGGCCGCCACGATGTCAGCGCCAGCATCGCGCCCGCCGGGCACAGGTTGGCGCACCAGAAACGCGGAGCCGCGCGCGCCGCCGCCGCCAGCCCGCCGATGAAGATAAGAAGGAACAGTTGCGTGTCATACGCGGGCGTCTCGACTTCGGCGAAGATCACCGTGTTCCAATTGGCCGTTTCCGCGATGGGACGCAATATCCACAACCCGGATTCGGCCAGCGCCGCCCCAAGGGGATAAACCAGCAGGCCCAGAAACCGTGTCATCAGCGAAAAGGGCGAGGCCAGATAAATTAGCGAAACACCCAGCACGGCCGCACCCAGCATCAAACCCAGAACCACGAACTTGGCCGAACGCCACCGCACCGACGTGGTTCGTTTTTTCGCGACCGCCTTGTCGATCCCGTCCACGCACGTCCCCATGGGGCAGACGTAGCCGCAAAAACCGCGCCCCACGACGAAGCCCAGGGCCATCAGAACGAAGGCCGGGATAAAGGCGGCGACAAAGGTCTGGCCGCTGATCGCACTCAGAACGGAAATGGTCGGGTCAACGCCCAGAACCCATTCGAATACCGATGTGTCCGCGCTGGTCAGGATCGCCGTGTTCAGAAGTGCCACGAAGGCGATAAGAGAAGCAATCTGAACGGCGCGTCTAAGCATTTTTATAGCGCGAGCCGTTCAACCCGCAGATTTTCGATATCCATGCGCCCCATTCCGCGTTCGTGGGCGTGGCGAATGTGGGCCACCTGCCGGGGTTGGAATTTTTTTCCGTACCAGGTGAATTCGGCCACCGCCTGGGCGTCGGCGGCGACCATGTCGCGCGACGCGATGACTGTGTTTTCGTTCAACACCTTGCCGGGGCCGCGCGGGCCATTGGTCGAAAGAACATGGGTGCCGTCGATCACCGAAAGATCAGCGCGCAAAACCGTGCACAAATCGACAATGCAACTGTCCAGTCCCTTCCAGTGCAGGGTTCCGCGGTCATAAATCAGTCCCATCATGCCTTTCAGTGACAGGCTGACACCCGCGCCCGAATGGGATTTGGCGGTGGGCGCGGCAATCAGCACATCGGCGCGCAGGACCGATTTGACGATTTCGGTTTCCTTAAGGTTCTTGCCGCCGTCGATCTCTACCTCGGAATAATGATCGGAATCATTGACCATATAGACCATGTCGTCCTTCACCGCGGCCGCCGCCGCCTTCACGCCGGAACGCTCCAGGCAGAGAACCCCCGGCGCCAACGTATGATCGAGAATCAGAACGCTGGACGCGCCGGCTTCCCAGCACATGGCGGCGATGGCCTGAACCACCATGGGATGGGTGTTGGCGCCGACTTCCGGGCCGGAAGCAAAGCTCATGTTGGGCTTGATCACCACCCGGTGGCCCTTGCCAACCACCGAGCCCATGCCGCCGATCATTTCAACGGCGGCCCGCGTGGCGGCACCGGGCGCGCCCTTGACGACGGCGATATCAGGGTGCGAAGCGGCCAGGGAAATGGGCGGAACAAAACTCGCGCCAAGCGCGACGGCGCCTTTGGCCGAAGTATTCAAAAACTTCCGGCGGTCCATATGGGCCTCCTTGTTTTTCTACTTTCCATATTAGCCCGAAAAACTCTACGCTGTCCCCAAACACCGCATCAACTTTTCGAGGGTTTGCCATGACATCCGTCACCCGGTCCGCTGCCTGGAAAGCTTTGGAAACCCATTTCGCGCAAGTGGCCGACGTTCATATGCGCGATCTGTTTGCAGCCGATGCCAACCGCTTCGACAAATTCTCGGTGCGGCTGGGGGATGTGCTTCTCGATTATTCGAAAAACCGCATCACCGATGAAACCAGAGACCTGTTGGTGGCGCTGGCGCGCGAGGCAGGGCTGGAAGACTGGCGCGCCAAGATGCTGGCGGGCGAACGCATCAACTTCACGGAAGGCCGGTCCGTTCTGCATACCGCGTTGCGCAACCGCTCGGGCCGCGCCGTCATGGTCGATGGCGAAGACGTGATGCCAGGGGTCAGGGCGGTGCTGGATCAGATGCGCGCCTTCACCGATGCCGTGCGTTCGGGCGCATGGAAGGGTGCGACCGGCAAGCGCATTACCGACGTCGTTAACATCGGTATCGGCGGGTCCGATCTGGGTCCGGCCATGGCGACCCTGGCGCTGACGCCGTACCACCCGGACGGAATGCGCTTTCATTTCGTGTCCAATGTCGATGGCACGCATATGGCCGAGACACTCAAGAACATCGACGCCGAAAGCGCACTTTTCATCGTCGCGTCAAAAACCTTCACCACCCAGGAAACCCTGACCAATGCCAAAAGTGCGCGGACATGGCTGGTCGGCAAGGTGGGCGAAGACGCGGTCGGCAAGCATTTTGTCGCCCTCTCCACCAACACCGAAGCGGTGACGGCGTTTGGTATTGACGCGGCCAACATGTTCGAATTCTGGGACTGGGTGGGCGGGCGTTATTCGCTGTGGTCGGCCATCGGCCTGCCGCTGGCCATCGCCATTGGCATGGATGGCTTCGAGCAGTTCCTGTCCGGCGGTCACGCCATGGATGAACATTTCGCGGCTGCGCCGCTGGAAGCGAACCTGCCGGTTATTCTGGCGCTGATGGGCATATGGAATTCCAACTTCTTCGGCGCGCAATCTTACGCGGTGCTGCCGTATGATCAGTACATGTGCCGTTTCCCGGCGTACCTGCAGCAGCTGGATATGGAGAGCAACGGCAAATACGTGAACCGCGACGGCGATGTCGTCGATTGCGCCACCGGGCCGGTCCTGTTCGGCGAACCCGGCACCAATGGCCAGCACGCCTTTTATCAGTTGATCCATCAGGGAACGCGGCTGGTTCCCGCCGACTTCATCGCGCCCGTGCATACTCATAACCCTGTCGGCGAACACCACGCCATTTTCCTGTCCAACTTTTTCGCTCAGACTGAGGCCTTGATGGCGGGAAAGACCGAAGCCGAGGCGCGTGCCGAACTTGAACGCGCCGGAATGTCGGGGGAGGCCTTGAAAAAGGTGTTGCCGCACAAAATCTTTGAAGGCAACCGTCCGACCAATTCCATTCTGGTGCGCAAGATTGATCCCTTCACGCTGGGTAACCTGATCGCCCTTTATGAACACAAGATTTTCGTTCAGGGGATCATTTGGCAGATCAATTCCTTTGATCAATGGGGAGTGGAATTGGGCAAGCAGTTGGCCCAGGCCATTCTGCCCGAATTGGACGGGACCGCCACGGTCGATAACCATGATTGTTCGACCAACGGCCTGATTAACGCTTTCAAAGAAATGCGAGATGGCTAAAACAAAAAAACGCGACAAACCATGCAAACGGGCCGAAAAATGCTGCGGTTACAAACCGTGCCAACGGTCCAAAAAGAAGAAGGCCAAGAAAGGGAAGAAGGACTAGCGTGACCATTCGAATGCTACCCGAGACGCTGGTCAACCGCATCGCCGCTGGCGAGGTGGTCGAGCGTCCGGCATCCGCCGTAAAGGAACTGGTTGAAAATTCCATCGACGCGGGGGCCAGCCGCATTGACGTGGTGTTGCGCGACGGGGGCCGCACCTTCATATCGGTCGAGGATGACGGTCGGGGCATGAGCGCCGATGAATTGACGCTGGCCATTGAACGCCACGCCACATCCAAATTGCCTGATGATGATCTGATCTCCATCGACACCCTGGGTTTTCGCGGCGAGGCCTTGCCGTCTATCGGCGCAGTCAGCCGCATGGCCATTACCAGCCGCCCGAGCGGGTCTGAGAGCGCATGGATGATCGAGGTCGAGGGCGGACGCAAATCCGGCCCCAAACCGGCGGCGCTTTCAAAAGGGACGCGGCTGGAAATCCGTGATCTGTTTTTCGCCACGCCTGCGCGTCTGAAGTTCCTGAAGGCCGAACGCACCGAATACGGCCACGCCCTGGAAACCATCAACCGGTTGGCCATGGCCTATCCTGAAATCGGCTTTTCTATGGCCGACGGTGCGCGCCGTTCGGTCGCTTACGCAGCCGTTCAGGGCGATCTTCTGGATGCCCGGCTGGAACGGCTGGCGGCGATCATGGGGCGTGAATTCGCCGAGAACGCATTGCCCGTGAATGCCGAACGCGAAGGCGCGCGGTTGACCGGATACATCGGCCTGCCCACGCTAAACCGCGCCAGCGCGAGCCAGCAGTTCATGTTCGTTAACGGACGGCCGGTGCGCGACAAACTGTTCTACGGCGCGGTTCGCGGGGCGTATCGCGATTTTCTGGCGTCCGACCGCCATCCGATGCTGGCGCTTTTTCTGGAGGTGCCGTCCGAAACCGTCGATGTCAACGTGCACCCGGCGAAAACCGAGGTGCGTTTTCGCGATGCGGGTATTGTGCGCGGGCTGATCGTCGGCGGCCTGAAACACGCGCTAGCCGAAGCCGGGCATCGGGCATCCAGCACGGTCGCATCGGCAGCCCTCGGCGCGGTCCGCCCCGAGGGAACGCCGCCGCCGCATCCCGGTTTTTTCCAGTCACGGCCATCCCAGCCAACGCGCGGGCTTTCCGAGACGGCGGCTGCATATTACGCGCCACTGCCTGCCGCATCGGTCCCGGAAACGAATGAAGAGCCCGAAAACGATTACCCGCTGGGTGTCGCGCGCGGTCAGCTTCACGAAACCTACATCGTTGCGCAAACCCCGGACGGGATCATCATCGTCGATCAACACGCCGCCCATGAGCGCATCGTTCAGGAACGCATTCAGGGTGCGCTGGAGCGCGACGGCGTGGCCCGCCAGGGGATGTTGATCCCCGAGGTCGTGGAACTGGACGAAGCCGCCGCCGGTCGCGTCGCGGCGCGCGCCGAAGAACTGGCGGAACTGGGTCTGACCGTTGAAGCCTTCGGGCCGGGCGCCATCGTCGTTCGTGAAACGCCCGCGTTGTTGGGCGAGGTCGATATTCACGGCCTGATCCGCGATCTGGCCGATGATCTGGGCGAACTGAACGAAGCGGTTTCGTTGAAGGAAAGACTGGCCGACATCTGCGCGACCATGGCCTGTCATGGCAGCGTGCGGGCCGGTCGTCGCCTGAACGGGGCCGAAATGAACGCGCTCTTGCGCGAGATGGAAGCCACACCCCATTCAGGGCAATGCAGCCACGGCCGCCCGACCTATGTGGAACTCAAAATCGCCGACATCGAAAAACTGTTTGGCCGCAGATAATGCTGGCCGAATGGTTTAGCTACCTGACCACGCGATGCCCCAAACATCTGCGTGAAATGGGCTATTTGCGCGAGATCATCGCCACACGATCACGCTATGGCCGCTGCAAAAAGGCTTGGGAGCCTCATTTACAGGAAACCCGCACGACCATCTTGGCGGCGGCGGGGGTGACTTCGCACAAAAAGGTGGCGGTCCTGGGTTCGGGGCTTCTTTACGATGTCCCGCTGGCGGAACTTGCCGGAATCTTCGAAGAAGTCGTTCTGATCGATATATTCCATATGCCCGCCGTCCGGCGGGCCGCCGCGAAGTTCAGGAACGTGCGACTGATCGCCCATGACCTGACGGGCGGCGATCTGCCCGAAAGCGATGCCGATCTTGTTGTGTCGGTCAATCTGCTGACGCAACTTCCGTTTATCCCACGCCGCGTCGCGGGCGAATCAGAGGACTTTTCCCGCGCCATCATGGCCCACCATCTGGAACAACTGGCGTCCGTGCGCGGGACAACCTGCCTCGTCACCGAGGTCGAGCATCTGGTTTATGCCGGAGATCAACTGATCGAACGAACCGATCCCCTGTATGGAATTTCACTGGGTGAACCCGACCGGGAATGGTTTTGGGATATCGCACCGCATCCGGAATTGCATCGCCAATATGATACGCGTTACCGGGTGATCGCCAAAATTTCCTAGACGGCTTCCAGAAAAAAGACGCGGGCCGCGCCGTATTTGCGTTCGTCCAGCACGTCGAACCCGGCCGGAACGTCGAAGGTTTCCTTGGCGGCCAACTCCACCGTGCAAATCGACCCTGTTTCGATCCACCCTTTTGCGGCGGCAGATATCAGCGCTGGCGTGGCCAAACCCGTTTCGTAGGGCGGGTCGAGGAACGCAAGCGCACACGGTGCATTGGCGATCAGCGGCGGCGGCGGAAGATTATCGGCGCCCAAGTTCAAAACCGTCGTATTTTGCGCGGCCCCGAGGGCGCCCGCGTTTTTTCGTATCAACCGGTTCGCCTCGGAACTTTGGTCGACGAAGGTGGCATGCGCTGCGCCACGCGACAAGGCTTCCAGACCCATGGCGCCGGTTCCCGCGAAGAAATCGACAACCGCAAGGCCTTCGATGTCCACGTCCAGCCCGTGGCCCAGAATGTTAAAGACGGCCTCGCGGACGCGGTCTGCCGTGGGCCGCAATTCGCGCCCTTCGGGGGCTTGCAGGCGTCGGCCCTTGAATGTCCCGCCGACGATCCTCATTCCCTGGTCCTGCGCCTCTTTTCGACGGGCTTCTTCTTCTGCGGTGCTTCGACGTCGCCTTGATTGATTCCCAGCTGCTCGCGCATAGCCTTTGCCGGAACTTGCGAGACCTCGCCGCTGGCAAGATTGCCAAGTTGGAACGGACCATAAGCGGTCCGGATCAGCCGGTTCACGTCGAGGCCGAGGTGCTCCATGATTTTGCGCACTTCGCGGTTTTTGCCCTCGCGCAATGCGACCGTCAGCCAGGCGTTTGCGCGCTGGACCTTGTCGAGGTGCGCCTGTACAGAGCCGTAACGGATGCCCTCAATCTCGACCCCTTTGACCAAACCTTCCAGTTTGGCTTCATCAACCCGCCCATGAACCCGAACCCGGTAGCGGCGCAGCCACCCGGTTGCCGGCATTTCAAGTTTGCGCGCCAATCCACCGTCATTGGTCAGCAAAAGCAGCCCTTCGGAATTGTAGTCCAACCTGCCGACCGAGATGACGCGGCCCAATTCGGCGGGAAGGGCGGCGAAAACCGTATCGCGCCCGCGCGGGTCACCGTGGCTGGTCAGCATTCCCGTCGGCTTGTGATAGCGCCAAAGTTTGGTTTGTTCGGCCTCGGGCAGCAGCTTCCCATCGACTACGATGCGGTCTTTCGATGTCACCGTAAACGCCGGGGTTTGCAGAACCTTCTTGTTGACCGCTACCCTGCCGTCGGCAATCCAGCGCTCAGCTTCGCGCCGCGAACATAGACCGGCGCGCGCCAATACCTTGGCAATTCGTTCCGCCTTTTCTTCGGCCATTGGTTTCTTAATCCTTAAATTTGGCGGCTTCGATGAAGGCCGCGAATAATTTGACATCGCCCTTTTGAATCGCGAATTCCGGGTGCCACTGAACACCGATGCAAAACCGGAAGGCAGGCGCTTCGATGCCCTCGATAACGCCGTCCGATGCCGACGCGTTGATGACGATCCCGTCGGGTTCGCCCTTGACTGCCTGATGATGGGCGCTGTTGACCGCAAGCGTATGCGCGCCGACGATCTCGAAAAGCCGTGTGCCTTCGCGAACGGACACGTCATGGCCCGGCTCGTCACGTGGATTGGGCTGCTCGTGGGCCAAGGGATTTTGCACTTCGTCGGGGATATGCTGTATCAGCTCGCCGCCCAAAACCACATGCAGAAGCTGTTGCCCACCGCAAATGCCCAACACGGGCATATCGCGCGCCAGCGCGCCGCGCGTAATTGTCAGCTCGAACTCGGTCCGCCGTTCCTTGGTTTTTACCGTTTCATGCCGCGTGGAATCGCCGAAAAGTGCCGGGTTCACATCGAAATTTCCGCCGGTAACGACCAATCCGTCGATCAGATCGAGGTAGTCGTCGGCCAATTCGGACTCATGCGGCAGCAGCAGCGGCACCCCACCGGCGCGGCGAACCGCCCCGCAGTAGTTCTCGCGCGCCGCATACCACGGAAATTTCGAATAGCCGCCGGGCTCTTCGAAATCCAGTGTTATGCCGATGACAGGTTTATTCATGGGGCGCAATGTACGTCTCCATTGCCGGAGCGGCAAGCGCCTCTCTTGACCGCGGGCGTCGTTCGCGCCACTTTGGGGGTATGAACAATAGCTCATATATGGATCATGCGTTCGAACAGGCCCGGGCGGCAGGGCTGCGCGGCGAGGTTCCGGTCGGCGCGGTTCTGGTCGATGCGTCTTCGGGCGCGATAATTTCCGCTGCCGGAAACCGGGTCGAGGAAACAGGTGACCCCACGGCCCACGCGGAAATGCTTTTGATCCAGGAAGGGGCCCGAAAATTCGGAAGGCCACGGCTTAGCGCCTGCGATCTTTATGTCACCCTGGAGCCCTGCCCAATGTGCGCCGCGGCCATCTCGTTTGCGCGCATCCGCAGACTTTTTTTCGGGGCCTACGATCCCAAAAGCGGTGGTGTCGATCACGGTCCTCGCGTATTCCAGCAAAGCACCTGCCACCATAAACCGGAAATCGTCGGCGGGTTGGACGAAACGCGGTGCGCCGAGCTTCTTCAGGCATTTTTCCGCGAGCTTCGCTAAATCACGTTTCCGTGATCGCCCTGAAACATTTTCCCGTCATCGACCATCTGTTTGGACAGGTTTTTTTTGGGGAAGAAATGAAACAGTCGGTCATTGATTTATACGACGAATACACCCATGCGCCGTTGGCGCGCCGAACCTTCCTCGCGCGCCTGACCGCGCTGGTCGGTGGGGCCGCTGCGGCAAGCGCACTTCTGCCGCTTCTGGAAAACAATTACGCCCTTGCGGCCATGATCGCCGCCGACGACGGCCGGATTGAACCGTCCCGCGTATCCTATGACGGCGAAGACGGAAAAATTTCCGGCTATCTGGCAAAGCCCAAACATAAAATCGATTTGCCCGCAGTTGTCGTCATTCACGAGAACAGGGGCCTCAATCCGCATATCGAAGATGTGACGCGACGCTTGGCGATAGAGGGATTCCTTGCCTTCGCGCCGGATATGCTTTCGGGCATGGGCGGAACGCCCGCCGATCAGGACAAGGCCCGAACCATGATCAAGGCGCTGGATTGGGAAAAAACGATTTCCGACCTCAAGGCGGCCGTACCGTTCCTGATGGCCCGACCGGACGCTACGGGCAGGGTGGGGTGTGTCGGTTTTTGCTGGGGCGGCACGATGGCCAACCAGCTCGCCGTGCGTTCACCGGGGCTGGCTTCCGCCGTTGCCTATTACGGCCGCCAACCCAGCGCCGAAGAGGTCAAGAAAATCCGCGGCCGGTTGCTTCTGCATTACGCCGGGCTGGACAAGCGAGTGAACGCAGGCATTGCCGATTTCGAGGCCGCGCTCAAGAAGGAACGGGTGCGTTACGCCCTGCATATTTACGATGGCGCAAATCACGCCTTCAACAACGACACCAATGCGGCGCGTTACAATTCGGCGGCGGCGGAGTTGGCCTGGGGACGAACGCTAAACTTCCTCAAGAAGACGCTTTCTCTGTGAAGAACCGTTTGGCCTTCGCGGGCATTCTGTTTTTTCTGCAATTCGTTTCACCGGCACTGGCCGATGGTGAGCGATTCGAGGTTTCCAGAATCGCGCCATTGCCGCAACGCGCGTTCATTGGCGACCCTCGCCCACATATGCTCCCCGATGGCGAAGTTATTCTCGGCGAACGCGATATTGCGGCGGCGTGGCTGACCGGGCCGACACGACGCTATTCACATGGTGTGCTGGGCGATGCCATCGAAGCCTCCGGCCTTGCCGTGGAACTCGCCAACGGGCGGCACCTTTCCCTGGAACTCGGCCCCGGGTCGGTTTTTGAAGATCGCTTTCCCCGCCTTGCCGATCTAAACGGCGATGGGTCCGATGAGATCATCCTCGTTCGTAGTTATCTTGATGCGGGCGCAGCCGTGGCGATTGCCGGCATTGAGGACGATCGGTTGACCATTATCGCCGAGTCCGATCCCATCGGGTTGCCCAACCGATGGCTCAATCCGGTGGGTGCGGCGGATTTCGATGGAGACGGCAGAACCGAAATTGCAGTTGTGCGCACACCGCATATCGGCGGCATTCTCATGCTCTACAGATGGGAAAAGGGAAAATTGGTCGAGGCTTACCGTGCCCACGGATTTTCAAATCACGCCATGGGATCGCGCGAACTTGGCCTTTCGGCCATTCTTGATGCCAATGGCGACGGCGTTCCCGACATCGTTTTGCCCGACGCGACGCGACGAGCGTTGCGGATAGTGACTTTCGCGGGCGGTCGTTTCGAAGACGTTGCGAACTTCCTGCACCAATCGCCAATCGCTTCCGTAAAAGAAATCAAAGGCAAACGGGGCATTGTCTACGCGTTGGCGGATGGATCGACTTGGCAGGTTTCGCCCAAGAACTAAACATGCCCGCTGATTTTGGCGTGCAGCGGTTTGGTTTCCTCGAACTGCCGCTTTTGTTCGTTGCTCGCCTCAAGCTGATATTTGTCCCGCCACTGGTCGTACGGCATGCCGTAAACGATCTCGCGTGCCTCTTCATAGGTCATTTCCAACCCGCGTTCCTCGGCAGCAGCCCTGTACCATTTGGAAAGGCAATTGCGACAGAACCCGGCGAGGTTCATTAGATCGATGTTCTGGACATCGGTGCGATTTCTCAGGTGCTCCGCCAATCCACGAAACGCGGCGGCTTCCAATTCCATACGGGTTTGATCGTTCATGGTTTTCCTCCAGGCAGACAGCTACGCCCCTTGCATATAGGGCGTGCATCCAATCCCGAAAGAGAGAAAAACCTTATTTCCGGTCGATGGCCCGCCAGCCGATATCCCGGCGGCAGAACCCTTCCGGCCAGTCGATCAGGTCCACGGCTTCGTAGGCGCGTTTCTGAGCGTCGGCCACCGTTTTGCCCAAGGCGGTCACATTCAGCACCCGCCCACCGTTGGCCAGGATAATCCCGTTTTCCGCCGTCGTTCCGGCATGAAAAACGGTTACGCCGTCAACGGCGTTGGCTTTGTCCAACCCCCGGATTTCGGAGCCCTTCTCATACTTTCCGGGATAGCCCTTGGCCGCCATTACGACCGTGAGCGCCACTTCCTTCCGCCATTCGAGCTTGACCTTGTCGAGCGTCCCGTCGGCGCAAGCAATGAGCGCGTCCAGAATATCCGACTTCAGGCGAAGCATCAGGGGCTGACACTCCGGATCGCCGAAACGTACGTTGTATTCCAGCAGCTTTGGCGTGCCGTCCTTGATCATCAGGCCCGCGTACAAGACGCCTTTATACGGGCGGCCTTCCGCCGCCATGCCCTCGATGGTCGGCGTTACGATTTCGTCCATTACGACCTTGGCAAGATCAGGGGTCAGCACGGGGGCGGGTGTGTAAGCGCCCATGCCGCCCGTATTGGGGCCTTCGTCACCGTCATAGGCGAGTTTGTGATCCTGCGCGGAAACCAGCGGCACCGCGCGTACCCCATCCACCAAGGCAAAGAAGCTGGCTTCCTCGCCGGTCAGGAATTCCTCAATAATCACTTCATCCCCGGCGGCGCCGAAGGCGCGCTCGGTCATCAGGTGATCAATGGCCGCGTAGGCTTCGTGTTCATTGCGGCAAAGGATGACACCCTTTCCAGCGGCGAGGCCGTCGGCCTTCACCACGATGGGCGCGCCCTTGCGGCGGATAAAATCCTTGGCGGAATCGGGCTCGTCGAAATGGCCGAATTCGGCCGACGGGATACCGTATTTTTCGCAAAGCTCCTTCATGAACGCCTTAGAGCCTTCAAGGGCAGCGGCTGCCGCCGTGGGACCAAAAGCGCGAATGCCAATTGCATCCAGACGATCCACGAGACCCGCGACGAGCGGTACCTCCGGTCCGACCACCACGAGGCCGATTTTATTTTCCACTGCAAAATTGACGATGCCGTCTACATCCGAAGCGTCCAGGGGAACGCACTTGGCAACCTGCTCAATCCCGGCGTTGCCGGGCGCGCAGTAGAGTTTTGCGCAACGTGGCGACTTGGATATGGCCCAGCATAAAGAATGCTCGCGTCCGCCAGATCCGACTACCAAGACCTTCATGGTTTTTTCCCTCGATGTCGCTCGTGTTGCCGCCCGGTCGGTGATGATGGATACTGGGCTAATGACTGAGACCTTACCCAACGGCGGAGCCGATCACAACCTACCGATTTTCTCGGTGGGCGAGATTTCGCAATCATTAAAAGCCGTGGTCGAGGAATCCTTCGCCTGGGTACGCGTTCGCGGCGAGATATCCGGTTTCAAACGCGCTGCCTCCGGGCATCTGTATATGGCGCTTAAAGACCCCGACGCCGTGCTCGACGCCGTATGCTGGCGGGGAACCGCCGGGCGGCTCGGCATTTCGCCCGAAGACGGCATGGAGGTCGTTGCCACCGGCCGCATCACCACCTATGCCGGGCGTTCGAAATACCAAATCGTCATCGAAAGTATGGAAATTGCCGGTGAGGGGGCGCTTCTCAAGTTGCTTGAGGAACGCAAACGAAAGCTGGCGGACGAAGGCCTTTTCGATGATGATCGAAAAAAGCCGATCCCTTTCCTGCCCGAAGTCATCGGCGTTGTAACGTCACCGACCGGGGCGGTGCTTCGCGATATCCTTCATCGTCTGGATGATCGTTTCCCCAGCCATGTGATCGTGTGGCCCGTTGTGGTTCAGGGCGAAAGTGCTGCCGAACAAATCGCCGCGGCCATCGCCGGGTTCAATCAATTGGCTGTTGAAGGCGCCGTTTCACGGCCTGACGTTCTGATCGTTGCGCGGGGCGGCGGCAGTCTGGAGGATTTGTGGGCCTTCAACGAAGAAGTCGTTGCCCGCGCTGCTGCGCAAAGCGAAATCCCGCTGATATCCGCCGTTGGCCACGAGACCGATTTCACGCTGATCGATTTCGTTTCGGATCTGCGCGCGCCGACGCCAACGGCGGCGGCGGAAATGGCCGTGCCGGTTCGTATGGAACTTCTGGCCCAGATCATGGACGACGGCACCCGGCTGGTCGGCTCCATGAACCGTTTGCTGGGGGATCGAACCCAGCGGCTGGAGGGGCTGGCCCGCGGCCTGCCCAATCTTCGCCGGATTGTCGAGGACATGTCGCAGCGTCTGGATGATTGGGCCGAGCGGCTGTCGAACGGATTGAAAGTCGGGTTGGAACGACGATCGTCGCGCCTTGCCGCGTTGATTGCCCGGTTGGCGGTTCCGCGTCATCAACTTTCATTGTCCGGGGAAAGACTGGCCTTCGAGGCGCGCTCGCTTGCCACGGCGGCGCGCAACCTTCTGGCGACGCGTGACGCGCGCTTTTCGCGGGCCGCCGCTCTTCTCGACAGTTGCTCCTACGAACGAATTTTGGATCGCGGTTTTGCCCTGGCCGTTGGCGAAAAGGAAGAACTGCTGACGTCGGCGGCGAAACTGGTTCCTGGTACCGACCTTCGCTTGCGGTTCCACGACGGAGAAACCGGCGTCACCGTGAAGGGTTCACCGCCTGTGAAGCCGAAAAGACCAAAAAAACCGGCCAAGGAAGATGGCCGCCAGGGGAGCCTTTTATGAGCGTTAAGCGGACCGCGTTTTTTGCGCTGGTTTTATGCGTTGCCGGAGCGCGGGCAGATGCCATCGAGCTGGATTTCGAGGGCCAATTTACGCAAGGCGGTCTGGTAATCGCACGGGCGGCGCCGGGGGTAAAAGCTTATATCGACGGAACCCCGGTGCGGGTGTCTCCTGCGGGCGATTTCATTATGGGGTTTGGGCGAAACGCCAAACCTAATGTTGAAGTTCGCATTGTCATGCCGTCGGGTGCGTCAGAGGTCAGGCAGATTGCGGTGAAGCCGCGCGAATTCAAGGTTCAGCGCATCGATGGCCTTCCCCCCAAGCAGGTCACACCGGACCCCGAAGTGGTGAAGCGCATCCAAGCGGAATCGGCCCTGATTAAAGACGCACGCAAAATCGACACGCCGACACCGCACTTCAAGTCGGGTTTCGCCTGGCCAATCCACGGTGTCGTATCGGGCGTTTTCGGCAGTCAGCGCATTCTAAACGGTAAGCCCCGCGCACCGCACAGCGGTGTGGACATCGCGGCACCCAGAGGAGCGATTGTCAGGGCCTCGGCCGACGGCGTGATTTCGCTGGTCCATCAGGATATGTATTTCACGGGCAAGACGGTCATGATTGATCACGGTTTCGGTCTGGCGTCGGTTTTCATTCACATGGATGAAATTCTGGTGCGCGACGGGCAAAGAGTGGATCAGGGAACGCCCATTGGAAAAGTGGGTGCCACGGGCCGGGCCACGGGCCCGCATTTACACTGGGGGATCAGCCTGTTTCAGACCCGCCTCGACCCCAGCCTCACGGCTCCGCCCATGCCCAGGGAAAAATAGCCGCGCAGAGAATCCGATGGAAAAAGCCCGGCAAATAAGATAACCTCGTTGCATGATATTGATTCTTATTTGCAAGGAGGGTTGATTATGCGGCTCACTTGGAAATTTTTCGTTCCGGTGCTTGCGGCAGCGGCCTTTGTTTCGGTGTCCTTCGGGTTCGCCAGCGCATGCTCGGAAGGTGGGATGACCGTGTGGGTTCCGGGCTCGCAATCCATTGCAGACGGCTCGCATCCCATGCCGCCGATCATTAAACCCAACAACGACGGATAGCTTCGTCGTTAGTCAGGCCAGCGATTATGCAGCCATAACCACTGGCCGGGCGTGTCGCGCACCCATTGTTCGACGATGGCGTTGACGGTGGTCATGTTGGTCAGCACGTCCGCGTGCCGGTCGCCGGTATCCGTCAATTCAAGCGGCGGATCGACGATGATTCTAAACCGCGCACCTTCAAGCCTTTCGACGCGGGCGGGAACGACCGGGCAACTGAACTTTTGCGCGAATTCCACAAGCGCCGTGGCGGTCATCGCATCACGCCCGAAAAATGGGACCGCGATTCCATCGTTCATCTTCTGATCAATCATAAGGGCCAGGTGGTTCCCGTTCTTCAGGGATTTCAGAAGTGGCCGGACGCCAGCCGGACCCTTGGGGATTAACGCGCCGTCAACCGCCGAACGTCCTCGCGTGAACAGCCATTCAACAATGGGATTGTTGGCAGCTCGGTAAACCCGATCCAGCGGCATGCCGCGTTGCGTGGCTGCCAGTGAAAGGATTTCCCAGTTCCCGATGTGGGCCGAAAAGGCCAGACCCGGCAGCCCGTCGTCACGAAGCAGGTCGATAATTTCAACACCGACAACTTCGACACGTCCGTTAGGCGCGAAAACATCGAATTTGGATAGGTGCGGATACTCGGCCACGACCCGTCCAAAATTATCCCACATCTGCCGAACGATGATATCGATCTCGGTCCGCGACTTGTCGGGAAACGCCCTTGAGATATTGCGCACCGCGCGATTTGAAATCGGCAACTTCGGACCGATTGTTCTGGCCACCCAGCCGCCCAGCGCCGACGCCCCGTCCAGCGGAAGAAGTGCGAAAAAAGCGTACCCCGAAAAGGCGCAGAGCGCCTCCAGCGGATGAACGACATATCGGCGAATGAAGGACCGGAGCATCATTCTTCCCGTCCGATCGGCAGGGCCAGCAGTTTATCCAAAACAGCCTGATCCTCCCATTCGACATCGACCGTCAAGACCTCAACCCGGTTGCGATACTCGGGAGTCAGCCGAACCGCATCCTTGGCCGTCGTAACGGGGACCATACCGCCCCGTTCGGCATCTGCCAAAACGGCCTCGATCTCGGCTTGAGAATAGGGATGATGATCGGGGAAAGCTCGTGTTTCCTGAACGTTGCGTCCCATCCCTTCGAGTGTGCGAAAAAATTTCTGCGGATCGGCGATGCCCGCGAACGCCAATAGGTAACCCTCCACGCTTTGATCACTGGCCTTAACGCGCGCGCGCAGAACCGGGATTTCCAACGCCCCCAATTGGGTGTCACCTTCACCCATAAGGACAACGGCATCGGCGCGGGACAGGCCTGCCGCAACCGGTTCACGCAGGGGGCCAGCAGGAAGAACGCGCCCGTTACCAAAACCACGGCGCGCATCGACGACGACAAAGGATAGGTCCTTGGCGACGGATGGATTTTGAAATCCGTCATCCATGACAATCATATCCGCTCCGGCGGCTGCGGCGGCACGGCAACCCGCGACGCGGTTTCGTGCAACCCAACAAGGCGATTGCTTGGCAAGCAGCAGGGGTTCGTCACCGACATCGGCAAACACGTGCTGCTCGGGGTCGACGCGAATGGGTCCGGCCAAGCGCCCCCCATATCCGCGCGACAGGAAATGAACGTCCAGCCCCCTTTGGCGCAGACGTTCCCCGATGCTCATTGCAACAGGGGTTTTTCCAGCCCCACCAACCACGAGATTGCCGACACAGATCACCGGAATGTCCATCTTTTGGGGGTGGACCGAAGCAAAACGGCGCCCGGCTGCCAGCCGATAAACCCCGGCCAACGGCTCAAGCAGCGCACCCCAACCCAGCCCGTTTTCCTTCCACCAGAATTCAGGCGGCTTCATTGTCCGCCTCCTGATGAACCGCCTTTGCAACGAAGGGGGCCAATTCGGTCATGACCCGATCCAGCACCGCCGCCTCGCTCTCGGCAAATTGTTGCCCGGCGCGGCCGCGCACCCGGCGCAGGGTATCGTCTCGAAATAGGCGTAGCAAAGTTTCGGCAAGCGTGGCCTGATCCGGGGCCTCATCGGCGGCTCCCGCTTCGATCAAACTTAGGGATACCTCGCGAAAATTGGTCATGTGCGGGCCGAAAACGACGGCGCGTTCCAGACAGGCCGCTTCCAGCGGATTTTGCCCGCCCATGGGGACCAGGGACTTGCCGATAAAGGCGATTTCCGCCAGGGAATAGAAAATACCAAGCTCGCCGATGGTGTCGGCCACATAGACATCGGTATCAGGCCCGATTTCCCCGCCTGCCGAACGCAGGGCGACCTGCAGTCCCGTGTCGCGAAGATCTTGCGCGATCGCGCTTCCCCGGTGGGGATGACGTGGAACGATGATGCTCAAAAGCCCGGTAATTTCGGTTTTGAGCTGGCCGTGAATTTGGCCGCAAATCTGCTCTTCGCCCGCGTGCGTGCTTGCCGCTACCCAAACGCGGCGACCCGCGCACGCGCTTTCGAGAGTTTCAAGTTCGCCCGGATCAGCGGGCAAGGGCGGGGCTGCGTATTTCAGGTTTCCCAGGTACTTCGCACCCGCCGCGCTCAATTCTTCGAGCCGCTTGGCATCGGTTTTTGATTGCCCCAGGCACAAGGCAAAGCACCCCAACAGCGCCTTGATGGTTCCCGGGTAGCGTCTCCACCGCGCGAACGAGCGATCTGAAATCCGACCGTTCAAGAGAACCATAGGCGTTCCGCGCCGGGAGGTTTCGCCGACCAGATTTGGCCAGAAATCGGATTCAGCCCACAAAACCAGATCCGGCTTCCAGTGATCCAAAAACGCCTTTACGTACGCGAGCCGGTCAACCGGAATGAATTGGTGAATGGCCCCGCCGCCGAGACGCTTGGCCATCAGGTTGGCCGACGTCACCGTCCCCGTCGTCAACAACACTCGAAGTGACGGATGGTCGTGCTGCATCCTCTCGATCAGCGGCAAAAGCGATATGGCCTCGCCGACACTGGCCCCGTGAATCCACGCCAGCGGCCCGTCGGGCCGGTCCCGCCCGGCAACGCCCAGCCGTTCGCCGAAACGGGCGGGATCCTCCTTGCCGCGGCGCATCCGATCCGCCAGATACAGACGAATGAGGGGGCCGCCCAGGGTTGTGGCGAACCTGTACAGCGGCAAGATCATTGTTGGCCTCTGGGGGCTCGAGCGGCCCTAACCGGTCCCGGTTCCATACCTTCGACCCCGGCCAATCTGTCACACTCGGCGGTAACGGCGTTCAGTCTGTTCTCAAGTTCGATGCGCGCCGTTTCGCAGGCGATGTCATCGGCATCGGGGGAGACGTACATGGGCTCACCCCATAGGATGACGCCCCGGCCAAACGGCAACGGGAACACGAAGCGGTCCCAGGAATTGACAACCTTGCGGCGATCAACCGAAATGCAAAGCGGAATGATCGGCGCGCCCGAATGCCGCGCCATGGCGATGATGCCGTCGCTCATACGCATGAGCGGGCCGCGCGGGCCATCCGGCGCAATGCCCACGCTTTCACCGTCTTTAAGCGTCTGTACGATATTCATTAACGCGGCAGTGCCGCCCCGCCCCGTTGATCCAACAATGGGCTTGGCTCCGAACTGGCGGGCGAACCGGCTGATGATCTGGCCGTCCCGGTGCCTCGAAACGATGTAATTGGCCGGAATGTCATGGTTCCAGCAGCAAGGCGTCATCAATATGCGCCCATGCCAGTAACACAAAAGGAACGACTGGTCGGTCGCCCAAAAACCCTCCGGGATGTTGCGTCCCAGAACGGTCCATTTCGTTGATTTGCAAATCAGGCGAACGTACATGGCGCCGATCCAGCAAAGGACCGCCTGAACCGCGCCGATGGCGACAATGCGTTTGCTCAGGCGCACGGCATCGCGGCCCCCTAAGCCCCATTCTGATCGGCGAATTGAAGGGCATAAAGATGCGCGTACGCTCCTTCACGATCCAGCAGTTCGGTGTGGGTGCCGGACTCCGATACCTTTCCGTCGCTGATCACGTAAATCAAATCGGCATCGACCACGGTCGATAACCGATGCGCGATAACCAGTGTCGTGCGACCCTTCATCAGCTTCTTGAGTGCGGCCTGAACCTTGCGCTCGCTTTCCGTATCCAACGCCGACGTCGCTTCGTCCAGCAGCAGGATCGGCGCATTTTTCAGCATGGCGCGGGCTATGGCCAGACGTTGACGCTGGCCGCCGGAAAGTTTGACGCCCTGTTCGCCGACGACTGTTTCGTAGCCCTCGGGCAGGCCGACGATGAAATCATGCGCGGCGGCATTGCGGGCCGCGTCGAACACTTCTTCTTCGGTCGCGCCCGCGCGGCCATAGGCGATGTTGGCGCGGATGGTATCGTCAAACAGCATGACTTCCTGGCTGACCAGCGCGATTGATGCGTGGAGCGAGGCGAACGTCGCGTCGCACACATCCGTTCCGTCAATGGAAACGCGCCCGCCGTCCACATCGTAAAAACGCGGGATCAGGTTAAGCACGGTGGATTTACCTGCCCCCGACGGCCCAACCAGCGCCACCGTCTTTCCGGCAGGGACGTCCAGACTCACGTCCCGCAGCGCCGGCGATCCCTTCACGTAGGAGAAGCGAACGCCGTCCAGTTGCATGGCTCCCTTGCCGACGGCAATGGGCGCGGCATCGGGCTTTTCACGAACACCCGGTTCGATATCCAGCATTTCGAACAGGCGCTGTGCGCCCGCCAGTCCTTCCTGAAGGCTCATGTTCAGGTTGGCCAGCCGCTTGAGAGGCTCATAGGCCAGCAACAACGCCGTGATGAACGAGAAAAATGCGCCCGCATCGGTTTTTTCCGCGATCACCTGGCTGCCGCCGTAAGCGATAACCACGGCGACCGCGAGGCCGCCCAGGCTTTCCATAATCGGGTGCGAGGTTCCGCGCGTAACTGCGGCGCGAATGGAAAGGCATTTGATGGTATCGATGATGGTGGCGATGCGTCCGCCCTCATACCCTTCCATGCCATAGGCCTTGACCACGCGAATGCCCTGGAACGTTTGCTCCAGCAAGGTGGTGAATTGGCCCATTTCCTCCTGCGTATTGGCGGTAACCTTGCGCATGCGTTTGCCCAGCCGGGCAATGGGAATGATCGCGATGGGAAATACGAAAAATGCAATAATCGCCAATTCCCAGTTTTGAATAAACATAACGGTGACGAGGGCGGCCAGCGTCAGACAGTCCTTGCCCAGCCCCGTCAGAACGTTGGAGACGGCCATGCGCATCTGGTTAATGTCGACGGTAAAGCGCGAGATCAGTTTTCCGGTCGAGCGGGCATGAAAAAACGCAAGGTCCATACGCGCCAGATGGGCGAAAAGACGGTTCTGGTTATCGGCGATAATGTTCAGGCCGACGAAAGCCATCAGCACCGTTTGCAAATAATTCGCCACACCCTTTGTAATAAACGTGGCAATCACAGCCCCGCTGACCAGCCACAGCATTTCCTCGTTTTTGTCGACGAACACATCATTGACGACCGGCTTCATTAACCAGGCGGAAAGCCCGGTTGCCGCTGCCGTAACGCCCATGAACAAAACCGCCAGCACCAATTTTCCCACATAAGGCCGCACGCTTTCGCGCACCAGACGGTGCATCAATTCATAGGTGGAATGATGGGCTCCACTTTTTTCCAAGGCGTTTTCAGTCAAGGTCCACCGCCGTTGATAACACAGCTCCGCCACCCCTTTTTCGCAATCGAATTCGGACATCCCCTTCGCGGTTGCGGAACATAGCACGCCGCCCCGCATACGGCCAATGGCCCACGCGCGAAGTTGCCGACAAGAGGATCGACGGGGCGTTTCGTAAACACATCACAAAAAGAGTGAACGGTTTTCCCGAATTTTGAGGTAATCTGCGGAATGGTTCCCCAGGCTGAATAGGCATTACTCAAAGAGGAAACTTCATGACATCTCGCATCGTGCAGGCCTATGACGCTCTGGTGCTCCACAATCCCAAGTTCGTTCTGGTCGTATTGCTCTCGATTCTGGCTTTCTTCGGCTATCACACAAAAGACTTCAAGCTGGACGCATCGGCCGACACCTTGTTGCTGGAAGGGGACCCTGACCTCAAGGAGTTCCAGAAAGTCCACGAGCGATATCCGAGTAGCGACTTGCTCATCGTGACGTACACGCCCGACGACGATCTCTTCTCGGATCGGGCATTGGAGCCTTTGAAGCAACTGCGCGAGGAACTCAAGAAAGTTGCCAGCGTGGACACGGTGTTCACGATCCTGGATGCTCCGCTCTTCAGTAGCTCGGACGCTGATATTCAGGAAATGATCAACGACATGCCCAGCCTGGAGAAGCCCGGTATCGACCGGGCCAGGGCCAGGGACGAGATGGTCAATAGCCCTATTTACCGCAATCTCATCGTCAGCGCGGATGGCCGAACCGCTGCCATACTGTTGGGACTGGTCGTGAACGAGAAGTTCAATTACTTGCTCAAGTCTCGAAACGAATTGCGGGAGAAAAAACGAAATACCGGTCTCTCAGCCGAAGAGGCGCAAACCCTGAACGAAATCTCGGACGAATACGAACAGGTGAATGAAGCGATAAACGATCAACGCCACCGCGACGTCGCCCACATTCGAGACATCATCGAACCGTACCGCCAGCACGGCGTTCTGCATCTAGGCGGTTTGCCGATGATTTCCGACGACATGGTGACGTACGTGCGCAACGACCTGACCGTCTTCGGGGCTGGCGTTCTCGCGTTCCTGATCATCATTCTCACGGTCATTTTCAGGAAATTGCGCTGGATCGTGCTCCCCCTGCTTAGCTGCTTTTACTCAGGATTGATCATGATCGGCGTCCTCGGGTTTGCCGGCTGGAAGGTCACCGTCATCTCATCCAATTTCCTCGCCCTCATGCTGATCATCACCATCTCGATGAACATTCATTTGATCGTGCGCTACCTGCAACTCCATCGAGATCATCCCGATGACGATCAGTTGGCGCTGGTCAGAAACACCACCCATAAGATGGTGAGACCCTGTCTCTACACTGCGCTGACGACCATCATAGGTTTTGGCTCCCTGGTTGTGAGCGATATCAAGCCGGTCATCGATTTCGGGTGGATGATGAGTGCCGGATTGGCGGTGACGTTTGCAACCTCGTTTCTGCTGTTCCCCACATTGCTGTTACTGATGAAAAAAACAGGAACCAACCGCACGATTAACAGGGACCGGTTTATGTTGCCTGAATACCTGGCCCGTCTGACCGAGTTCCAAGGGGGCAAAATCCTGGTGTTGGCGGTCGCGTTGTCCGTCGTGAGCGCAGTGGGAATTTCCCAGCTGCGTGTCGAGAACAGCTTCATCAACTACTTCAGCGAAGACACCGAGATATATCAGGGCCTCAAGCTCATTGATGAAGAACTCGGCGGTACGACGCCAGTGGAGGTGTTGATAAAATTCGAAGATGACGTCGAAGAATTGACGGCCGAAGACAAGGCGGAGATGACCCCGGAAGAGATAGCCGACGAGCTCGAGTACATGGATGCGCTCCGCACCAAACCGGAATTATGGTTTACCCCCACCAAGGTCGACCTCATCAAACAGGCGCATGACTACCTCGAAGGATTGCCCGAAATCGGCAAGGTGCTCTCGTTCGCTTCCTCGGTGCGGGTTGCCGAAGGCTTTGCCGAAAAAGAGCTGGACGGAATGGAGCTGGCGCTGCTCTACACCAAACTTCCCGACGCTGTAAAAACGGCTCTCATCGAACCTTATGTCTCCATCAAGAACAACGAGGTACGGATCGAGGCGCG
This sequence comes from Rhodospirillales bacterium, assembly GCA_018648445.1. The sequence continues at coordinate 17,742 of JABGRG010000031.1, read as the reverse complement.
TTTGATGGATTCAAAACCGGATCTGCGCCGCAAGGAGTTGCTGGAAACAGTGCGCCGTGGCCTGGAAAAAGAGAACGGATTCGAGCAGCTTGCCTCCTACAAGCCTTTGATCAACGACGTGAACGTGAGTGGGCTGCTCGTGCTCTACAACAACATGCTGCAGAGCCTGTTCTCATCGCAGATCAAGTCCATTGGTGTCGTGATGCTGGGGATCGGGCTCATGTTCCTGGTGTTGTTCCGCTCGGTCACCTTGTCGATTATCGGCATTTTGCCGAACCTGTTGGGCGCCGTGGTCGTTTTGGGTGTTATGGGGTGGTCGAAAATCCCCATGGACATGATGAGCATTACGATCGCCGCCATTACCATCGGTATCGCGGTGGACAATGGCATTCACTACATCTACCGCTTCAGGGAAGAGTACGCCGTTACGAACAGCTATGTGGAGACCCTGCACATTTGCCATTCCAATATCGGCAAAGCGGTGTTCTACACGACCATGACCATCATCTTCGGCTTCTCCATCCTGATGTTGTCCAACTTCATTCCGACGATTTATTTTGGCGTGTTAACCGGGGCGGCAATGTTCATCGCCCTATTGGCGGCGCTCACGGTGCTGCCAAAGCTGATTTTACTGTGGAAACCATTTGGCTGACCCGGATTAAACAAACACAGCGTTCGAGGCGGTAAGTGACATCAAAGTGCGGAATACTGTGACCGGGGCGACCTTCTCGATCTACCGATATGCAGACGCCGAGAATGCTGCCGACACGGGTGAAGACGGGCACCGGGTCGATATCGCAATCCGGCTTTCTCGTCCCAGCCCAAATTTACCAAGAGCAAGCGCTCAGACGAAGCACCGCAATTACGCTGCCGGCGAACAGTTTTCCGTTTTGGCCACCTCTTCGCGCACCACCTCAAGGAACCTTTCGGCCAGACGGGATAGCGATTGGGAGCGCGAATACAGCGCGCGCGGACTTATCTCGACCCTGGGATGAAAAGGTTTTCTGACCAGCGAAGGGAACCGCGTTTTTTCAATCCAGGGGTCCACCAGACCTATACCAGCTCCGGCCTCTACAAGCATATTTACTGTCATGGTGTGATTGCAGGCGATGGCGAAGTCGCGTTCGATGCCGCCTTTTCGAAACGCCTCTTCAATGCGCGGTGAAATGGAGTTCCGAATGTTGGTTATCAGCGGAAAATCCTTAATTTCGTTGGGGCCAAGGGTCGTCCGGTCGGCAAGCGGGTGGTCCCGGGGAAGGACGCAGATGATTTCCGCAGTGGCCAATTTCTCTGTTTGCAGTATCGGGTTTTCCGACGGCGCGTGGATGAATCCCAGGTCAATCTGTCCAGCGGCTGCCAACTCGACGGTTCGCTGCGTGTGGGTGACTTCCAGGAGTATCCGGACACCTGGCCGCTCGCGCCTAAACCGCGTCATTGCCTTGGCCAGGAACGCGTATGTCAATGTTGGGGTGCTGGCTATGGAGACCAGCCCCGAGCGGGTATCGCGCAGGTCGGAGGCGAACTTCTGAACAGCGTCCAGCTTTTCAAACAGCCCCTCAACCTCGGAGTACAGTTCGAGAGCCTCCCGCGTCGGGTAGACTCGCCCCTTTTCACGACGAAACAGGGGCATTCCAAGTTGATCTTCAGAATGACGCAAAGCAATGCTAACCGCTGGCTGCGAAACATGAAGAATTCGCGCAGCCTCGGTGATCGTACCCCCCAGCATGATGGCGCGGAAGACCTCTAGTTCCCGAAGATTCATGACGTTCCCACCGGTTCCCAAAAAGAGACATGATCATAAGTCTCCTTTATGGGTGGTGGCAAAATAATTATTAGAATTTATGGATTTGAGGTGAAATACTAAAATCTCATCCAATGCGGTTGTTGGTTGGAAGGCCAGTTCTGATCGTTCCTCTGAGATTGGTCGGTATATTTGTGCGGTGCCGAAGGGTCGGGTTTTGGGTTTTATTTTGAAGAGCGACGCGTTTTCCCAGGCCAAAGATCGGGAAAATCCAGAAGCAAACGAGGATCGCTTCCTTGTGCTTCCGCAACGCGCCTATGCCGTGATTGACGGCATTACCGATAAATCCGGTCGGAGGTTCGGTGGCTTGACAGGTGGTCAGATTGCCGGTCGTATCGTTGAAGATACAATCCGTATCGCATGCACCCGGAACGAGCCCGACATGGATACTCAGTCATTCCGACAGAAAACTGGCGTCGCTTCAGGATTTCCTCGCCAAAGCCAAGGCCAACCCGGGAAAACTCACCATGGGTACTGCCGGTCCGTCCGGAGCGCAGATGCTGATGGCTGCGGCGATCAAGGGAAACACGGGCATCGACTTCAGGATCATTCCTTATTCGGGTGGCAAAGATCTGAAGAAGGCCCTGATCGGCAACCAGGTTGATGCGGGGATTATTCACGCGCCGGTGCTTCTGGCGGAAGTCAAGGAAGGCATGATCAAGGTTATTGGGACGGGCATGCCGCTCGACAAAATCTCCTACGAACCTGTTCGTGCCACCAAGACCCTGAAGGATGCAGGCATACCCATCGAAATAGGCATCACGCGCGGCATCTACGTGCCCAAGTCGACATCCGCCGATGTTGTCGCCAAGCTTTCCGAACTCGTTGAGAAAGCCGCCAAGGGCGACGCGTTTGCCAAGTTTGGCGACAAGTTCGGATTCTCGCCGATCTGGGTGTCTGGTCCCGATTTCGAGGCGCAAATTCGAGGTGAACTGGCTTTGTTCAAGGAAATCAAAGCCAAGCATATCGACAAGTAAGTCCTTCCCGAATTCGGGAACCCAAACGGCCGGAGCAGCCCAAATGCTCCGGTCGAAGGGGGCCGTTTGGCTCTGTCGACCCTACAATACGAGGAATACCACCATGAGCAATGCAAACGTCAACGCGATCCTTGATCCCCGCGGAACGCAGGAACAGCCAAGTCTGAAGCTGGCCCCACGGGCGAGTATGGATCAACTGAAGAAAGGCCCGGTGCTGATTTACGACAACACCAAGTTTGGGTTTGTCGAGTACATGGAAGTCGTACACCGCATCAAGCACAACTTCGCCGCCGACGGGGTCACGAACGTGGTGGAATACCGCGAAACCGTGCGCGGCAAGGATAACCAAACCTTGATCGATTTCGCCTCCTGGCTGAAAAGCGAGTTTAAGCCGGCTGCGGTCATTCTGGGATTGGGCGATATGGGAACCAGCCCGGCAACAGCGATTATCACCATCGCGCTTGAGGAACTGGGCATTCCCAGCCTCTACATCACGGCCCCTCCGGGATCGGATTTGGTCAAGGGTGTGGTCCATTACCGGGCCGGGCAGCTTTGCCTGACATCGGTCGATATGTACCAGGGCAATACCGTCGAGGAGATTGACCAAAAGGTCGATGATCTGATGCCGGAAATTTATCAAGCACTGACGGGTACGCCGGAGCAAATGAAAGCACGTGCCAATGTGCAGTTCGAGCTGGATGGTGACCAGCCTGACGGAATTATCAAAGCGACCAACTCGATCGACTTTGACACTCTGGATGCCAGCGAACCGGCAGCCGGCATTGAGGAGATCAATGACCTGTTCAACGAGCTTAAGATCAGCGACGGGCTGCCCATCATTCCACCGACGCAGGCACGCTTCGGTAAAATGATGGGATACTGCCCGTACGATCCGAACATGGTTCTGGCCGAGGCCATCGGCCCCAGCGGCAAAAACATCACCGTGCGTGACGTTGCCGTGGCCGCCATCATGGCCGGGTGTAAGCCCCAGGCCATGCCGATCCTCGTCGCGTCGTTTCAAGCCATGTCGGACAGACGTTACAATTTCCTGCAATCGGTCACGACCTCACACCCGGGCGGCAACATGCTGATCGCCAGCGGTCCGCTGGCCGCCGAGATTGGCATGCACGGGCGGGCGGGCTGCATTGGCCCCGGTTTTGCTGCAAATGCGACCATCGGCCGGGCCATCAACCTGGTGCTGATCAACACCTGCCGGTCGGTGCCGGGGTATTCGGACCTGGCATGCATTTCGTCTCAGGCCGAGTTGACCTATGCCTTCAGCGAGGATTCCGAACTGACGCCGTGGCAGTCCATCAGCGAGGAACGGTATGATGCCGAAACATCGACGGTTTTCATGCTTAAGGCCGAACCACCGCATGATATCATCGATTTCCTTAGCATGACCGCTGGCGACCTGCTCGATGGAATTGTCGATTCCTGTACGACGCTGGGTTCCAACAACTCTTTTATGCCCGGACCGCTGGTGGTGGTTTGCACGCGGGATCATGCGTGGTTGTTGCACCGCGACGGTTTTACCAAGGATATGGTCCGCGAGCACATCCACAAGAATGCATCTCATCCGACACCGATGGTTCGTGGTCGTGGCTTGGTGCCGGTACGGCCCAAGAGCTTTGCCAATCGTCACCCCATGCCGGTGACACGCGAACCAAAGGATGTGGAAATTATCGTCGCAGGCGGTCGCGGTGGACATTCGGCAGTTATTCTTCCGTGGGCACTGCACAGTGAGTCAATCGTTCTGCCCGTGCTTCTGCCGGATGGGTCTAAGCCGAAAAGTATTGAGGATTTTAGATCCTAGGCCAGAAAACGCCACTCCACTTTCTCTTCTCCTCCAACGAGCCCCCCGTGATTAGTAACACGGGGGGCTCAAAATACATGGTTGCCCGAATGCAACCCGCTGCCCAGGTAATTACGTGCGTTCGCCCCAAGCGAGAACGTCCTTTCTGCTCTCAAAACCCAAACCCGGCGACGTAGCCTTTCGAAAAGCAGATCTGCGCTTGTTCGTTGACTGTATCGAGGTTGATGACGACGAAGTACGGATTCTCGGATCAAATACCGTGCTGGCAAGCGCATTACAAAACCCCGCTGAACTCCAGCGGGGTGCGGTGCCCACTTCCATGGGAGATTGGCGTCCCCTACGGGAGGGGCGAATTCGAATCCTAACGCTTTGATTTAGCATGGTTCTACCTCAACCGGATGCCGCGAAGTGTACCAGTAATGTGTATCAGCAAAAACGGAATTTCTACGGGTTCTTTCCAAGTAAATCCAACGCCGAGCGGGTGAGCACGCGGATACCCGTGGGGATCGCCAGTTCATTGCAGTCGTAGTTGCTGCGATGGGCTGCCGTGTCCAGACCGTCGATCTTCGAGCCGATACGCAAATGGACGCTGGGCACGCGCTCGGTGAAATAGGCAAAATCCTCGCTGGCCATGGAATATTCTAACAGTTCAACGACGGCGTCCTTGCCCAGGATGTCGCGCGCCGATCTGGCCACGCTGGCAAGTACCTTGGGATCGTTTTGCATCACCGGTACGCCGTTGCGGTAGTCCAGTTCGTAATCGATGCGCATTCCGGTTTTGATGCCGCCAAGCAGGCGACGCATGGCCTCTTCCACATATTTTCTTGCGCCCGGGTCGAGGGTGCGCACGGTTCCTTCGAGAATGAGTGTGTCGGGCAGGATGTTGCGGGCGGTTCCGCCGACGATTTTGCCGATGCTGACGACGGCCGGGTGGACCGGCGAGACCTCGCGACTGACCACCGTTTGAAGTTCGGTGATGAAATAGGCGGCCGCCGTTATGACATCCACCGCCATATGCGGGTGCGCACCGTGTCCCGAGATACCGCGCAACGTTATGTCGAATGCGTCTGCCGACGCATAGGTGACGTCGCCGTGGTAGCCGACCCTTCCGGCCGTCATGGAAGGCAGGTTGTGATAGCCGATTGCGAAATCAATTTCAGGGTCTTCCAGCACGCCGTCTCCGATCATCGCCTCGGCCCCGGTTAACAACTCTTCGGCCGGTTGGAAGATCAGTTTAATGCGCCCCTTTAGTTGGTCGCGCAGATCGTTGAGAACAAAAGCCGCGCCAAGCAGAATGGCCGTGTGGGCGTCATGCCCGCAGGCGTGCATTTTTCCAGGCGTCTTCGAAGCAAACGGCACGCCGCTTTCCTCATCCATGGGCAAAGCGTCCATATCCCCGCGCAGGGCAATGGTTGGGCCGGGCGTCGCGCCTTCGATGAGGCCGACCACGCCGGTTCCCCCGATGCCGGTTTTTATGGGAATATTCCGCCCCGTCAGCAATTCGGCGACCCACGACGCCGTTTCGTGTTCCTCAAATCCGAGTTCGGGATTTTCATGGATGGCCCGCCGGATGGCAATTACCTCTTCGGTGATTTCCTCGGTCCGGCGATCTATTTCCCGACTGTCTACCAATTGACCCTCCCCCTTTTTTGCCTGTTCGCACAGAAGACCACCAAAAATTTTCCCCGAAAACAATGAATGGAAGAATTCGGCACCAAAATTACATTGTTTAATACGGGGCCGCTATTTTAGCCGCAAGATAATAACGTATTGGGTGTGGAACCGATCTCTTTTCCTTGGCATGAATAATTTTACGATTCAGCTTATGGGGAGGTTTCAGATGATTCGGATGCTAAGTGCGGCCGGGAAACTGTTTTCTCTGGCCATCGGAATTTTGTTTGCCTTGTCGGTGGCGGCAAACGCCGAAGTTTGGCGTATGGCCACCAAACAACCGGCCGGAAGTCCGGAAGGCAAGGCGTTTGCAAAATTCGCGGAATTAGTGGGCGAATACACCAAAGGTAAGATCGAAGTGAAGGTCTTCCCGTCGGAACAGTTGGGCAAGACCGATGCCGCCCTGGAACAGCTTCAGGCGGGCACTGTTCATGTTTATCCCGAGGGCCCAAGCTACATGCGCAAGTGGGTTTCCCAGATGGAATTCGTGGGCTCTCCTTTCCTGTTCAAAGATCGCCCTCACTGGGTTCGTTTTATGCACAGCCCCGAGGTTCAGGGCTGGTTGAAGCAGGTCGAGGATAAAGCCGGTATCGCCATCATCGGTGACATCACCGCTTTTGTTCGCGGCCCCTATCGCTGCCTGGTTTCCAAAAAGCCCGTCAAGGGTCTGGCCGACCTCAAGGGCCTGAAGATGCGTCAGTTCAAGAACCAGACGGTCATTGATCTGTGGGGCAGGCTTGGTGCCGAAGTTCGCGTTCTGGGTTGGACGGAAGTCTATTCCTCCATCAGCCGGGGCATCGTGGAATCTGTGACCAGCCCCATCGCCCTGGTCGAGAGCATGAAGTTCTACGAAGTGGCGCCGCATATCATCCGTACGGATGAATATCCGCAGACGGCGGCCTTCATGACCAATGCAAAGGCCTATCGGGGCTTGACCCCTGAACTGCGCGCGGCCGTTGATCGTGCGCACGCGGATGCGTCCAAATACAGCGCGGATTTGATGGGTTCCATCACCACGGAATCCCTGAAGCGCATGGCCGCAAAGGGTGTCACGTATGACGAAATCGATACCTCCGATATCGTCAATGAGGCAGCCAAATTCTACAGCGAGCTGGAAAAAGCCGGAAAACTGCCCGACGGCTACATGAAGATCGTCGACGCGGCCCGGTAACGACGCCAACGTGATTGAGGTCAAAAAATGCAGGTGATCGACCACGTCGATCGCTTCCTGGGTGTTTGCGAGCGCGTGTTTCACGTGCTCGCGAATGCCTGTTTGGCGATCATGCTAACCATCAACATCCTGAACGTTGCCAAGAGGGCTATCTTCGACGTCAGCATCCAATGGGTGTTCGGGTGGTCGGTGGTTCTGTTCGTATGGATGACGTTTCTCGGATTCTTCGTCGTTTATCGGAAGAACAAGGATATCACCGTTGATTTCGTCATCGAGCGTCTGGGCGAGAAAGCACAATTTGCCTCGCGGATTCTGGTCAACGTTATCGTCATCGGCTTGATGATCATCATGCTGGTGCATGCACCCAAGATCATGGCTCAGCAAGTGGGTGAAATCGAGATGGTCGGGCTCGAGCGTTATACCATGTCGATACCCTTGTTCATTTCCTGCGCCCTGATTCTCCTCAATTTCGTCGTCGATACGGTGCACGCGTTCCGTGACAACGGGGCCGTGCAGCCGAAATCCGTCGACGGTAGCTGAAACAGGGGGAAACAGTGGCCTGGGTTCTTTTTGGTCTTTTCATTACCTGCGTTCTTTTGCGTGTTCCGATTACCATGGCGATCGGCACGTCCGTCCTTGCGGCGCTGTTCGCCGCCGGGTTCGGCAGCCAGCTTTATACGCTTCCGCTCCATGTGCTGGAGGGGGTGGAAAATCCCGCCTTGCTGGCGGTTCCATTTTTCATCATGGCCGGCAACCTGATGAACGCTGTCGGCATGACCGATAAAATTTTCGATTTCGCCACGGCCTGCGTCGGTCATTTTCGCGCCGGTTTGGCCCAGGTGAACGTGCTTTCATCAATGATCTTCGCCGGTGTGTCGGGCGCTGCGGTGGCCGACTGCGCGGGGCTTGGTACCGTTGAAATCAAGGCCATGCGCGAACGTGGCTATCCGGCTGATTTTGCCGCCGCTTTGACGGTGGCCTCGGCCGTGATCGGGCCGATCATTCCGCCTTCCATCAGTCTGGTGATTTACGCCTTTCTTTCCAATACATCGGTGGCGCGGCTGTTCCTGGCCGGAGTCATCCCGGGCATCCTGATCGGATGCGCACTGATGCTTTTTAACAGGGCCATCGCCGATAAACGCAATTTCCCACGCGAACCCCGGGCGTCATTGAAGGAGGTTTTGCGCAAGGGTGTGGACGGCATCGCCGCCCTGGTCGCGCCGGGTATCATCCTTGGCGCCATCATCACCGGATTCACGACGGCGACCGAAGCGGGTGTTCTGGCCTGCGCCTATTCGCTTCTTCTTGGTGTGATCTACCGGACCATCAACCTTCGCCGCTTGTGGCAGGCCACCACCGATACCATGCTGATCACCTCGGTGATTATGATCATCGTCGGTTATTCGCAGGTCATGGGATGGCTTCTGGCCATCGAGCAGATTCCGCAGCAAATGGCCGAAGCCGTGTTGCTGGTGACGGAAAACAAATCCATCTTCCTGGCCCTGTTGCTGGTTTTCTTCCTGGCCATCGGCTGTGTCGTTGAAGGTGTTCCGGCCAAGCTGATTCTGGTTCCCATGATGCTGCCGATCATTGACCAGTTTGGAATCGACCGCGTTCATTTCGGCCTGATCATCACCAATGCCCTGTTGATCGGCATTGCCACCCCCCCCATGGGGATCGGTGTCTATATCATGGTGGAAATATCCGGTGTTCCCTTCGAGAAGGTGACCATGGCGGTACTGCCCTTGCTGATACCGCTTATTGCGGTTCTGATATTGATCACCTTCATTCCGCCGCTAACCCTGTGGCTACCCAACCTGATCATGGGGCCGGGATAGCGATCTAGCCAAACAAGCCGGAAAGGTTCGGGCTGGGCGGTGGTCCGATCCGCTGTTCCAGTGCGCGCGCGATTGATACGGCCTTGGCGTCGGCCCCGCCCGCACAAATAATTTGCAGGCCTATGGGTAATCTCGCGCCGACCAGGTGCTGGATTGGGCTGGTGGTGGAACACAGGCCGAAAAAACTGACCGGATGCGTATTCAGTCCGAGACGCGCTTCCAATTGAAGGCCCGTGGTCAAATCGGTCACCTCGGCGACGCTGGGCGCGGTCATTGTGGTGGTCGGCGTGATCCAGGCGTCGAAACCCTCGAACCGTTCAGCGAAGATTTCGGCCAGTTCGCGGCAGCGCCGAACCGCCTCAATGTATTCGACCGCAGAGACGTCCAAACCCGGGGCCGTGCGGGCCACGGTAATGGGGTCCATCTCATCTTTTTCGACCCGGAAACGTTCCAGACCGATCCCTGCGATGCATTCGGGGGCGCATATCGCTTTCAGGATATCTTCCCGTTCCGCCACTTCGGGAACGTCAACCGCAACGACCTCGGCGCCCGCGTCCGCCATTATGCCGAAGGCCGCTTCGACGCAGGCACCGACATCGGTATCGAGATCATCGAAAAAGTGATTGGTGGGTTTGCCGATCTGAAGCCCCTTGAACGAACCTAGCTGCGGAACCGTCTCGCCCGACAGCGCTGAATAAACAATGGCCCCATCTTCGGCGGTCCGCGTCATGGGACCAATTGTGTCGAAGGTGGGAGAATTGGGAAATACACCGTCCAACGGCCACAGCCCGATGGTCGGTTTCAGACCAAACGCGCCGCAGAAGGCCGCTGGGCCGCGAACCGATCCGCCGGTATCGGTGCCGATGGCGATACCGCACATTCCGGCCGCGATGGCCACGGCGGAGCCACTGCTGGACCCACCGGGAATGCGGTGAATGGACGCATCCCAAGGGTTCCAGGGCGTGCCGCGGATGTTGTTGATTCCGGCAGCCCCTCGGGCAAATTCCACGGTTTTCGTTTTGCCCAAGATGATGCAGCCTGCTTCGCGTAGCCGCTGAACAAAACCTCCCTCGGTGCCGATGGAATGGGTGACGTCCACATTGGACCCGGCGGTCGTCGGCATGCCTTCCGCCGCGATCAGGTCCTTGAGCACAACGCAAACACCCATCAGGGGTCCCAGGTCGGTTCCCGAGGCCATCATCTCATCGATGGTGCGTGCCGACATCAGGGCCTGCGCACCGGCGACATGTTCAAATGCCTCCAACTTGGGGTCGAGCGTCTCGATCCTTGCCAGATAGGCATTCACCGCCTGTTCGACGGTAATTTCGCGCTGGCGGAGGCGGGCGCCAAAACCGGCAATCCCGCCGCCTTCGATTGGATCGGGCGCGAGGTCCGTCATTGATCCCGCTTACTTGTTCTGTTCAGCGATGGCCGCCTCGATCATGGCGGTTGCGCCGGTTACGTCGCCCATTCTTTCACCGGCCTCAATCCGGGCGACGGTCTTGGGTTCGGCAGCCTGCATGGCCAGCGCCCGGTCCGCAACCGCATCGACGATTTCAGGGGCCAGAACCAGCACGCCGCTTTCGTCGGCAAGGACGGCATCGCCGGGGTTAACCGTTACCCCGCCGCAGGAAACCGGAACGTTGAATTGCCCGTCGATGGCAATTTTCTTGGTCGTGATGGGGGTCGGACCCAGGCACCAAAGCGGCATATCGACGTCACGGACTTCCGAGAAATCGGTGGCGTAGCCATCAACCACCGCGCCGACAACGCCACGGAATTTCGCGGCCCGCGTGACCACGCCGCCCCAACAGGCATGTTTCAGGTCGCCGCAGCGGTCGATGACAACAAAATCGCCGGGACGAACATATCCCATGACGTGGTGCAAAAGCGCCGAATCAAACCCCGGAATGCGCACCGTTACCGCCGTTCCGGCGATGCGGCGGTCCGGCAGAACAGCCCGCAGTTTGGGGTTCATAAAACCGGCGTGCCGAAAGTGACCGACCGTTGCGGTTTCAACCTGGGCAAGCTTCTCAAGCAACTTCGCGTCGACTTGCGCGGGCATATCGTTGAGCGTGAACATGATCCTTGTACCTTCCATCCCATTATTGGTCGCGGCGATCAGATTAACTTGTGGCTCGCCAGCGGAATTTTGGCGCGCACGGAGTCCAGATAGTCGAAATCAAGGGTGGCCGTGACGAAACCAACCTCGTCCCTGGCCTTGGCGATCACATGGCCCCACGGGTCCACCACCAGCGAATGGCCGTAGCAGTTTCCCGTAGTGAACGATCCGAACTGAGCCGCCGCGACCACATAGGAAGTGGTTTCGATTGCACGGGCTTTCAGCAACACCTCCCAGTGATCTTTTCCGGTCAGCAGCATGAAGGCGGCGGGAACCATGATGATCTTGGCGCCTTTACCGAATAACACTTGGTAAAGTTCGGGGAAGCGCACATCGTAGCAAATCGAACACCCCACCCGGACGTTGCCCTCAATGTCGTAGGTGACGATCTCGTCCCCGCGGCCGACACTTGCCGATTCCATATGCTGCACGCCGTCCGGCGTGATGACGTCGTACCGGTGCATTTTGCGGTAACGGGCCAGTTCCTCGCCCTTGCGGCCAAAGGCGACGGTGGTGTTGTAGATGTCGTCTCCGTCCCGTTCGACAAGGCTGCCCCCATGCACGTAAATTCCATGACGGGCGGCGAGGCCGCTCAGCATGACATATGTCTCGCCTTCGGGGAGTGTTTCCGCCGACGCCTGGCGCGCTGGAATGTTGCTCTCCAGATGCGTGAAGTATTCGGGAAGGACGACCATGTCCGGCCCATCCGTCGCCACCGCCTGTTCGATCAGGGTTTTTGCGCTTGCCAGATTGGCCGCCTTGTCACCCTGGGAATTCATCTGAATAAGGGAAACCTTCATTATTTTCCTCCGTTTGGAATGCGCACATGGCTTCCGTTACGAAAGCAGATCGACAGCCGCCTGCGAGACAGCTTTGATCGCCGTCGGAATTGCCAATTCATTGCATTGATAATTGCTGCGGTGCAGCATCGTCTCCAATCCGTCTATCTTTGACCCGATGCGCAAGTGCGCGCTTGGAATGCGGCCCGTGAACCAGGCCAGGTCATCGCCGCCCATGGAAGCTTCGGGCAGCTGAACGACGTTGTCGTCGCCCAGAATATTGCGGGCGGAACCGAGAACCCGCGCGATCACGTCCGCGTCGTTTCGCACCACCGGCACCACCGTGCGGTAATCAAGTTCGTAGTCGATGCGCAGGCCGGTCTTTAGGCCCTCGAGAACCCGTCGGATGATTTGTTCGACCTGTTCCAGAACTTCCGGCACATGGGCCCGGGCACCCCCACGCAAGGTGATGGAATCGGGAAGGATATTGCGCGAGGTTCCGGCCTCGACCTGTCCGATGCCGACGACCACCGGCTGTATGGGAACGATTTCGCGGTTGATCGTGGTTTGAAGCTGGGTCGTGAAATGCGCCGCGGCGGTAATGACGTCGATGGCCCGATGCGGATGCGCCGCATGCCCGGAAATCCCCTTGAGGGTGACGTCGAAGGCATCGATCGCCGCAAACACGACGTCAGGATGATAACCCACCTTGCCCGCTTCCAACGGCGGCCAATTGTGGTAACCCAGGAAAAAGTCGGCAGGGAGATCATCCAGAACACCGTCCTTGATCATCGCGGCCGCACCTTCCAGGATTTCTTCCGCTGGTTGGAAGATCAACTTGATGCGGCCCTTCAACTGGTCGCGCAGTCCGTTCAGGACCATCGCCGTGCCCAGCAGAATGGCCGTATGCACGTCATGCCCGCAGGCGTGCATCTTCCCCGGCACCTTCGACGCGAAGGAAACGCCGCTGGCCTCAATCATCGGCAGGGCGTCCATGTCACTTCGGATGGCGACCGTCGGGCCGGGCGCGCCGCCCTCAATAACGCCGACGACCCCCGTGCCACCGATTTTCGTCTTGTGTGGAATTTCCAGTTTTTCCAGGATTGAAACCACTCGAGCGGCGGTTTCGACTTCTTCGAACCCCAGTTCCGGGTGTTCATGGATCGCGTGGCGAACCGCTGTGATTTCGTTTGTAATTTCGCTGGTGCGCCGTTCGATTTCGTTCTTCAAATCCATTGCATTCCCCCCCAAACCTCCGGTTGATGATCGCCAGCCCCGCGCGGGCTGTCAACTCTTGATCGTGTGCTTCCTGGGGTCTTGCGCACCTTTACGAAGGAATTGCGCCACAAGGGATCGCACGTTAGGTTTTCTGCACAATTATTGAACGAGAAGGGAAAGCCCGATGCAGGAAAAAGCCGCACCGCTGAATATCTTTATCAGTACGCCGCTGGAACCCGAACAGGTTGAGAAAATCCGTGCGGTCGCGCCGGACGACGTAGAGGTCTTATTCGATCCCGACCTTTTCCCGCCGCTGCGATACGTGGCCGACCACAAGGGAGTAGAGGGATTTCAGCGCACCCCCGAACAGGACCGGCGGTGGCGCGACTATCTGGGCCGGGCGGACGTTTTGTGGGATTTCGCGCCGAAAGATGCGGACGGAACCGGCGGCATGGACCTGGCGCCGAATGTCAAATGGGCGCAGACCACCAGTTCGGGTGTCGGCCAACAGGTCAAGAACCTGGGGTTTCAGGATTCGGACCTTCTGGTCACAACCGCCAAGGGCGTTCATGCCGGGCCCCTGTCCGAGTTTTTCCTGCTGGCGGTCCTTATTCATTTCAAGCGGTTGGCGCATCTGAAAAACGAACAAGCGGCCCATCATTGGGAACGCTACTGCGGCGAAGACCTGGCCGGAAAAACTTTGGCAATCGTCGGCGTCGGAGCCGTTGGCCGCCGCGTGGCCGAGACCGCCCGGTTCCTGGGGATGCGGACAATCGCAACCGATGTCGTGGTGTCTGCTTCGCAGGCATCCGAAATGGGGTTTGACGAATTCTTCCCCATTGAACAGCTTCACGAGATGCTGGGCGAGGCCGACGTGCTGGTTCTAAGCGTGCCGCACACTCCCGAAACCGACAAAATGATCGACGCGGGCGCGTTCAACGCATTGAAGGACGGCGCCGTTTTGGTGAATATCGCGCGGGGACAGGTGGTTGATGAATTGGCCCTGATCGCTGCGCTTCGGTCGGGGAAGATCGCCTTCGCCGGTTTGGACGTATTCGAGGTCGAGCCGCTTCCGCCGGAAAGTCCCCTGTGGGACATGCCGAACGTGCTTGTCAGCCCCCATTCGGCAAGTACGGTGAACAGCGAAAACGCCAAGATCACCGACATCTTTTGTCACAACATCAGGTGTTATCTGGACGGCCGTCTGGACGATATGCGTAACGTTCTCGATAAGGCGAGGATGTTCTAGGGCTTGGTCAGAGCAACCTGGGGATTTGGGGGGGCGATGAGTAGCGTTGGGCGTGTGATCCGAAAAATCCTTCAAGAGCCAGGAGCGCGCGGCTGATGGATATATTGTGTATCTAGCATTTCGTTGCCTAAACCAAGCGCTCCGCTTCAAAGCCCGACCTGAAGTCAGCAGCACCAAAAAAACTCGACAATATCAATATGTTATGAAAATTGGCGTCCCCTACGGGACTCGAACCCGTGTTGCCGGCGTGAGAGGCCGGTGTCCTAGGCCACTAGACGAAGGGGACGCTTAAGACACCCCCATTTAGATCAAACCGTTTCGCGGTTCAAGGGTTTTGCTGCTCCGCCCGCGTCAAAGCGCTTTGCTGGGTGATTGAAAATAGCCTACAAGTCCTTCTTTCCCGATTTACACATAAAGGTGAATGCGAAATGTATGTTCGATGTGCGTATTTTATTGGTGACGTAGCGGCCGAAAATCAGGACAAATTCAATCGTTTCTTCGAGGAAGAAGCCGTTCCGCGGATTCACACGTTTCCCGGCATTCGCGGCGTCCGCCTGCTGCGCGCCCAATGGCGTGAAGACGGTGCGCCTAATTTGTACCAATTCATCGAACTGACTTTTGATTCCGCCGAGGCCATCGAGGCCGCCCTGGCATCTGACGAACGGGCGGCAAATATCGCGCACATGCAAAACAGCGGGATCATGGACTTGTTCGACGGCAAGGTCGTTCACGTCAACTACGAGGTTGCAGCGTCTCGCTAATGAAAAGGGGGCGGGTGGCGTAAAAACCCCCGGCGGGGATATGAAAACGGTTTTCGTACTATTCGATTCACTGAACCGCCACGCCCTGGAATGTTACGGCGGCGAGGTGGCGACACCCAATTTTTCGCGCTTTTGCGAACGTGCCGTAACCTTCGAGAACCATTACGCTGGCAGCCTCCCTTGCATGCCGGCCCGGCGTGATCTGCATACGGGGCGCCTTAATTTCCTGCATCGCAGTTGGGGGCCGCTGGAACCGTTCGACGCCTCCATGCCCGAAATCCTCAAGGAGAACGGGGTTTATACACACCTGATTTCGGATCACTACCACTATTGGGAGGACGGTGGCTCCACCTATCATAACCGCTATTCAAGCTGGGAGTTTTTCCGTGGGCAGGAATGGGACCCGTGGGGTGCCATGGCCGAGCCCCCCGACGAGAAATTCCGCAAGACCTACCACGATGTTCAATACGATCCGCCAGGCAAGGGCGGCCGCGCGCAAAGCATGGTCAACCGCGAGCACATGGGCCGCGAAGAAGACTTCCCACTGGTGCAGTGCTTCGACGCGACCTTCCAATTCTTGGATCGCAACCGGGGATCCGACAAATGGATGCTCAACCTCGAATGCTTCGATCCACACGAGCCGTTCCATGCGCCGGAACGCTTCCGGCACGCGGATCAGACCGACTATCAGGGACCGACACTGGACTGGCCGCGCTATCGAAAGGTTCGGGAAAGCGACGAAGAAATTGCCGAAATTCGCGCCAACAATGCGGCGTTGCTGCGTATGTGCGACGAGTATTTCGGCCGATTGCTGGACTATTTCGACGAACACGATCTGTGGAAGGATACGGCCCTCATCGTATCCACCGATCACGGCCATATGCTGGGCGAACATGACTGGTGGGCCAAAAACCGCATGCCGTTCTACAATGAAGTCTGCCGTATTCCGTTGATGATGCATCACCCGGATTTTGCCGATCAGGCGGGAACCCGGCGCGTGGCATTGAGCCAGACCATCGATCTGATGCCGACTTTGCTGGAAATGAACGGCGTGCCCGTTCCGAAAAACGTGGAAGGCGTTTCCCTTACCCGCGTGCTCGAAAAGGACGAGCCGATCCGCGAGGCGTTGATTTATGGCATGTTCGGGGCGGCGACCAATATCACCGATGGCCGCTACACTTACTTTAAATATCCGTCGAACCTGGCCGATCAGAAGTTGTTCGAATACACGCTCATGCCCATGCATACGAAAACCATGTTTGAGGCAAAGGAGTACGAGGGCGCGGAACTGATCAACGAGTTCGGATTCACCGGTGGATATCCGTTGTTGCGCCTGCCTGCGCGGGCCGACGCCAAACGCCCGCCGGGGCAGGGCGGCCCCATCGAGGACACAACTACCGTGCTCTACGACCTTGACGCCGATCCCGGACAGAACACGCCCGTCGACGATCCCGCAACCGTGGCCCGTCTGGAAGGGCTGATGATTGATCTGATGGCGCGAAACGAAGCCCCGCCCGAGGCGTTTGAACGCCTGGGTTTCAAACGGCCCGATCCAGGCTGACGGGTATTGCGTTACTGTGCTAGAGCATTTTCCGACCAAATGCGGTCATTCTGATGCGCTTCGGTGGAATGATCCGCTAGGCGTTTCGCGAAGCGCGATGCCCTCGCATCGGGGGAGCGGAACCACGACGCGGGCGGTCACCGGAGCGCACCCTTCGGGCGGGCCGATTAAGGCCGGGGCGTCGTCGAACCTCTTGCCCGTAGCAACGGCTACGCGCCACGACGCTCTCCTAACCCCGGCCTTAATCGGCCACGTCAGAAAGATCGCATTTGGTCGGAAAGTGCTCTAGGCTAACGAAGGCATTTCGGACGGGCGAAGGAAGCCATGATTGGACGAAACTGGCGATGGCTGGTTGCGATTGGGACCGCGGCGGCGTTCTTGATCGTCTCGGCGATTGTCCTGACCGGCGTGATCGACGAAACCGAAGCCGTTCTCGTCGATGAAACCGAGGTGATTTCGGAGGCTTGTTGCGAGAACGCGCAGTCCGGTTACGCTACGCCGACCCTGCGTGTGGCCATCGCCGCCATGATCTCACCGGAAACGACGAAGCGGTATTACGGCGACCTCATGCGCCTGATCGGCAAACGCATGGGGCGGCGCACCGTGTTCTTGCAGCGCAAGACGTATGCCGAAGTGAACAATCTGCTTGAGGCCAAGGAAGTGGATCTCGCGTTCGTTTGCGCCGGGCCCTATGTGGACGGCCATGACAAGTTCGGGATGGAGATTCTGGCCGTGCCGGTGGTGAACGGTGAACGGTATTACCGGTCCCTTTTCATCG
>JABGRG010000161.1 GCA_018648445.1 Rhodospirillales bacterium | reverse complement strand
CTAACTTTCATCCCCGGCGATCAGGGGCCACAGCAGGGCTCCCAATTCGGGGCCGAAGGCTTTGGTCATGAGGAAGGCGGTGTCGGGCGTGATGGCGGCGTCCAGGCGCTCCATTTCATCCACGTTCAGGCGCTTTAAGCCGTCGATCAGGTAAGGCATCATCGCCGCACCTGCTTCGTTCGGGTTGTTTTGGTCGGTCATTGAACTGTCTCCGTTTCATAAAGTTGCGTGTGGTCGGTTTCCGATACGAACGCGCCGATCAAGCGGCACAGGGGCTCGCCGATGAGGCGCACGATTTTGCCCGCGAGGTGGCCGCGCGATTTCGCCCCTAAAAGATGAGCGATCTCTTCGGCCCGCCAGCGCGCCACGGGGGAAACGATGCGGGTAACGATTTCGGATTTGCGCATGAGCCGCACCAGCGGCACGGCCCACGCGTGATAGCCGCGAACATGGGCCGCACTCAGCCGTTCCTCGGTAAAGCGCACATCGAGAAAATAGAGCCCCGGATCCAGCAACCCCTGGGCCGCCAGCTCGGTGCAGACGACGCGGCTATCGACCCCATTATCCGACGCGCCGCCGCCGAACGCACCCACCTTGCCGCCGAGCCCCTCATAGGCCAGACCAAGCTTGATGGCCCGGCTTTGATCGACCTTGGTCTTGCCGCCCCGGTTGCCCGTCGTCACCGCGCCGCCCGCACTCATCACGGGCGCGCCGCTACGGCTGGTTACGGTCCGAGACCCACCCCGCCCTTGCGATCCGTGGCTTCCGCCGGTCGAGACCTTGGGGTTGGCGGGAGAGGCGGCCCGCCGCCCAATGGCGGCCTTGGCGCTTTCCGCAGGCACAAATCCTTCGGCCCCGTGTTGATGCGCGCTGTTGGAAAGCCCCAATCTGGACGAGGAAGGCTGTGCAGGTTTCTGCGGCTCATCCGTTTTCTCAAACGGATTGCGGCCGAAGGTGGGCTGGCTTGGCTTTGAAACGTTTTTGATTTGTTCCTCTTGTGCCATTTCTTCGCGGTTTCGACGCTCTTCTTCCCGTTCGACTTTTGCGGTGGCCTGTTGTTTGGCCGCATCCTCCCTTGACTGAATTTGATACTCGAGGTCTTTCAGCAGGTCCGGGTCCCATTTCGGCCCATACCAATCGCCGCCCGTATATTTCGAATACAGGTTTTGCAGGGTCAAAAGCGGTATGTCGCGGTCATAGGGCACGTAGTCTTCGACCTTCCCCAACGACGGTGAAAACGTCGTCCTGACATGTTGGGTGATGTCGGTTCGAAGACCCCGAACCATGGCGTCTCGGAATTCCTTCGATGGTGGTTTTTCCGGGTTCTTCCATTCGTCCAAGTCACGCAGAATGCGAGCCCCTGCCCGCGCCAAACTTATTGGGGACGGCGATTTTGGCATCATTCTCGCGTTTTCCAAATACTCCAGTTGATCAATACGTACTTTTCTCTGCGCTTCCGTAAACTCACGTATATACTTGTTTTGTTCCATCTCATTGT
Organism: Rhodospirillales bacterium; assembly: GCA_018648445.1. The sequence continues at coordinate 4,418 of JABGRG010000161.1, read as the reverse complement.
CTTTCGTGTCAAATATATGAAGTTGTCGATGCGCGAATTATGGCTCAAGCCTATTCGCATGCTCTCTAAGCGTTGCCAGCCGGTCTTTTACGAAGGCCAACGTTTCGGCGCTATGGGGAAGGTGTCTTTCTTCTATCCGCACAACGCGCTCCAAAAAAGGAACCGCCCTTTTATGGAATCCTCTTTCAGAATGATAAATTGACAAACGAAATAGTGAGTCTGCGATAAGCCAGAACTCATCGCCAAAAGCAGCTTCATAATTAGAAATTATTTCTTTCAAGATGATATTGTATTTTTCCTTAGATGTTAAAATCCCTCCAAGTCTATCCAACAACAACCGCTTGATATCCAGCAATTCGGCAAGATGCTGATGCGCGCCCGGGGGCTGTTTTTTTACGAAAGTAATCGTGCGTTCGATCTCGTCGAACGTCGTATGCACCAGGTCGCGCCTATCCGCGCCGGCTATCGCTTTGTTGGCAATATACCGAGCAATGATCGACATGATCCGGGGATCGGTGCCTGGACGGTTCCGGTGCGCCTGTAGCGCCAAAATCATCAGGTTCCATGCCTCGTGGTAGAATACGCTTTCGTCATTGAATTTCGCAGCAAGAAAGATACTCATCGAATGCTCACCCGCGCCGATACCGAAAGCCTTCCGCCGAATGCGCTCAGCACGATTGGCGCGCGCCACGATTTGGGCGCAAAAATTGGGGCCGGACAGCGAGAGATCGGAAACCTTGTCGAGGGAGAGAATGGGCTCCTTCAATTGGCATCGATCGCCTTCCTCGCGCTTCCAATAGAGATGCCCCAGCACCTGTCGATCCCAGAAATGATCCCACCGCGCCAGCATTGTCAGACTTTTAGCTACCTCTGGATGGTTCGCGCCAAACTTTTTTTCCCGGATGGTTTGGGACCGCAGGGCAAGCGCGTGGGCGCGATCAATATACTCTTGGGAAAAATTGTATTTCGCCACATCATCCAAATACGGCAACAATTCGGACGAGTGATCACCGTAGACGTACTCGGCAGCGGCCAGCGCCCGCTCTGCAATAGGAAGCGCAATATCGTGCCTGAATGCGGCGTCATATGGGGTGTATCTCGCCGTCAATTCACCCAGGTATTTGCGTAGCCCCGACTTTCCCAACACGGATTTCCCGTCTTCGTCCAAAATCTGGTGGACCCGAGAACCAGCCTTTTTCAATCGCTCCCTTTCGAGCTTTTCGCGCAGCATTTGCTGCACGCCCTCGGTGATCCCCTGCATTAAGGCCGCGCCCTTGCCCGGGCCTCTCTCACTTTGCGCGCCGCTGTATTCAGGAGCGACCAAAACCATTAGCATCGCCAAAACCGGAAAAACCCTAATTAACATGGAATCGTCCTCATCGTTTCCTTGCGGCCCTAAACCATAGCACGGATCACCCGACGGCCCAGCCGTCACCACCTCACATTACACAAATCATACAAATTACGGTAATTACGGTGGGTAATTACGGTGAAATTACGGTGACAGTTTACTCTATTCCCGCTGAGTAGGTTGAAAAGTAAACTGTCACCGTAATTCCGAGTAGGTTGAAAAGTAAACTGTCACCGTAATTCCTAAACTGTCACCGTAATTCCAATTCGGGATAGTCGGCTGACCGCCTTATTGAGGCGCGTCGTCCGTGGCCCAATATTGCCTGTTTCCTGGCGTGATCCCGAATTCCTTTTTCGATGATCTGTGATCGTTCGGTGTCGGTGTTGTCTTTGATATCCATTGAATGTTTCCTTTAGGTTGTAGGTTTGATTGGTGGTGACTTATTCACATTCGACCTCGTGGCCGAAATACGCTTCGAGGCGATGTTTCCCCTCGGCGCCAAATCGACAGTACCAGAAGGTCATCTTCTTTTCGTCTTTTGGGAGGTAGTGCCCTTCCTCGTAGTATCTGCCCAGAAAGAACGCGGCGGATAAATTTCCCCTTCGCGCGACGGCTTCGAGGAGTTCGACGCCCCGCTTCTTGTTCTGATATTTTCCGGATGTCATGATGTGAAAGACCCCCAAATTCAGCATCGCCCCGGCATTGAAATTATCTGCGGCAAATTTTAGATGCGAATATGCGCGGTCCGCGTTTTCCTCGTTTTTCCCGTCTCCGCGGAAATGGATGCCGAGGAATGCGTGAGCAAACGGATTTCCTTCTTTAGCCGATTTTTCCAATATTCGAATTGCGCGTTCCGGGTCTTTTTTTACGCCGAGGCCAGAAAGGATCATCCGCCCAACCAAAAACTAAACGATTTGATCGCCGTTATTGGCGGCGCGCTGGAACCAGTGAAAGGACTTTTCATAATCCCGTTGGGGGGAAGACTCTGTGTAGAAGAAATGCCCGAGCGCCTTCTGCGAAGCCACGTATTCCTTTTCGGCGGAAAGTGTAAGAATCTCCAGCCCTTCCATGCGATCATTCACCAGCAGGGTGCGGCCATACTGGTGGATGAGGCGAAGGTTGGTCGGGTCATTTTCATATGCCGACTGGCAGGCCTTCAAAGCCGCGATGGCGCTCATTTCCTTTGTGAAGACGGCCAGCGCGATGCGATTCTGATCCTCGGGATCGGCAGCCAGACGGTCGCATTCGGTGACGTCTTTTGCCGTTAGGGGAGCCGCAATCACCGTATTCGTGAAAACGAACGATAAAAGGGCGCTAAGCGCGAATTTGGCAAACTTCGACATTCTTGTAGCTCCTTGCACTTTCAAGGCGTAGCGGAATTTCCATCTAACTCGACCACACGTTATCAAAAAACTGATATTTCCGCAAAAAGGGAATTCGGCAACCATTTTAAACCAGTGGTCGCAGGCAAGCTCCCTCTTAGCATTTCAGACTCTATACCTGCTTCTGATCCCCGTGCGAAGCCAGATGCCTTTTGCCTTGCAGCGGCTCCGGCGCGCAGTTGGGGCGGCTGACGGTGGGAGTGTGGATGGGGCGTCCGGTGGCGTCGAGCCTGTATTTGCCGGGGTAGGCCAGTTCGAAGAACTTTGTCACGGTATCGCGCACCACCGAGGATTGGGGCAGGTTGTCGGTCTGGTAGTCAGGCGTGCGCATGAGGGCGTAGACGTCGTCCTTGTGCAGCCAGTCGGCTTGCAGGGGAATGTCGCCGATGGGCGTGCTCATGCGCGCCGGTTCTGGGGCGCCCAGCATGACGCCCAGCAGATCGTAGACATCGCGGGCCTTTGACGTGGCGGCATCGGAACCCGCCGTCCGCTGGCTTTCTTTGAACGCCGCCAGGGCCGGATCGTTGGCAATCAGGTCGGTGATATAGTCGGGCGTGTCATCCAATGTTCCGTCTTGATCGGTGTTGGGGTTGGTCATTTTGAAGTCCCTCCATAGGGTGCCGCCGGTTTCGCACGCGAAACCGGCGGGAATTGGTCAGAAAAATGTGGGGAAATTGCGATGCGGGCGCAGTTGTCCCTTTCGCTATTTTCAACCATGCAGGAAATAAAATGATTTGTCAAGTGTAAAATCCTAATACGCCACGTTTTTTCACGAAGGCGGATTTTGAGGCGACAGGATTGGCGGGATGCTAGTTCGAAAAGCCGGGGGCCGGGGCGTCGAAGCCGGGGGCGGGTGCTTCGTCTGCGCTGTCCGCGCCGGGTGTGCGGGGCGAGGTGTCCAGTGCGATGTTAAGGCCGCGCTTGCGTCCCTCATGCACGTAGGAACCGGTTTTCAAGCGCAGGGCGTTTTTTGGCGAAACGCGGATGGCGGCGGGGCGTTTGACGGGGCAGGCGTTCTCGCAATAGCCGCAGCCGATGCATTTGTTTTCTTCCACATGGGGAACGGTGACGGGGATGTCCGGCTCGATCTTGAAGACCACCGCGTCGACGGGGCAGACCTCGTCGCACACCATGCATTTTTCTTTGTTTTCCCAGGCCAGACAATCTTCGCGCACGACGGCGGCTGTGCCGGTTTTTGCCCACAGGCGTTCGTCGCCCGTCAGTTCGACAATGGCGTCGGTGGGGCACACTTCCGCGCAGCGCGAGCAACTGGGTTCGCAATAGCCGCCTGCTGGAACAAGACCGGGGCTGAACAGGCCGCTGACTCCGGTTCCGTCATACAGCGGCTGCAACGCGTTATGCGGACACACCGCCACGCAGGCCGCGCAGCGCACGCAACGGGCCAGAAAATCCTTCTCGGGAACCGACCCGGGCGGGCGAAGATCGGCGGCGTCGGGTTTGGAAGGGAAAAGGGAAAACACTGCCGTTCCCAAACCGGCCAGACCACCGACCATGAATTGCCGCCGCGCGTCCACGGGAACCGGCGATGCGGCTTCGCCAAGCGCGGCAATTTCGGGCGAGGGCAGGAACGACACCGCGCCCTTCGGGCAAACCGTCTGGCAGGTTCGGCACAGGATGCATTCGTCATGGCGGGTCGAAAACTGATCTTCCAGATCGATGGCGCC
>JABGRG010000030.1 GCA_018648445.1 Rhodospirillales bacterium | reverse complement strand
CCGCGGCCATCGCTGCTGCGGTCGAGGAACAGGGCGCGGCAACCCAGGAAATCGCACGCAACGTCGAACAGGCTGCGGCGGGCACCAACGAGGTGTCGTCGAACATTGGCGGCGTCAATCAGGCGGCGGGTGAAACCGGCGCGGCGGCGAGCCAAATCCAGTCGGCGGCGAACGAGTTGTCGGTACAGGCGGAAACGCTTCGCTCAGAGGTCAACAAGTTCCTGGATAACGTGCGGGCAGCCTAACCCCTTCAGTTGTCGAAGGTGAAAACAACAACGCCCCGCCCGGCAAAACCGGGCGGGGTTTTGTTTGACCCAGGTTATTTTGCGCGCAATGGTTTCTGGTATTATGCCGTTTGAAAAGGCCAAGGATTGAAAAGGCCAAGGATTGAAAAGGACAAGGATCGGGGGCACCCATGTTTGAAACGCGGGAAGATCGTGGACCGGAGTTGTCGGCGCGATTGGGCGGAACGCTTTCGGGTAAGGTCGTGCAAGAGCTGTTTTCCAATAGCGCGCACTTCCCCATCGCCAACATCCTGTTCGAGCTTTTGAACGAGGGTGCTGCGGATTATCTGGGCGATCCCGATTTCTACGCCATTTGTGCGGCGGCGCTGATTCAGGCCTACGTGCTGGGACGGGGCGAGTTCACAGGCCGCCGACCCGCCTTTTTCGGAAACTTGGTCGGTCCTGCTGTCTATACGGTGATCGAAGTTATATTCGAAGGTGTGCGGTTCTTTGAAGGCGCTCACCACATCGCCTATTGGGTCTTTGCCCTTGCCATTGGCATTCTGCAAGCTGTGCGGGCGGGGGCGACGCCGCGTTCGCGCGACGCCATCGTCGTCGTCGAAAATGTGCTTCGGGCCGGCATCATCGCAGTGATGTACTGGATTTTCGAAGCCCGCGGAAATCCCGAATACGCGAGCGTGGCGGGATTCATGCAAGACCCTTCCCACGTTTTCGTGGTATTTGCCGCGCCGCTTATGGGTGTGTTGTTGGGCTTCGCCAATATCGCCCATCTGCGGCGGGTCATGGTGCTGGCCAGCACCGCCGGGCAGCTTCGCAGTTTCTCCGAATGGTCGATGGGCAGTTCCCTGGTTGCCCGGGCCGTGGCCGATCCAGGTATCCTTGATCTCCGCCGAGAAGAACGCGCCGTGCTGTTTATGGATATTCGCGGCTTCACGCGCTGGACGGAGCCGCAACAACCGGAAGCGGTGGTGGAGATGCTGGACGCCTATTTCGCGGCGGCCGAGGGCGTATGGTCCCGCCATGATCCCATCATTTCGCGCTTGATCGCCGATGAAGTGATGCTGGTTTTACCGGAACCGGGCTTGGGTTTGCGGGTGGCCGATGAACTGCGCGAGGCAACCAAGAAGGCGCTTGCTCCCTTTGGCCTTGATGCCGGTATCGGTCTGAATTGGGGGCCGCTCATGGAAGGGATGATCGGAAGTCCCAGCATTCGCGCCTACGACATCATTGGCGACACCGCCAATACGGCGGCGCGGCTGTGTTCGGCCGCAGAGCCCGGCGAAATCCTGGTGCCGACGGCCCTGGCGCAGGCTCATTCCGATATCGTCACGTTCGGCTCAATGCGCGAGATTGCAGCCAAGGGAAAACGCGAACCCTTAAAAGTTTGCTCGATACAATCAGTTGTCAGAGGGTGAGCGAGTTCTTTCGCATGATTAGCAATACGGGAAATCCAGCATAGACTCGCGACGCGGAAATGGGCGATTAATATTGAATAAACAAACAGGCAAACGCCATCGCCGCAAAAGAACGGTGAATCCTGGAGGGAACCAATGGCCAAACTTTTGATTGTCGAGGACTCGAAATTTTTTTCTTCCCTGCTGGAGAAAAAAGTAGAGAGCGAACTCGACATTCCGGTCGTTGCCGTTTCCGACATGGCAGGCGCAAAAGCCGCTATCGCCGAAATGAAGGAAGACTTTTTTCTGGCCCTGTTGGACTTGACCCTGCCGGACGCGCCGGACGGTGAAATCGTCGATTATGTTCGGTCCGAGGAAATTCCGTCGGTCGTTTTCACCGGAACATTCAGCGAGGAAATGCGCGAGGATATCCTGGCCAAGGGTGTCATCGACTATGTGACCAAGGATAGTCCGTCCAGCGTCGACTACCTGCTTTCGCTGGTCAACCGCATCTGGAATAACCGCAACCTGACCGTCATGGTGGTTGACGATTCCAAAACGGCGAGAAAGATGACCGCCCGGTATCTGAACAGATACCAGTTCCGTGTGCTGGAAGCCGCCGACGGCAAGGAAGCCCTGGCGCTGGCCAACGCCAGCAAGCGGCGCAGCGCCGACCCCATTTCGCTGGTGGTAACCGATTTCAACATGCCGAAGATGGACGGGTTCGACCTGATCCGTGAATTGCGCAAGGACTGGACCAAGGATCATATGGCGATCATCGGGATTTCCGCCATGGGCAGTAATACGCTCTCGGCGAAGTTCATCAAGATCGGCGCCAACGATTTCATTACCAAGCCTTTCCTGCCCGAAGAGTTCCTGTGCCGTATTTCGCAGAACATGGACAACCTTGAACAACTTCAGGCGCTTCGCGACGCGGCGACCAAGGATTATCTGACCGGAATGTATAACCGCCGGTTCTTCTTTGATGTTTCCCAACCGATCTTCGCCGCTGCCAAGCGCAAGGAAAGCGACCTCATGGTGGCCATGATCGACGTGGATTTCTTCAAGTCGGTCAACGACAACTATGGTCACGACGTTGGTGACGAGGTGTTGAAGGGGGTTGCCGGCGTATTGCTGAAATCGACCCGGGAAACCGACATCATTGCGCGGATGGGCGGCGAAGAATTCTGTCTTTTGGCTCCGGGGATGAATGCCAAAAACGCGGCGAAATATCTGGAATCTTTGCGCAAGAAAATCGCGGCGCTCAAATTCACCTCGGGCGGCACCGAATTCTCGATCACGGCCAGTATCGGAGCGACTTGCACGCTCACCCATACCCTGGACGCGATGATCGGTGATTCTGATGAAAAGTTGTACGAAGCCAAGGAAACCGGGCGTAATCGCGTGGTGATTGTTAAATAGAATTTTCAGCCATCGGCGCCGAAACCCCGGATGGTTCGATATACTGAACCGCGGATCGATATGTTGACTTCGCAAAAATGCCTTTGATACGCTGAACCCCTGTTCGGCAATTCGCACCGCATGGGTTCGAAACAGATGGCGGTCCGAATAGAGGAGAAATGCTCTAAATGTTCAAGCTGAAAAGGGCGCAGTGCACCAACTGCCTGCTTTGCATGCAGGCGTGCACTTGGGCCCATGAAAGTCCGTTGCAGTCGCTGGCGTATTCGCGCATCCGCATCGAGGACGACTGGCCCGAGGTGAAGACCATCGGTGTGTGTGTCGGCTGTAAGAAGAAACCCTGCATCACGGCTTGTGGTGTCGGCGCGCTTGTCTGGGACGGCTATCTGCGTTTGGACAAGGATAAATGCAACGGCTGCATGGAGTGCGTGGACTCTTGTACCTTCAAGGGCATTCAGGTCGATCCGCGCGATTCCCTGCCCTTGATCTGCGATACCTGCGATGGTGCCTTCAAGTGTGTCGCCCAATGCCCCACCGGGGCCATCAGGAGGATGTAGGCCATGGTATCGCACGGATACGCCGGACGCGTTCTCGACGTGGACCTGAGCTCGGGCAAAGTGGAAATCTGGGATCTGCCGCGCGAAGTCGCGGTGCAATACCTGGGCGCAAAAGGCCTTGGCGCGCACATTCTAACGCGCAGACTGCCGGTGGGATGTGATCCGCTCGGCGCGGAAAACATGCTGGTGTTCGCCACCGGCACGCTGACCGGAACCATGGCGCCCACCAGCGGACGCATGGAAGTTTGCACCAAAAGCCCGGCCACGGGGCTGTGGCTCGATTCGAACGCGGGCGGTTCCCTGGGACCGGAACTGAAATATGCGGGATTCGACGCGGTTGTCGTTTCGGGGCGCGCCTCCGAGCCGGTGATCCTTTGCGTCACCGACAATGAGGCCGAACTTCTGCCCGCCGACGATTTGTGGGGCGTTGACGCCATCGAAACCCACAAGGTTCTCAAAAAGCGTTTCTCAAGCGACCACAAGATCGCCTGCGTCGGTCAAGCCGGCGAGCGGTTGTCGCCCATCGCGGGCATCCTTTCCGAATACCGTATTTTCGGGCGTGGTGGTGCGGGCGCAGTCATGGGGTCGAAAAACCTCAAGGCAATGGTCGTGCGCGGAAATGGCGCGATTTCAATCGCCGACCCGGTCGAATTTGATCGCAACCTGCGCGAATCCTTCAATGAAATTGGCAACAACCCGGATACGGGTGCCGCGCGCGCCCAATTCGGCACCAATGTCATTTTGTCGCTAATGGATTATGTGGGCGTTCATCCGGTGCGAAACTTCAGCGGCTTTTCGCCCGAGAAAGACGGCATCGACGAACACGAGGTGGAAAAATACTTCGAACGCGACCGCGCTTGTATGTCGTGTTCCATCCGCTGCAGCAAAATCGCGCGGGTTCCCGATGGCCCGCTCAAGGGCGCCTTCACCGAAGGGCCGGAATACGAAACCGTGTGGTCGTTCGGTGCGCAATGCGGCAACAACGATATCCCCGTGGTGATCGAGGCCGAGCACCTGTGCGACGCCTACGGTCTGGATGCGGTGTCCGCCGGTAACGTCATCGGTTTTTTGATCGAATGCACCCAGCGCGGCCTGCTGTCAAAAGCCGATGCGGGCGGTTTGAACCTGGACTGGGGCGACGGCGAAGCCATTCTTGCGGCCCTGCATCTGATCGGTAAATGCGAAGGCCCCGGTGAACTATGGAGCAAGGGCGTTAAAGTCATTGCCGAACACATCCCCGGGTCCGAGGATTTCGCCGCTCACGTCAAGGGCATGGAGCTGCCCGCTTACGATCCGCGTGCCAGCAAGGGCATGACGCTGGCCTACGCCACCAGCGACCGTGGCGGCTGTCATTTGCGTTCGTGGCCCATTGCCGACGAAGTCATGAACTCGATGGGCCTGCAGACTTCCGAGTTCAAGGCCGAGATCGTCAAGACCCAGCAGGATATGTTCTGTCTGGCCAATTGCAGCGGTCTTTGCCTGTTTGCCACCTTCGCCATGAGCCTTGAGCAACTGACGCCGTTGTTCCATTCGGCCACGGGTTTTGATGAATTCGCTTCCGCCGATTACCTTCTGGAAGCTGGCGAACGGGTCAACAATCTGGTTCGAATGTTCAACATTCGCGAAGGTCTGACCAAGGACATGGACACCCTGCCCAAACGCTTCCTGCGCGAACCCCTTACGGGAGGACCGCATAAGGGGCGTGTGGCTGATTTGGAGCCCTTGCTCGACACCTACTACAAGGTGCGCGGCTGGGACGCCAACGGCATTCCGGCTCCGGCGCTGCTGGATCGGCTTGGTATCAGGGCCTGATTTTTTTGATGGAGAAATGCGACATGTTTCGTCCCCAAGGCGTATATCCGGCGATGCTGACCCCGTTCGAGGATGACGGCCGCATCAACGAAAGCGAACTGCGACGGCTTACGGAATTCGGCATTGAACGGGGCCTACATGGGCTGTTCCCCGTGAGTTCCATCGGCGAAGGCATTCACATGTCCTTCGAGGAAAAATGCCGGTGCATGGACATCGTGTTCGATCAGGCCAAGGGCCGGGTTCCGGTGACGCCGGGCATCGTCGCCAGCGCACCCGATGAATGCATCCGGCTGGCTCACCACGCTGAGGATCTGGGGTGCGCGGGTGTCGTCGCCACGCCGCCCTATTACTACAAGCCCGCCGCGCCCATGGTGGAGCGTTTCTTCGAGACGATTCTCGAGCAGACCGATATCCCGTTGATCCTTTATAATATTCCGTTGTTCGTCCAGCCGCTGGACTACGATACCGTCAAGCGCCTCAGCCGCTACGGAAATGTCGTCGGCATGAAGGATTCCAGCGGTTCCATGGTCGATTTCCTGCACTTCAAGGACAAGATCAAAATCGCCGGCGCGGACGTCAACATGCTGACGGGTCGCGAGGAAAACCTGCTTGCGTCCCTGGCCATGAACGGCAAGGGCTGCATGACCGCTTCGGCCGGAATTTTCCCCGAGATCATGGTCGGCATCTGGGACCAATACCACGCGGGCAATATGGATGAAGCCCGGCGTCTGCAGGAAAGCCTGCTGGTTCTGATCCGCACGATGTTCGCGGTCGCGCTGCCGGTCGGCTTCAAGCTGGGGCTGGAGCTCAGGGGCTTCAAAATGGGACCGGCGAAGTTGCCGTTGTCCCACGCCAACGCGTTTCAGGTCAGCACCGTGCGGTCCCGCCTTCGCATGCTGATGGAGCCGGTACTGGCCGAATTCGGGGAAGCAACAGTCGACGCCTAATGTATGGTTAAGAACAGGTACAAAGTTCCGGCCCTGGGCCGCGCCGCGGAAATCCTCGATTTCCTGTCGCTTCAGAACGCCGATTTTCCGACCGTCGTCGAGAAAGTCGGCCTGCCCAAAAGCAGCGTCTACTCGCTGATCCGCACGCTGGAAGAACTGGGCTGGGTGCGAAAATTGCCCGGCACCCAAGGCTATGCCCTGGGTTTCAAACTTTTTGAACTGGGTAACCTCGCGGTGTCCAAAATCAATATCCGTGATCAGGCTATGGGGCTCCTGCACGACTTGTGTGAACGCGAGGCGATTACCTGTCATCTGGGCTGTCTGGATGGCAACGACGGCGTCTATCTGGCCAAGGTCGATCCCAAAACCAGCATCCTTATAAATTCGTGGGAAGGCAAACGCGTGGCTCTGAAAAGCTCGGCCATGGGCAAGGTGTTTCTGGCCTGGAGGGGTTCGAGCGAGCGCAAAACCCTGATCGCGGCGACCCCCTTTGTCGCCCGGACCGGCAAGACCATTACCGACCCCGACACGTTTGCGCAAAACGTTGCCCAGGTGCGCCGCGACGGTTTTTCGGTGGATGACGAGGAAGATGTCGTCGGCATTCGCTGTGTCGCCGCCCCGGTGTTCAACCCGCGCGGTGAAGTAAACTACGCAATCAGCGCGTCCGGTTCGGTCCACGAAGTGTCGAGCGCGCGGGTGCCGGAACTGGCGCAGGCCGTCACTGACACCGCGCGCCGTCTTTCCATAGCCATCGGCGCTCACGCCTGATTGATCGTTCGCCCCATTGCGTTCGCCGAACAGCATTCCCACCTGATCACGGACAATGATCAGAGAGGGGATTTGCGATGAAATTTCCGTTTGTTTTGATTTTGGCGGGTTCGCTGGTCCTGACGGCCCCGCTCGCCTTTGCCGCAGGCAGCGGTTCGGATAACGGCGGCTCAAGCGGTGGAACCACTACCACAAAGGTTGATCCAGACTATGCGGCAGGGCGCAAGGCTTCTGATGCAAAGGACTGGGCGCGCGCCATTCCACTTTTGCAGAAGGCTGTGGCGACCGATCCGAAAAATGCCAACGCTTACAATTTGCTCGGCTATTCCCTGCGCCACGTGGGAAAAATCGACGCCGCGCTGGACAGTTACGACAAGGCGCTGGCCATCAATCCCAAGCACAAGGGCGCGCACGAATATATTGGCGAGGCCTATCTTCAAATGGGAAACGTCGGCAAGGCAGAGGAACACCTGAAGGCGCTGGACCGCATCTGCTTTTTCGGGTGCGAGGAATTCACCGAACTGAAAGAAAAGATCGCCGCTTTCAAGGCCAAAACAAAGGGTTGATTGTCGTTTTCCACTTTTGCGGCTATACAGCGGCTGCGATAGCCAGACCGCAATTTGGAGACGATTATGCCCGCCTATCAATACGTCTACGTAATGAAGGAACTGACCAAAACCTTTCCCGGTGGGCACGAGGTTTTGAAGGGAATTTCGCTGTCCTTCCTTCCGGGCGCGAAAATCGGGGTTTTGGGCATCAACGGTGCGGGCAAGTCCACCTTGCTGAAAATCATGGCCGGACTGGAAGAGGAATACGGCGGCGAGGCATGGGCCGCCGAGGGCATTCGGTTGGGGTACCTCGCTCAGGAGCCCGATCTCGACCCGTCAAAGACAGTGGAAGAAAACGTCCTTGAAGGATTGGGCGGGATCAAGGTGCTGATGGATCGCTTCAATGAAGTCAGCGCACGTTTCGCCGAACCGCTCGAAGACGACGAGATGAACGCCCTTCTGGAAGAACAGGGCGAATTGCAGGAAAAGATCGACGCCGCCAGCGGGTGGGAGCTGGAACGCACCATCGAGATCGCCATGGACGCCCTTCGCTGTCCGCCGGGCGATGCCGATGTGACCCAGATTTCCGGCGGCGAGCGACGGCGGGTGGCGTTGGCCCGGCTGCTTCTGCAACGCCCCGACATCCTGATGCTGGACGAACCGACAAACCATCTGGACGCCGAATCGGTGGCCTGGCTGGAGCGCTTTTTGGCGGAATACGAAGGCACGGTCATGGTCATCACCCATGATCGCTACTTCCTCGATAAAGTGACCGGCTGGATACTTGAACTTGATCGCGGGCGCGGCATCCCCTACGAGGGCAACTATTCTTCGTGGCTGGAGCAAAAGCAAAAACGCCTCGCCGTCGAGGAAAAGCAGGAAAGCGCGCGCCAGCGTACCCTTGCCCACGAACTGGAATGGATACGCTCATCCGCGCGCGCCCGTCAGGCCAAGGGCAAGGCCCGCATCGCGGCCTACGAAACCATGCTGGCCGACGCGGGCAACGAGCAGACGGGAAATGCGCAAATCGTCGTTCCGCCAGGGCCGCGTCTCGGCAATCTGGTCATCGAGGCCAAGGGGGTTGGCAAAGCATTTGGCGACAAGTTGCTTATGGAAGGCGTCGATTTCAAACTACCGCCGGGCGGAATCGTCGGCATCATCGGTCCGAACGGCGCCGGCAAAACGACGCTGTTTCGCATGATTACCGAGCAGGAGACCCCCGACGAGGGAACCTTGCGCTTGGGCGAAACCGTCAAGCTGGGGTACGTCGATCAATCGCGCGATAACCTGGATGCGGCCAAAACCGTGTGGGAGGAAATCAGCGAAGGAAACGACGAGATCGAACTGGGCAAGCGGCGCATGAGCAGCCGCGCCTACGTGGGCCAGTTCAATTTCCGCGGTCCCGACCAGCAAAAACGTGTCGGCCAACTCTCGGGCGGCGAGCGCAACCGCGTGCATCTGGCCAAGATGCTGAAATCCGGCGCCAACGTCCTGCTGCTTGACGAACCGACCAACGATCTGGACGTGGAAACCCTGCGTGCCCTGGAACAGGGGCTCGATCAGTTCGCCGGCTGCGCCGTCATCATCAGCCACGACCGCTGGTTCCTGGACCGCATCGCCACGCATATTCTGGCGTTCGAGGGCGACAGTCAGGTGGTCTGGTTCGAGGGCAACTACGAAGACTACGAGGCTGATCGCAAACGCCGCCTAGGCGCCGAAGCCGACCAACCACACCGCATCAAGTACCGGCCCCTGATGCGGGGTTAGAGCACTTCCAGACCAATAGGATCATTCTGGCGTGGCGTGATCTTCCGCAACGTTGCGGTCCTTACTCGTGAGGTTTGCCAAACAGCGCGTTGCAAATACACACCAGCGATATAGGTGCAACGTTTTTCACTCATTCGTGAAGAAATCTCAGGTTCGAACCTCTATTTAATTGACTACTTTTAGTCAGTTATCAAATGATGTAGCAGGGTAATATCAAGTTTGGCCGGCAGCTGAATGCCGAACGATATACGGCGAAAAAAAAGATGGGTCTGCTCTTAGTCTGAATGGGGAAAAACTTCATGCCAAAATACGAGGTCGCAATTTTTAATCAAGAAGTACGCGACGCGATCGCCCGAAAAGAACAACATGACAGATACAGCGATGATTGGGGAACAACGCAATACATCGAAATTGCTGCTTTGAACGAAGAAATGGCTCGATCCAAAGTGAGCCAACAACACCCCGAGCATCGGGGATTTGTGATTGAAGATATTTCTGAGGTGTAATACGCCTCAATCGCTTTCTGGCAATATAGGAAAGTGATTGAAATATCATTCAATTCCAACAACGAGCATGTCCGCTTCGGGGCAGGAGCAGACAAAATCACGCCCCTCTGTTGTAGGCCGGATTTGACCGGCTAGCGGACATTGGAAACGGAACGCCTAATTTAATGGGTCCATAACCTAGTTGGCGGTTCTGAGGGTTTCGGTTTTCTTGCGCAGGACGGCCAGAAGGCCTGCCAGTTTTCCGCCTTCGCGGCGGATGATTGATCCGAAATCGGATCGCATGGTGGTGCTCATGCTGACGCCTTCGACCACCACGTCGACGATTTTGAAATCACCGACCACGCCGTCGAGGCGCCAATTTACGCGCGCCGGGGTCTTGCTGCCGCCCGGCAGGCGTATTTCCGAAAAAACGGTGGCCGAAATTCCGTCATCGGCAATGGCTTTGGTGATATGCAACTTCTCGCCCGCGTATTCGGCGAAGCGGTCGACAAACGAAGCGACGATATAATCCACAAACAGGCGCAGGTATTCCGCGCGCTCCGGCGCGTCTGCGCGCCGCCAATGGCGTCCCAAAACCCATTTGGCCATGGCTTCGACCGCGAAGTGGTCGTTGAACAGAACCCTGAAACGGCTAATTCTCTCGCTGCGCGGCACCTCGCCCACGGTCAGCGCGCGGACAGTATCCTCGGCCAGTGTTTCGATGAAAACCGACGCCTCGGAGGCCGGGTCGGCGCGCACCACAGGCACGGACAACCCTGCGACAACGAAAAGCGCTGCGGATAGTGCGAGTACGCGCAAATTCATTGTGAAATCGAAATCTCGTCAGGGGAACGGCGCGGACCCGGCAGGATCGGCTCGTCGCTCAGGCCGGGCGCGGGCATGATCGCGCTTGATTTTCCGTTGGAAATTTCGTCGATCCGGCGTTGCCGGTACAGGCTGCGGATCGCCGCATAGAAATCCAGTGACGAGCGTTCCAGATCCTCGAGCACATCGTAGTTGCGGGCCCGCCCATCAACGGCGCGGGTGCCGCTGCGCGAATAGGTGATGAATTCGCGGTCCGTGTTGGTCGCCCACCAGTTCAGGGGATCGGAAATGAAATCAACCACCAACCCGACGGCGTCGCGCGGGTTCGACGGCCCAAAGATCGGCAACATAATATAGGGGCCTTCGTCCACGCCCCATGTTGCCAGGGTCTGGCCGAAGTCTTCGTTATGATATTCGAAGCCAAAATCGGTCGCCGGATCGCCAAGCCCAAGAACGCCGATGGTGGAGTTGATGACGAAACGCATCAGGGTCGTGCCCGCGCGCCCGAATTCGCCCTGCAGAATGTCGTTGAAAAAGACCACCGGCGAACGAAGATTGTTCAGCGCATTGTGAATGCCTTCGCGGACCGGCGGCGGAATAATATGCCGGTACATTCCGGCGGCGGGTTTGACGATTACCGTATCGAGACCACGATTGAATTCGAAAACCGCGCGATTGGCCGGTTCGCCTGGGTCATTGATCTCTTCAAATTCGGCTACCGCCTCGGCGTCCGTTGGATCGGGCATGGAAGCGCACCCGGCGGTCACGAAAAGCGACAAAATCAGCACACCAAGTGCGCGGAATAAAGACCACTCGCGATGGGGTGTCGAGGAAAACCTCACGCGCCATTCTTCCCAGTTTGCAAGGCGTTCCGGGGACCTTCCGGAGCTCCTATCGCCGTGACCGACCCTTCGTTTTCTTTCGGGTTTGTGACAACCCATCGGGGGTCTAAACGGCTTCTCTACCACATATAGCGTCGTCAGGTTTGTTCTCCAACAAATCCAGTCCACTGACGACACCGCGACACAATGCGTTCCTCACACCCTCAATAGATAGCATACGCACCCCCAAATAACCACGAGGAAGCCAACTAAATTGTGCGGAAAATGTAACTGTTGTGTTTTTTATGCAACGAATCGCCGATTGGCCTGCGCAGAAGTTTTTTGAATTTTCTGCACGTTCCCCCTGTAAAACATATAAAGAAATCTTTATATTGGTTTTGAGCGCACCGGCGTGTGCTTCGGTCCTGCGACAAAAGGTGGTTGAATGTCCCAAGCTGCGGAAAAGATCGACGCTGAACGATTGCTGAAAGGCTTGCGCGCGGTTGCCGAACCGACGCGGCTTCGCATTCTGGCGCTGTGTGCGCGCGGCGACCTTACAGTCAGTGAACTGATCCGCATTCTGGATCAGAGCCAGCCGCGCATTTCCCGCCATTTGCGGCTGTTGGTCGACGCTGGCGTGTTGCAGCGTTATCGCGAAGGAAGCTGGGTATTCCATCGGTTGCCGCGCGAAGGGGCAATGGCCCGTCTTGCCCATGAACTGATTTCGCGCGTGGATGAAGGCGATCCGGCCCTGGTTCAGGCTTTTTTGCGTCTGGCCGAGGTTAAGGCCGAGCGGGCCGAAGCGGCGCAGGCCTATTTCAGCCGAAACGCCGAGCGATGGAATGAATTGCGCAAGCTATACGTGGACGAGCGCGAGGTTGAAGGGCTGCTTCTCGACATGCTTGGCCAACGCCCCTTGGGGCGTGTGCTGGACGTGGGTACCGGAAGCGCACGCATTCTTGAGGTTCTGGCTCCGCATCTGGATCATGGCGAGGGCATCGACCTTTCTCATGAAATGTTAACCGTGGCGCGGACCAATCTGGAGCGCGCCGGGTTGGCCAATTGCACCGTTCGTCAGGCCGACATGTACGATCTACCGTTCGATGCCGGATCGTTTGACGCCGTGACCATCCATCAGGTCCTGCATTTCGCCGACGAACCGGGCCGCGCCATTGCCGAGGCCACCCGCGTCCTGGTGCAGGGCGGAAGTTTGCTGGTCGCCGATTTTGCGCCGCACGAACTGGAGCCCCTTCGGGAAGAACACGAGCACCGGCGTTTGGGCTTTTCCGACACCGAGGTCGCGTCATGGTTTCGCGCCGCCGGAATTGAAACGGCGGCCATCCGGAACCTTCCCGGCGATCCATTGACTGTAACCATCTGGCGTGGTCTGAAAAAACCACTTTTGGAGGACAGCTGAATGTCCGATTTTAGTGCACGCGTAGTATCCTTGCCCGGGGACGTTGGCGTCTCTTTCGAGTTTTTTCCGCCACACACGGAAAAGATGGAGGCCACGCTTTGGTCGTCCATTCAGCGCCTTGCTCCGTTGAAGCCGGAGTACGTGTCCGTGACCTACGGCGCGGGCGGAACGACCCGTGACCGCACGCACAAAACGGTGGCGCGCATCCTCAAGGATACGGCGCTTAAGCCTGCGGCGCATCTGACCTGCGTTGGGGCCACGCGCGAAGAAGTTGATGACGTCGCGCGGCATTATTGGGAGGCGGGTGTGCGTCATATCGTCGCCCTGCGTGGCGACGCGCCCGAAGGCGAGGGCGCTTATACCCCCCATCCCGGCGGCTATGCCTACGCTTCCGACCTGGTGGCGGGCCTGAAAAGGATTGCCGACTTCGAAATCAGCGTCGCCGCTTATCCCGAAGTCCATCCCGAGGCGGAAAGCGCGCAAAGCGATCTTGACAACCTCAAGCGCAAAATTGATGCCGGAGCCTCGCGGGCGATCACCCAGTACTTTTTCGACCCAGTGGATTTTTTGCGCTTTGTCGACCGTGCCCGGGCGGCTGGAATTAACGCTCCGATTATTCCAGGCATTCTGCCGGTGACCAAATTTTCCCGCATCGTGCAGTTCAGTCAGGCCTGCGGAACCTACGTTCCGGCGTGGCTGGCCGATTTGTTCGATGGCCTTGACGACGACCCCGAAACCCGCATGCTCGTTGCCGCCACCCTGGCCGCCGAGCAATGCCGGTCATTGATCGCCGCCGGGGTCAGGCAGTTCCACTTCTACACGCTCAACCGCGCCGATCTGGCTTATGCCATCTGCCATATTTTGGGCGTCAGGCCCGATGACACCAAAGAAGAAAGCCCAAAAAGGGAAGAAAACTGAAATGACCAAACTTCTCGAAGTTCTGAATGACAACGTCCTGCTGTGCGACGGTGGAATGGGCTCCAAGGTCCAGGCCGCCGATCTGGACGTGGAAAAGGACTTCCTGGGCTACGAGAACTGCACCGACATTCTGACCCGTTCGCGGCCCGACGTGGTGCGCGATATCCATCGCGTTTATCTCAATGCGGGCGCCGATCTGATCACCACCAATACTTTTGGCACGTCGCCGATTACGCTGGGCGAGTTTGGGTTGGAAGACGAGGCGTATTCCCTGAGCAAAGCGGCAGCCGAACTGGCGCGCGAAGTCATTGCAGAGTTCACGGATGGTAAGCCGCGCTTCGTTCTGGGCGACGTCGGGCCGGGGACCAAACTTCCCAGCCTTGACCATATCGCCTACGACGTCCTTGAAGACGGGCTCGCCATTCAGTGCGCCGGGCTGATTGCCGGTGGCTCCGACGCCATTATCATCGAAACCGCGCAAGACCCGCTGCAGATCAAGGCCGCCATCAATGGCGCCAAGCGCGCGCGGGCGGAAGCCGGGGTGGATCTGCCCATTTTTGTTCAGGTCACCGTCGAAACCACCGGCACCTTGCTGGTTGGTTCCGACATCGCCGCCGCCGCTACCACCATTCAGGCCATGGACGTGGACCTGTTGGGCTTGAACTGCGCCACCGGCCCGCAGGAAATGGCCGAGCACGTGCGGTGGCTGTCGGAAAACTGGCCCGCGCTGATTTCGGTTCAGCCCAACGCGGGCCTGCCCGAACTGGTCGACGGCAAGGCCAGTTATCCGCTGGGCGCGACCGAATTTTCCCAATGGGTCGGACGCTTCATCGAGGAAGACGGCGTCAACATCATCGGCGGTTGCTGTGGTACCGACGAAACCCACATTGCGGCACTGGACGATATGCTGCGCACGCGGGCGGGCGGCGCGCGTCTCCGCCCGGTTCCGGTGCGGCGCGACATTCACTGGGTTCCCGCCGTGGCCTCGCTTTATTCGCAGGCCGCCCTGCGTCAGGAAAACGCGTTCTTTTCCATCGGCGAACGGTGCAACGCCAATGGCTCCAAGAAATTCCGCGAGTTTCAGGATGCCGAGGACTGGGACGGCTGCATCGCCACGGGCCGCGCCCAGGTGGGCGAAGGCAGCCACGCGCTGGATATCTGCACGGCCTATGTGGGGCGCAACGAAGCGTCCGACATGACGGAAGTGGTTTCGCGCATGCGCGGCGCGGTGAGCGCTCCGCTGGTCATCGATTCCACCGAACTGGACGTATTGGAAACGGCGCTCAAATTGTATGGCGGCAAGGCCATCATCAATTCCATCAATTTCGAGGACGGCGAGGAACCGGCGGCCAAGCGCCTTGAACTGGCGCGTCGTTTCGGCGCCGCCGTTGTCGCCCTGACCATCGACGAAGACGGCATGGCCAAGGATGCGAAAAGCAAGCTGGCCATCGCCAAGCGCCTCTACGAATTCGCCTGCGTGAAGCACGGCCTGCCCGCGTCTGACCTGCTGATTGATCCCCTGACGTTTACCATCTGCACCGGCAACGAGGATGATCGCAAGCTGGCCCTCAATACCCTGGACGCCATCGAGGCCATCGCCACAGAACTGCCCGAGTGCCAGATCGTGCTGGGCCTGTCCAACGTGTCGTTCGGTTTGAAAATGGCCTCGCGGCATGTGCTGAATTCGGTGTTTCTGGATCATGCGCTCAAGCGCGGCATGACCGGGGCCATTGTCCATGTGTCCAAGATTCTGCCCCTGCACCGCATTCCCGCAGAAGAGGTTCGCATCACCGAGGACCTGATTTATGACCGCCGCAAAGACGGTTACGACCCGCTGACCGAATACATGACGCTGTTCGTAGACCGCGTTGACGAGGTCGAAGAAGAGAAAAAAGCCCCCGCCAGCGTTGAAGAACGCCTCAAGCACCGTATCGTCGATGGCGACCGGGTCGGTCTGGATGGCGATCTGGACGAGGCCATGCAGGCCCACGCGCCCTTATCAATCGTCAACGACATCCTGCTGGACGGCATGAAGGTGGTCGGCGAATTGTTCGGTTCGGGCAAGATGCAGCTTCCCTTCGTTTTGCAATCGGCGGAAACCATGAAGGCGGCGGTGGCCCATCTGGAACCCTTCATGGAAAAAGCCGAAGGCTCGCAAAAGGGAACCATCGTGCTGGCCACAGTGAAGGGCGACGTTCACGACATTGGCAAGAACCTGGTCGATATCATTCTGACCAATAACGGATATCGGGTGGTCAATCTGGGCATCAAGCAGCCCATCGCCAACATCGTGGCGGCGGCCAAGGAACACACCGCCGATGCAGTCGGCATGTCGGGCCTGCTGGTGAAGTCCACGGTCATCATGCGCGAAAACCTGACCGAGATGACCCGCGAAGGCGTTGACGTGCCGGTGCTGTTGGGCGGTGCGGCGCTTACGCGCAAATACGTCGAGGAAGACTGCCGGGCGGCTTATGGCGACGGCGGCGTGGCCTACGCGCGTGACGCGTTCGACGGGCTGTCACTGATGGACAAGGTGAGAACCGGCGTGTTTAGCGACCATGTGACGGCAGCGGGTGAAAAACGCGCGGCCCGTCCTTCCAGCAAAAAGCGCGAGCTCGGCCGCGAAGTCCAACCCATCACCACAAGACCGGTCGACATGGAGGAAATCCGCCTGCGCCGGGCCGATCTGCATGCCGATATCGAGGTTGCGACACCGCCGTTTTGGGGGCCCAAGTTGTTGGAACGCGTCTCGCCGCGCGCGCTTTTGCCTTTCTTGAACGAGGTCATGCTCTATCAGTTCCATTGGGGTTTCAAAAAGCAAGGAAGGTCGCGCGACGAATGGCGCGACTGGGCGGCCAAAGAGGTCAAACCCATCCTCGCGCGCATGCTGGAAACCTGTGAGGCCGAAGACATCCTTCAGCCGCAGGCCGTCTACGGCTACTGGCCGTGCGCGTCCGAGGGCAATAGCGTCGTATTGTTTGGCGAAGACGGACAGACCGAAGCCGCGCGTTTTGCTTTTCCCCGGCAGGCCAGGGAAGGCGGGCTGTGCATCGCCGATTTCTTCCGTGATGTCGATGACGGCGCGCGTGACGTGATCGGAATGCAGGTGGTTACCGCCGGCCAGCGCGCCAGCGATGTGGCCCGCAATTGGTTCGGCGACAACCGCTATCAGGATTACCTGTATCTGCATGGACTAGGCGTTGAAATCGCCGAGGCGCTGGCCGAATATGTCCACAAACGTATCCGCGCCGAACTGGGCTTCGCCGCCGAGGACGCGCGGGATATGGGCAAGCTATTGAAGCAGGAGTATCGCGGCTCGCGTTTCTCGTTCGGTTACCCGGCTTGCCCCAATGTGGCCGACCAGCGCGCCCTGCTGGACCTGCTGGGCGCGGAGCGCATCGGCGTCGACATGGCTGACGAGGATCAGTTGCATCCGGAACAATCAACCTCGGCCCTGGTCGTCTTGCATCCTC
The DNA here is from genome assembly GCA_018648445.1 of Rhodospirillales bacterium. The sequence goes on along the minus strand of JABGRG010000030.1, from coordinate 22,752 downwards.
AGGCGAAGTATTTCTCGGTTTAAGGGGCGGGCGTCGCGACTGGGGCCGTTGAGGCCCGCAGTCTGCGCGGTGCTTCGTACTTGCGAATTATTCGCAATTTGCGATGAAAAATGAGAAAGTCCCGACGAACATAGGGCCAAACGAATACGGGGCGTGGGTTCGGGTAATTACCCGCGCGCGTCCCGCAATGCCTTGGCCATGCGCTTGGCACGCTTGACTTCGCTGTCCGAAAGCTCGGCGACGATCTTGTTTCTTCTGTTTTCTGCTTTGGCCCGGATTTTTCCGGGCAGGTCCGTCATGGCAAATTCCAGCCAGGCATAGGCCAGCGGCAGGTCCTTGGCGACGCCTTCACCCTGCATGTACATTTCGGCCAGGTTCTTTTCGGCGCGCGCGTACCCTTGCATCGCCGCCATCCAAATCCACGTAAACGCTTCACGAGGATTGCGCTCAACGCCATGGCCGCGGCGATACATAATTCCCAGGTTATTCTGAGCCTTCGCATACCCTTGCGTGGCGGCTTTATCGTACCATTCCCGGGCCTTCGCGTAGTCTTTCGCAACCCCTTTGCCCGTGTGATACATCACCGCCAAACCGAACTGGGACCGAGGGTCTCCAACTTCCGCGCTGGCGAGGTATTCCTGACGCGCCTTCTCGTAATCGCGATTACCGTACGCGGTTGCGCCGGCCGAATAGTCGGCGGCAGCCGGGAAAGCCAAGAGCAGGGAAAACAGCGAACCAATAAAAAACCTAAACATCAATCTCTCCGTACCGCAAATTTCAAAGACCGTTCGTCGGTACGCCAATTCCGCAAGTTCCGTGCCAATCTCTCGGTTCATCTAAATGTTGGCACACCGTGCAGGCCATCCGATGTATAATCGGTCGCAATTACCGGGATCGAGGGAAGAGCCGATGAGACATATTTGTGTTGTGACCATCTTGGCGCCGTTGGTGTTGGTTGCCGTTGCTGGTTGTCAGACTGTGCAATATTCAGACTCGGTGCAGGCCACACGCCTCAATACCGGCGGCGATACGGAAACGACCAGCAACGTCCTGGCCAACGCCGGTGAATGGCGAAATTCGGGTGTGATGGTCGAACGCGGCCACCGCTACCGCATTCGCGCAGAGGGGCGCTGGCAGGCGGCGCCTACGTGTGTGCCCACGGGACCCGAGGGCGAGGGCATGTATGGACTGCTTTGCCCGGCGTGGGATATCGGGCGCGTGCTGGTCGGTCATCCGCACCAGAAACTGATCGGCAAGATCGGTGAAACCGGGGCGCCGTTTCCCATCGGCGTATACCGCGAATTGACGGCGGATCGTGACGGTACCCTGTTCCTGAACATGAATGAGGAATTCGCGGGCGTCAGCGACAACGGCGGCTCTTTGACGGTGAGGGTGTCGCTGGACGCGCCATCGCAGCCGGTTGTTGCCCGAGCACCGAGCCCGCCACCGCCTCCGCCCCCCCAACGAACCGCACAGACGACCCAGACGGCCCAAACCCGCTTTTCTGAAACCCCCGTGGCTGTAACCTTCAAACCGGTTGCACAGCGCCCCGACGACATCGCCGTGATCATCGGCAATGCCGACTACGCCCGGCACGGAAACGACGTGCCTAACGTGGATCCGGCCTATGCCGACGCCGCGGGCTTCATGCGCTACGTGACCCGGGCCCTTGGCGTGCGCGAGGGCAACGTCATCCAATTGCGCGACGCCACCGGCGCACAGATGGCCCGCGTGTTCGGAACCTCGTCGGATCACCGGGGGCAGCTATACGACTGGGTGGTTCCGGGCGTTTCAAAGGTATGGATCTATTATGCCGGACACGGCGCGCCCGCCGCCAACGAAGGAACCAGCTATCTGGTTCCCGTCGACGCCGACGGCTCGCGCATCCAACTGAGCGGCTATTCGCTGGACACCCTTTATCGCAACTTGGGCCAGCTTCCCGCCAAGTCGACCACGGTGGTGCTGGAGGCGTGCTTTTCCGGCGCCAGTCAGGCGGGCACGGTCATCGACGCGGCTTCCGCCATCTACGCGCGCCCGCGGAAAGTAACGGTGCCGTCCGGCGTAACCGTGATCTCCGCCGGAGCCCCCCAGGAAGTCGCCTCGTGGGAGAAGAACAAAGCCCACAGCCTGTTCACCAAATACTATCTCATGGGCATGGGCGGCGAAGCCGACAAGAACCCCTACGGCAACGGCGACGGACAAGTCACCTACCCCGAATTGGCGGGTTACCTGCAACGAACCATGACCTACTACGCGCGCCGCTACTACGGCCGCGACCAAACCGCCCAGATCGTGGTGGGGGGGACGCCCTGATACCCGCATGGGGTTAGCGGACAACCCCGGAGCGAAGCGACTCGCGACCAAGCGGGAGTGCTGCGAACCGTGGCGCGTGAACGCAATTTTCAAAGAAAGAACCGGATTCCGCCCAGACCCGCGAAGGGACCAGTTCCTTTGATCCCACTAATTAGCAATCTGAGCTACCCCGGAATTCGAGACAGGGAAGAGCGCGGTGAACCTAGTCTCGCCCGAGCTGGAGAACTCGACCGTCCTCGAGCCCTCCAATCTCACGGCCCAGGATTCCTGGTAGAACCGGCTGAGTAGAGCCGCGCCAAGCGCGCCGGCCAGATGTGTGCGCCGCGCGCTCCAGTCCAGGCAAGACTTGCAGAGTGGTCTACGGCCTGTCGAGAGGATGTCGATGCTGATACCGAAGTCTGAAACGAACGATCGTCCGGCGCCTGTCAGCGCAAGGTCTTCCCCTCTCGTCACAAGATATCCTCGGGACACAAGGCTGTCGAACATGCGGACGCCGAACTCTCCCGCCAGGTGATCGTAGCAGACCCTTGCCTTTCGCAAAGCCAGGTCGCTCGGGCCCATCCGCGTTCGCAGGTGTCCGCGCTTCGCGGCCAATCCCATGACCGCCTCAAGTACATCGCTGACATCAGCATCAGCCAACGAGAAATAGCGGTGTCGCCCTTGCTTGCGCTGTTGGACAAGACCACCAGCTTCAAGGCGCTTCAGATGTGCGCTTGCGGTTTGTAGCGTAATGTTCGCCTCGCCGGCAAGTTCACTCGCCGTTAGCGCCTTGCCGCTCATTAGTGCGGTCAGCATGTTCGCGCGCGCGGGATCTCCGATCAACGATCCGATGAGCACAATGTTAGGGCCTTCTTTCATAGTTCGACCATAGACGAAGCATTTTCGTATCGCAATATGGTAGAACCCTCGCTACACATAGGAGATCACCCATGCTCACCTGTTTCATCCGATACCACATTGACCCGACCAAGAACGCCGAATTCGCCCAGTACGCCCGCAACTGGGGCGAAGCGATTCCGCGTTGCGGCGCCGATCTGGTCGGTTACTTCGCACCGAATGAAGGCAGCAGCACGCTCGCCTATGGCGTCTACAGCATTGAGAGCCTTGCCGCCTACGAGGTCTATCGCGCGCGCCTCGCGGCGGACCCGCTCGGCCGTGAAAATTACGAGTTCGCTCAACGGGAGAAGTTTCTCCTGCGTGAAGATCGTACCTTTCTGACGCTGGCCTCTGCACCGCACGGGCGGACGGCGGAACCATGATAGCGGTCATCTTCGAGGTCGAGCCCAGGCCGGGGCAGAGGCAGCACTATCTCGACGCCGCCGCAGCGCTGCGCCCACTCCTGGAGGAGATCGACGGGTTTATTTCGATCGAGCGGTTCCAGAGCTTGACGAACGAAAACAAGTTTCTGTCGCTCTCGTTCTTTGCCGACGAATCGGCAATCGAGGCCTGGCGGAACATTCGGGCCCACAGAGCCGCTCAGTCCAGGGCGCGGGCAACCCTGTTCGAGAACTATCGACTGCGCATCGCCGGAGTCATTCGGGACTATGGAATGCATGATCGAGCCCAGGCTCCGGACGACAGCCGGGAGACACACCTGTGATGGATGGAAGCAATTCGCGGCGCGCGGACTGCGGGCCGGGGTGGCCCCAGTTGCCGCGCTGCGCTCGGCGTACAAAAAAACGGCGGCCATTGCGACCGCCGTTCGTTTAAAGAATACCTCTGGAAGTTACCCCTGTAACAGCAGCCCCAGATGCTTGTCGAAGTGGCGTTCGATGAACTCCATGTGGAGGTCGTCGTGGTTCTCGAGGATTTCGGTGAGGCTTTCGCCAAACGGTTTGCCGTTGGCGGCCTTGCCGTTGATGAGCACCGAGCCGTAGGTGACGTGCATGAGCTGGCGGCCTTCGTTTTCGTCGAGCAGCACGCGCTCCAGATCGGCGTCGGCTGTGCCGCTAATGGCGTCGACGTCGGCCTGGGAGGTGCTGATGTGATAGGTGGCGCAGTCTTCGGTGAAGCGGGTTTGCGCATATTCGACCATTTCCCTGAACAACGGCTTGTTGGTGCGCACAACAACGCGCAAGGCTTCCACATAGCTGGTGCCCGCCGTTTTCACGTGCAGAAGGTCGCCACACAGCCGCCCGAAGATGGGATAGACCGAGAACTTGTCGGACCCCGAATGCAGGCTCAGTTTATAGGGGCCGCAGAATTTGGCGATGGCCACGTGTTTGGCGATGGACTGTTCGAACAGCTTCACGTCGCCCCGGTAATCGACGCCCTTTTCGAAGTCGCCGATGAAACGCGGGGCCAGAGAGGTGACCGGAACGCCGCGCCGGTCCAGTTCCTGCGAGACGAACAGATGTTCGAGGTACGTTGTCGGCACTTCGGATTCATCGACCGACATCTCGATCTCATAGGGCGTGTCGCCGGACATGGATTTCAGCGCCGCGCCCATGGTGCCGCAGTGGGCCAGCGCGCGACCGTATTTGACGGCGGCGCGCAGAAGGGATTCTTCGTCATAGGCCAGCGTGAAGCCTTCGGCGATCTCGAAGGATTTTCCCAGGTACAGGTCGCGCAGGCTGGACCCTTCGAACACGCCCTCGCCGATCAGCGACTTCTCTCCGGCGGCCAGTTCATCGGCGCCCATTTCGTCGGCCTCGTTGATCACGTGGTCGGACGGATCGAAGGTGAAGAAACAAAAACCGGCGTCCAGCGTGCTTTTGATGTCGTCGATGGTTTTCAAATGATCGGCGTCGGCGCCCCAGAGTTTGGTGTAGCCGTCGGCGTCGATGGCCTTCTGGGCGTCAACCATGACGTCGGTAGGGGAACGCTCGGTGCGCACCATCTCGCGGATGGATTGCTGGGCCAGAATGGGCACGAACTCGGTTCGCTTGCAGGCTGCAAGATGGCCGGGCGTGGCCGTTCCGAGGCGATCACCGAAACCGAAAGACTTTTTCAAACCGACAACTTTGGGGGTGTTCTGGCTCATGGGTTTCCTGCACTTTTTTTCGGGGGTTGAAATTGCCCCGGCAATCTAGCTTTGCGCCCGAGGGCAAGCAACGCAAAAACGAAACGGGACCGCCCTTTCGGACGGCCCCGATTTATCGGCTCAGCAATACCGACTTAGGTGATATGGCGGCAGCGCAGGCCGGGGCCGTTGTCGCGCGGACCCCAGGTGGCGCGCCCGTCGGCGCATGTGCCGCGGGGGTAAACCGGGGTGCAGGTATAGCTGCCGTTGCCCGAATTCTGCCGACGGTATCCGACGAAGCAGCCCTCAGCGGTGGTGCCTTGCGGGATACATTCGTAGTAATCCTGATACTGGTTGGTGCCGGTGCGCCGAAGCGGTCGGCATTGATATTGGGCCGGACAGGTGTAGCCGGACGTTTGGCACATGACGGGTTCGCTCTGGTTCGGCTGGGCACCCGGAATTTGCGGCTGCGGGCGCAACTGGTTCATGAACCGGCCTGGCACCTGCGGCTGTTGTCCGAATTGCCGTTGCTGGTTTTGCTGGAATTGCCACTTCTGGGCCAATTGCATGATCTTCTCGACCGCAGCCGACTTCTCCGGCCTGACTGTGGGGGCAACAGTCCCGGCATAGGCGAAAGGCGCCCAAAAGGCCAATCCGATCAAAAGACCGAAAATAACGAAGATAACTTTCGAAACGCGGGGTTCAAACATTGCAACCTCCTTTCTAGGATAAATGCAACCCCTTCGTCTCTTCCCGTCCCGTCCCGCATTTTTGCAGGTATCGGGAGTCTTGAAATTCGCATCCCGGCGGTTCTCGCCATTGCCGCGAATTCGACTCATTCTATCAAAAAAATATCCAAATGTCGCCGGCGATTTTTCCGCTTACTTCCCCTATGGCAGGGGCAGGTGGCGAAATGCCGGAATCCAGGCGACGGAAATTGCGCCAATTGGCGTTCCCTGATAATGAAGGCGCGTCAATCCCGAAGGAACGGAGCGTCGTCGTGAGCGAGACCTACGAAACCCACGAGCAACTGGTTGAACTGCTGGAAAATGGCGGGGCCACCTTCCGCGTTATCGAACATGTGGCCGAGGGGCGCTCGGCCGACATCGCCAAAATTCGCGGCAACCACCCGTCGCAGGCGCTCAAGGCCATCGTGGTGACGCTCAAGGGCGGCGGCAAGGGAACGCGATGCGTCATGGCCGTCATTCCCGGCGACCGGCGGCTTGATATGAAGGGCCTGCGCAAGGCCGACGGCGGGCAGAAAGGCAAGTTCACCTCGCCCGAGGACGCCACCGCGCTGACCGGATGCCCCATGGGCGCGGTGCCGCCGTTTACGTTTTGGGATGAACTGGCGATCTACGCCGATCCGTCCATCCGCAACAATCAGGAAGTCTGCTTCAACGCCGGTCGGTTGGACCGCTCGATCTTCATGGATCTGGACGACTATGTCCGTCTGGCCGAACCCACCTTCGCCGATATTGCCGCGCCGGAAGGCTGAAATTAACGCCGGTTCTTTTCGATGTAGCGCTGGTGATATTCCTCGGCCCGCCCAAAAGTGTCGGCCTTGGTAATCTCGGTGACGATTTTCAGGCCCTTGTCCTCGAGGCGCTGTTTCGAGGCAAGGGCTGCTTTCTCCTGTTCCTCGTCGTGGACGAAGACAGCCGAGCGATACTGGGAGCCGACATCGGGGCCCTGACGGTTTAGCTGGGAGGGGTCGTGGACGGACCAGAACACGTCCAGCAGTTCTTCATAGCTGATCACGTCGGGATCAAACGACACCAGGGCCGCTTCGGCATGGCCCGTGTCGCTGGAGCAGACGTCCTTGTAGTTTGGGTCGGGCGTGGTCCCGCCGGTATACCCGACAGCGACGTCGGTAACGCCGTTGACTTGGCGAAAGGCGTGTTCCACTCCCCAAAAACATCCCGCTGCGAACGTAGCTTGTTTCATTGCCGCCTCTTTCTGCGCTTAAAGCCGTGGGCGTTATGTAGGCCTGGCTGAGGGGCGGCGCAACAAAAAGAGGCCGCCGGTTTGATCCGGCGGCCCTGCGAGTTCAGGGAGGCTACCTCTTCGAATTTCCCTCAAGTCAGGCTACTGGCGGTGCGTTGTAGATTTCCTCGTTCAGTTCGCCTTCGCTCTTGGCGATGACGGCGTTGATCATGGAATCGCCGGTGATGTTGATGGTCGTGCGCGCCATGTCGAGCACACGGTCAATACCGGCAACAATGGCGATGCCTTCCAGCGGCAGGCCGACCTGCGTTAGCACGAGCGTCAGCATGATCAGGCCCGCGCCCGGAACACCCGCGGTTCCGATGGAGGCCAGGGTGCCGACCAGGATGATGGTGAAGTAGTCGCCGCCGCCCAGCTGTACGCCGAACGCCTGGGCGATGAATATGGCGGCGATGGCTTCGTAAATGGCCGTGCCGTCCATGTTCACCGTTGCGCCCAGCGGCAACACGAAGCTGGAGATGCCCTTGGAAACGCCAAGGTTCTCCTGTGCGCAGCGAATGGTCACGGGCAGGGTGCCCGAGCTGCTGGTTGAGGTGAAGGCGACGATCTGGGCGTCGATGATCCCCTTGAAGAACGGCGCCAACTTAAGACCGCCGTACATTTTGAGAACCAGCCCATAGGTGACCACGGCATGCAGGATGCACGCGACATAGACGCACGCAATGATCTTGATCAGCGGCATCAGGATGGAAAGACCGTATTTTCCGGCGACCCAGGCCATCAGCGCGAAAACGCCGAACGGCGCCAGTTCCATGACGCCGTGGGTGATCTTGTACATGATCTCGGCGCCTGCCTCGAATACCCGTTCAACCGGATCGGCTTTCATTCCGACGAAGTTAATGGCAATGCCCACGATAATGGCGAAGGCGATAATCTGCAGAATATTGCCTTGCGCGAACGCCGCCATGGGGTTCTTCGGTATGATGTTGAGAAGGGTCCCCACCACCGACGGCATGGCCTTGGTTTTCACGGCCGCGTCGGCCACGATATCGATCCCCGCGCCGGGCTGGAAGACCACGGCGAAGATGATGCCCAAAGTCACGGCGATGGCTGTTGTGAACATATACCAGGCGATCGCCTTGAGGCCGATGCGCCCCATCTTGGCCGGGTCTTTCAGCGACGTGACGCCGACCACCAACGACAGAAACACCAGCGGCACGATCAGCATCTTGATGAAGCTAATGAACAGCGTGCCGATAGGTTTGATGACGCCTGCGCTCTCGCCGAAAATGGCCCCGACAATGACGCCGAGTACAAGCCCTCCCGCGATGCGCTTCCATAGCTTGATTTCCGACCAACTCTTCCACATTTCGGATTACCCCCATGCAAGAAGTGATAAAGCCCCCGGTACCAGCATCCAATTGCGATTGCGAGCCGGAATTAAAGGCACATTTTGGGGTATTTTTCAAGTCTGAACAACAAAATGTAGAAAATGTGCAACGCGATGCCACAATATATAGGGCAGTAGACGGCTCTACGTTTCGGTGCGCACCAGACGGTCGAGGCGCAGGCGGTGGCGGTGGTCGGTGAGGCGCATGACGGCGCCGAATACGGCACTCAAAACCCCGATCCCGGTCGCGCCCGCCAGCAGGAACACGATGAAAATCTGGTATTTGACGGCATCCAGAGGATCGACGCCGGCCAGGATTTGACCGGTCATCATGCCCGGCAAAGCGACGATGCCCATAGCGGACATGGAATTGACGATGGGCATCAATCCCGCCCGGCAGGCCTCGCGCACCAGGGGCAGGAAGGCATGGCGCCGGTCTTGGCCCAATGCGAGCTGGGCCTCGATCGCGCCTTTTTCGCGCGCCGCCGTAGATAACAGGCGATCCAAACCCAGGGCGACGCCGTTCATGGTGTTGCCCAGAACCATGCCCAGAACAGGCAAGGCGTAGCGCGGATCGTACCACGGATCGGGCTGTATTTGCGTGGTCAGGGCGAGGCCGGTGACGCTGGCTCCGGCGATCAGCATGGTGGCCGTCCCCAAGCCCTGAGTGCCCAGTCCTCTGAACCGATGGGTTTGACGCGCGGCGACCTCGCGTCCGGCAAATAGAACCATTAATACGGCGGCCAGGCCGGTCCACAGGGGCGAGGCAAGCTCGAAAAGGGCATTGAGAACGAAACCGATCATCGCCAGTTGCAGGGTCATGCGAATGGCGGCGATGCCTAAACGTTTTCCCAGGCCCAACTGCAGGAACAGCGACAACGCGGCATGCAGCAACAACAATGTTGCCGCCAGCGCAAGGTCCACATAATCCAGCGCAATATAGTTCATGGGCGCGCCTCTTCTCTCAGGCGGCCGTCGAGAATAGACAGCCTGCGGCCCGAGAGCCGCCGGGCCTGATCATTGTCATGGGTCACAACGATGACGCCCGTTCCCGCCGCACAAAGCTCGTGGATAATCGTCTCAACGGCACCTTGCGTTTCCTCGTCCAATGCCGAGGTTGGTTCATCCAGCAGCAAAACCCGGGGGCCGCATTCCAAAAGCCGCACAAACGCGAGCCGTTGTTTCTCGCCGGTGGACAGCCGCCCGACGTCCCAATCCATAGCCTCGCCCGAAAGCGAGAGACGATCCAGAAGGGATCGCACTTTGTCATGGGCGCTATCGAGGAAATGCGCACCCACTCGTTCCGCCCACCAACCGGATTCCGCCGGCAAATAGCCCACGCGGCCACGCCATTTCGGGGCCGGGATGTCGTCGCGGTTCACGCCGTCCAGACGGACAGAGCCCTCGGACGGGTCGAGGTCGGCAATGGCCCGCAGCAAAAGAGATTTCCCCGCACCCGATGGACCTGAAACGGAGACACATTCGCCCGCACCAAGGCTCAGGTCGATGGGACCAAGTTTGGTTCCACGAAGGTTGGAGATTTCGAGCACGCTCGCCCTCCGGGCAAAACGGATTAAATCCGGTTTTCCTCGACTGCGTGACAAGCCACTACGGTTCCGTCATCAAGCGTCGTTCCCGTCGGGACCTCGCGCGAGCAACGTTCGTTCGCATATGGGCAGCGCGGATGGAAGACGCAGCCCGATGGCAGCTTAATGGCGGTCGGAACCTCACCCAACATCGGTGTATGGGTGAGTTCCGTTGTGGACAGCTTGGGAATGGCGTTCAGCAGAACCTGGGTGTAGGGGTGACGCGGTGTATCGAAGAGTGTCTTGGTTTGCGCCAGTTCGCACAGCGCGCCCAGATACATGACCCCGACCCGCGTGCCGAAATGGTGGACCACTGACAGATCGTGGGTGATGAACAGGTACGTCAAATCCCGCATGTCGCGGGCGTCCATCATGACGTTCAGAACCTGCGCCTGAATGGATACGTCCAGCGCCGAAATGGGTTCGTCGGCAACCACGAAATCGGGATCGACCATCAGCGCGCGGGCAATGGAGATGCGCTGGCGTTGTCCGCCGGAGAATTCGTGGGGGTAACGTGTGCCCCAGGCCGGATCGTTGCCGACCGAGGTCATCACTTCCTCGACCTTGTCGTGGACCTCGCCGTTTTTCATTTCGGGGAAATGAAAACGCAGCGGTTCTTCCAGAGTTTTCTGGATGGTCATGCGCGGATTTAGCGACGCATACGGATTTTGGAAGATCATCTGCATACGGCGGCGATAGGGCATCATGGCCTTGGCCGACAAGAGATCGATCCGCTCTCCCTGATAATAAATTTCGCCCCGGCTGACTTCCAACAGGCCCATGATGCAGCGGGCCAGGGTGGATTTGCCGCAGCCCGATTCACCGACCAGACAGAACGACTCGCCTTTTTCAATGGTAATCGAGACGCCGTTAAGCGCGCGCACCACCGGCTTGTCCTGCTGCCAGAAATAGCCGCCCAGATCGAAACGTTTTTCAACGCCGCGGGTTTCAACCAAGGGGCCGCTCATAGGGAATTCTCCTCGGCCAGCTCGTTGGCTTTGCCGCACCGGCTGAATTGGTTTCCGACCCGAACTATTTCCGGCACCGAGGCGCGGCAAACATCGTCGGCGTGGGGACAGCGCGGGTGGAAGGCGCAGCCGTCGGGAATGGCATCCAGCGTGGGCATGGATCCGGGTATCTGGTTGAGCCGTTTGCCGGCCGTACCTTCCTGCGGCAGGGCCTTGATAAGACCGCGCGTGTAGGGATGTTTGGGATGGGTGACGATTTCAGCCGTCGGTCCTTCCTCGACAACGCGCCCGGCATACATAACGACAACCCGTTGGGTGACCTGCGAAACCACTGCCAGATCGTGGGTAATCAAAATCAGCCCCACGTCATGGCTTTTGCACAGGTTCAGCATCAACGCCATGATCCCGGCCTGAATGGTCACGTCCAGCGCGGTAGACGGTTCGTCGGCGATGATGATCGAGGGGTCGGTCAGCAGCGCGATGGCGATAACCACACGCTGGCGCTGGCCGCCCGAGAGTTCATGCGGATAGCTTTTTAGGCGGTCTTCGGGCGACGGGATTGCGACTTCGCGCAATTTCTCCACGGCGATTTTCCGCGCATCATTGTCCGAGATGTTCCGATGTGCCTTCAAAACCTCGATCATCTGGGTTTCAATGGTCAGTACCGGGTTCAGCGTCATCATCGGATCCTGGAAGATCATGCTGATCCGATTTCCCCGGATGTCGCGCATGGCTTCGTCGTCCAGACCGGTCAGGTCGCGGCCCTCGAAAAGTATTTCCCCGGCGTTGATGCGGCCGGGCTTCGACAAAAGGTTGATGATGGCAAACGCGGCGATGGATTTCCCGGCTCCACTCTCGCCCACGATTCCCAGCCGTTCGCCTGCATCAAGCGAGAAACTGACGCCTTGCAGCGCCCGCAGGACCTCGCGGCGCATGGGGAATTCGATGCCCAGGTTTTTTACCTCCAGCAGCGCCATGCCCTACTTCTCCTTGTAGATTTTAGGATTAAGGGCATCACGCACCCAGTCGCCCAACAAATTGATGCACAGGATAAGGGCGATCAGCACGATCGATGGAATTGCCGTTATCCACCACGAACCGCTGAAAATAAACTCGAACCCGGAATTGATAAGCGAGCCCAGCGACGGTTTGGTCACCGGCATTCCAAGACCGAGGAACGAGAGCGCGGCCTCGGAGATAATCGCGTTGGCCACCTGAACGGTGGAAATCACCAGCAGCGGCGACAGCGTATTGGGCAGGATGTGCTTGAACATTATGGTCGGCGCGCCAAAGCCAATTACCCGCGCGGCGTCCACGTATTCCTTTTTCTTTTCGGCCAGCACGGAAGCGCGGATGGTGCGCGCGTATTGCGGCCATTCGGCAAACCCGATGACCAAAATCAGCATGATAATGGCCATGTCTGAATAGGCCTCGGCGCTGAATGCCGCCTGGAAAATAGCCAGCGCCACGATGGCCAGCATCAAGGTCGAAAGCGACAGCTGGATATCGGCCAGCCGCATGAAGAAACTTTCGACACGCCCGCCCACGTAACCTGATACCAGGCCGATGGTGATGCCTAAGAACATCTGCATAAGCACGGCGCACACGCCGATGATGATGGATATTCGGGTTCCGTAAAGGATGGTCGACAGCATGTCGCGCCCCTGCGCGTCGGTGCCCAGCAAAAAGCGGGCTTCGCCTTCGTCCTGCCACATCGGCGGGATTTCCGAATCCATGATGTCGATGGTCGTTTGATCGTAAGGATCGTAAGGCGCGATCACCGGGGCCGAAAAAGCCAGGATCACAAACGCGGCCAGGATGGCGAAGCTGACCATCGCCACCTTGTCGCGCCCGAAACTGTACATGAAGTTGGATTGCGCGAAGCGCCTGATGGCCGCGTTCATCGTCCGCGCCCCGTAATCTTCACCGTGGGATTAACCCAAGTATAAAGCAGGTCTACCACCGTGTTGGTGACGACGAAGATCAGCCCGACGACGATGATGTAGGAAATGATCAGTGGCGTATCGACACGGTTGACCGCCTCAAGAAACAAAAAGCCCATGCCCGGCCACTGAAAAACGGTTTCCGTCAAAATGGTATAGGCCAGCATGGTGCCGATCTGTACGCCGCCCACGGTAACCACCGGAAGCATCGTGTTTTTCAGGGCGTGCAGGAACCACACACGCTTGGGGGCCAAACCCTTGGCCCAGGCGAAACGAACGTATTCGGATTCCAATATTTCGCGCATCTCGGATCGGATCAGCCGGATAAACAGCGGCAGCATGATTGAAGATAACGAGATGCAGGGAAGAACCAGATGGGCAAAACCGTCCTTGGTGAAGAACCCGGTTTTCCATCCGGGAAATATCTCGACCAAGTCCTCGCCCCGACCGAACGACGGCATCCAGCCAAGGGTCACGGCAAACAGATAAATCGAAAAAATCGCGGTCAGAAAAACCGGAATGGAAATGCCGACGATACTGATGCCCATGACCGCGCGGGCAGGCCACGCGGTCGGTCGAATCGCGCAATAAACGCCGACGGGAACCGAAATCAAAACGATGATCAAGGTCGCGCCGATCACCAGATCCAGCGTCGCAGGGAACTTGTCAGCGATGACCTGAAGAGCGGGGCGTTTGAAAAAATACGATGTGCCCAGGTCACCCTGAACGGCGTTGCTAATGAACCGTCCGTATTGCACAAAGAACGGATCGTTAAGGCCCATTTCATCGCGCAAGGCTTCGCGTTCGGCTTCCGACACCGATTGCCCCAATAGTTCACGCAACGGATCGCCCAGATTATCCTGAATGGAAAAGCCGACAAGGCTGATCACGAACATCACGAGCGTCGCTTGCAACAGCCTTTGTCCGGCAAACACCAGATAGTCGATAACTCATCTCCTTTGACAAGCCCCGGAGGGCCCTGTCGGTGACAAACATGGGACCGCCACAAGGGCGGCCCCATTTTTGTCTAACGCATGTTTGTACGCTTACTTGATCACGATATCCCCGATGTAGGGGAAGTTCATGACGTTAAGAATGGCCTCGGCGCCGACGCCCTTCTTCGCGGCCCAGGCAAGATCCTGCCAGTGCAGCGGAACGAAGGCGGCTTCTTCGTAGGCAATGCCTTCGATGCGCTTGAGCACCTTGATGCGCGCGGCTTCGTCGGTCATTCCCTGGCTTTGCAGGGTCAGCTTGTCCAGTTCGGCATTGGAGAAGTTGCCGCTGTTGTACTGGCCTTTGCCGGTGTCCTTGTTCGGTGTCATCATCAGGAATTCCGAAAAATTCGTCGAATCTTCGGTATCCGAATGCCAGCCGATCATCATCATGTCGGCAGCCTGCTCGTCAAACTTGGGCCAGTACTGGGCCTTGGGCATGGTGGTCAGGTCAACCTTGATGTTGATCTTGGAAAGCATGGAGGCAACCGCTTCGGCGATTTTGTAATCGTTAACGTAGCGGTTGTTCGGCGCCATCATGGTGATGGAGAAGCCCTTTTCGTAACCGGCTTCCTTCATCAGTTTCTTGGCTGTGCCCAGATCATAACGCGGCTTCAGCATTTCGTTGTAGCCGAGGTAGCCCTTGGGGCTGTTCTGCGCCGCAGGGGTGCCGAAGCCCTTCATGATCTTTTTGACAATGCCGGTGTTGTTGATGGCATTGACGATGGCCAGACGGACCTTCGCATTCTTGAAGGCTTCGACGCGCTTCTGGTTCATTTGGAAGGTGATGATGCGCGTACCGGACATGGTGATCAGGTCGATCTTGCTGTCCTTGCTGATGCGATCAAGATCGGTCGGCGGAACCGGCGCGATGAAATCGACATCACCGGAAAGCAGCGCGGCCACGCGGGTCGGGCCTTCCTTAATCGGGGTCAGGATGACCTTGTCGGCGTTACCGGGCGAGCTCTTGTCCCAATAGCTGCCGAAACGCTCGAATTCAACGCGAACGCCCTGTTCACGCGAGGTCACAATGTAGGGACCCGTGCCCGAAACGTTGGTCGATGCAAAGGTGTTGCCATGTTTGACGATGGCGCCCTTGTCCTTGCCGTTTGCATCCGTGCCCGAATAGAATTTGGAATCCATCGGGAAGATGTAGGTCGCCAGATTAAGAACCAGCGGGAAAGGTTCCGTGGTCACCAATTCAAAGGTATCGGCATCCACCACCTTCAATTCCTTGAAGATCGTGAACAAGCCCTTGAAATCGGGGCTGGCTTTTAGGCGATCGAAGGTCCATTTCACATCGGTCGAAGTCAGCTCATTACCGCTGTGGAATTTCACCCCGTTGTTCAGTTCGAAGCGAACGGTCAGCGGGTCGATGCGCTTCCAGCTTTTCGCCAGACGGGCGTCAATCCCATGATCCTTGTTCCAGCGGACCAGCGGATCGAAAATCATATGTGAAAGTTGCAGGGTGCCGCCGGAAAGCTGCTCGTGCGGGTCCAGCGAAACCGGATCGGCGTCATATGCCATCTTCAGGGTTTTGGCCTGGGCAGCGCCTGCGATCATCATCGCGGCGGCGATACCGGTAGCCAATGCAAAAAACCGTTTGTTCATATTTTGATACTCCCTGTATTCATTCGAATCGGCGCACGATAGCGCCCACTTTAGACGTGTTATTTGTTGAGATAACTAAGGCCTTAAACGGTGAATTGTCAATGCGCGGAATTATTCGCATTCGCGGGTTGTCAACGCTCGGTCCTATTCGTGCGTGGCCCGATTGAAATGGGGGCTCTATACTGCGTCGCATGACGTCTGGTTCCGACACTCCCGCCCGTATCCGTATTCCCGAAGTTCCCACAGTGGTCGCCGGGCTTCGTGCTGTTGCCTGGATATCTCCCGACGGCGAGGTTGAAACGCTTTCCACGAAAGAGGCCGCCGCTCGCCTTGCCGATTTTCCGCCACCACTGGTCTGTCACGCGGGAGCCACCGCCGGGCGGCTGAATTGCGGCGGGATGCAGGCCCATGATGTGCTGGAGCTGTTTGCTTTTGCCCGCCCGGCCCGCTTTTGCCTGCCGACGCCACGCGGGTTGGCCGAAGCCCTTGGCCTGCCGCTTCCCGGCAATTTGGAACAGGAAGCCGAAACCCTGATCGCGGCGACCCGCCTTTTGCTCGCAGATATCGGCAAGGGCGATCCCTCGGCCATGGCCGTTGCCTGGCCCATGGCGCGTGGGGGGTGGTTGTGGGGAGGGGCCGTGCTGGCCGCCCTGCAGGCCGGCGAAGCGCCCCATTCGCGGGGCCTTGTCAACGGACTTCGGGTATGGCTGCGATTGCGCGAGTGGTCCGAACGTCCGCCGGAAGCGCCCGCCGGGGATTGGCCGGTGGAACCGGTTGAGGCGCGCGGGCGCTTGGTTAGGCTGCTGGGAGAGGGCGCCGAGGACCGGCCCGAACAGGCGGAGTACGCGTCGGCGGCGGCGGGCGCGTTTCGGGCGCGCGACCATGCGGGAGAGCCGCATTTTGTCATTGCGGAAGCCGGAACCGGGGTCGGAAAAACCCTGGGCTATCTGGCCCCGGCCAGCGTGTGGGCCGAGAAAAACGAAGCCAGCGTGTGGATCAGCACTTTCACGCGCAACCTGCAACGCCAGTTGGACGCCGAATTGGACCGGGTCTACACGGACCCGGATGAAAAAGCGCGCAAGGTGGTTATTCGCAAGGGCCGTGAAAACTATTTCTGCCTGTTAAATCTGGAAGAAGCCGTGGCGCGAATTCCCCCGACCGGCGGGGCCGACGCCGTTCCTTTGGGGCTGATGGCGCGCTGGGCTCTGGCCAGCCGCGACGGCGATATGGTGGGCGGCGATTTCCCGGCATGGCTGGCCGATCTTCTGGGGCCGAGACTGACCACCGATCTGACCGACACACGCGGCGAATGCGTTTATTCCGGCTGCGCGCATTATCGAAAGTGTTTTGTCGAACGATCCATCCGGCGGGCGCGAAACGCGGAAATCGTCGTTGCCAATCATGCGCTGGTGCTGATCCAGGCAGCCATGGGCGGCGGCGACGAGGCCAGCGTTCCGACCCGCTATGTCTTCGACGAAGGCCATCATCTTTTTGATGCGGCGGACGCGGCGTTTTCGGCCCATCTTTCGGGAATGGAGACGGCAGACCTTAGGCGCTGGCTGCTGGGGGCCGAGGCCCGCGGGCGGTCGCGAAGCCGGGGCCTGAAGGCCCGCCTCGATGATCTGATCGGCGACGACGAAAAACTGCGCGAGGCGCTGGACGATATTCTGGCCGCCGCCCGGTCCTTGCCCGCCATAAGCTGGCGGCAACGCATCTCAGGTGGTGGTGCGCAGGGGCCAACTGAGGCCTTTCTCGCCCTTGTTCGTCAGCAGGTTTTCGCCCGCGACCCCTCGAGCGGCACGGCTTATGGGTTGGAAGTTTACCCGTTGCCGCCGGTTCCGGACTTAATGGATGCAGCAGGCGCACTTGATGCCGCCCTGCAAAGTCTGTCCCGGCCGATGCTTTCGTTGATCCGGGGACTAACGGCGAAGCTGGATGATGAAACCGACGCCCTGGAATCAGGGCAGCGGGGACGGATCGATTCGCTGTGCCGCAGTCTGGAGCGGCGGGGCATGATCGCCGCCTTGCAAGGCGACAAGCCCGACGAATTTGTTGATTGGTTCGCTGTCGAGCGCGGCGGCGGCTACGAGATCGACGTCGGCATGCACCGCCACTGGATCGACCCCATGCGCCCCTTTGCCCAGACCGTTGCCGAACCGGCCCACGGCCTGCTTGTAACGTCAGCCTCCTTACGCGACGGGACGGGGGAAACGGAGGATGACTGGAAGGCGGCGGACATTCGCGTCGGTGTTGATCATGTGGAGGCGCGCGTCGAGCGCGACGCTGTGGCGTCGCCCTTCGACTATCCGGCGCAGACGCGGGTTCTGGTCGTCGGCGACGTCAACCGCAATGACGCCGCTCAGGTGGCGGCGGCCTATCGCGAATTGTTTCTGGCCGCCGGGGGCGGCGGACTGGGCCTGTTCACGGCGATTGCGCGCATGCGCGAGGTTCATAAACGCATCGCTGGGCCGCTGGATGAAGCCGGATACAAACTTCTGTCCCAACATATCGACACCATGGATACGGGCACGCTGATCGACATCTTCCGGGCCGAGGAAAAGACGTGTTTGCTGGGAACCGATGCCGTTCGCGACGGGGTCGATGTTCCGGGCCGTTCATTGCGTCTGATCGTGTTCGACCGGGTGCCCTGGCCGCGTCCCACGATTCTGCACCGGGCCCGCAAGGAAGCCTTCGGCGGCAGTGCCTATGACGCCATGCTGACGCGGCTCAAACTTAAACAGGCGTACGGTCGTTTAATACGCCGCGCTGACGATCATGGCGTTTTCGTCATGCTGGATCGCGCCATGCCGTCGCGCTTTGCTTCGGCCTTTCCCGAAGGCGTTGCCATCGAGCGCATCGGCCTTGCCGACGCCATAAGTCTGACTCACGAGTTTTTGCGAGAAACATCATGATCCCGTTTTTCCAGAAAACTTGACGTTTTCCGACGGGATTGGAGTACATTTGTGTAGGTGCTTTTTTGCAACGAGGATCAAATGATCGATTACCAAACCGCATTGATTTACACCATGGTTCTTGCCTCGGCTTCCGATGCTGAAATGACGGACAAAGAAATTCGCCGTATCGGTCATATCATCTCCAACCTCCCGGTGTTTGAGGGGTTTGATCCCAACGAACTTCCCACAACGGTCGGAAAGTGCGCCGATCTGCTGGACGATGAAAACGGCCTCGAAAAAGCCTTCGGTATCATCAAAGAATCGTTGCCGAAGAAACTGCGGGAAACGGCCTATGCTTTGGCCTGCGACGTTGTTGTTGTGGATGGCGATGTCCAACAGGAAGAGCTTCGCCTGCTGGAAATGGCGCGCCATGAACTGGCCGTCGACCGGCTGGCGGCGGCCGGGATCGAACGTGGTGCGAGCGCGCGTTTCGCGACCTATTCGCCGGAAGAAGATTAGAGCATGTCTCCCCTATTCGGACCCACTGAGACGTCGCATCCGGTTTGCCGGCAAGGAAGGATGCGCGCCGCGATGTCGGCGCATCGCAAGCGGAGCCTGACGCCGACCGGCGGGCCGGAAGCGGCGCCTGCGGTCGATATTCCAGTCCTCCCGCCGCGTCGAGAGCGCTTGCCGATGAATCCGCATCGCCTGCTCGCCCTCCCCTAACGGGAGGACTGGAATATCGATCTCAGTGAATCCGAATAGGGGAGATATGCTCTAATGACGGAAATCGCCGGCAAGAAGATCGGCTTTATCGGCCTCGGGCTGATGGGCAAGTGGATGAGCCGCAACCTGATTGCAGCGGGTGCGAACGTCGTTGCGTACGACGTTTCGCAAGAGGCGCTGGCGGCGCTGGCGGCCGACGGCGCGAGCCCAGCGTCCAGTCCCGGCGACGTTGCTGCACGCTCGGAAATCGTCCTATTCATGGTGACCGATACGGCGGCGGTGGAGACCGTCGTGCTGGGAACGGATGGCGTCGCTCAGGCTCTCGCTCCGGGCGGTTTGGCTATCGACATGGGGACGACCCTGGCCAGCGCCACCAAGCGCTTTGCCGAGACCGTCACCAAGGGCGGCAGCGATTATGTTGATGGCCCCGTTTCCGGCGGTGAGATCGGTGCACGGGACGGGTCGCTAAGCATCATGGCCGGAGGAACCGACGCGGCGTTCGCGCGGGCCAAACCCATATTCGAAGTGTTGGGAAGCAATGTCACCCACATCGGCGGCATCGGCGCGGGACACGTGGCGAAGGCGGCCAATCAGGTGATCGTCGGGCTGACCCTCGGAGCCGTCGCCGAAGCCATCAGTCTTGCGCGCCGGGCCGGTGTCGATCCGGCGAAGGTTCGCGAGGCCCTCATGGGGGGCTTTGCCGCGTCGCGCATTCTGGAAGTGCACGGCCAGCGCATGATCGATTGCGACTATACGCCCGGCGCGCACGCCACCATCCAGCGCAAGGATATGGCCCAGGCCCTGGAACTGGGTGCCGAATATGATCTCGAGCTTCCCTCAACGCGCCTTAATCTGGGCCTGTGGGACAAGCTGATCGAAGATGGCGGAGCCAAACTGGATCAGGCGGGAATCATCAAGGCCATCGACTCTCAGTTGGACTAATCGGCGTCGCGCGGCCAGGATTTAACGTTGGCCCATGTCGAAGAAGGATCGCGCTTGAGCAGGGTTGAGTGCCCGGCATCCAGTTGCGCGCCCAGCACCTCGCGCACGGCAGGCGTCACCGAGTGCACCAGCACATAGTCCGGATTGACCCGGGTGATAGTCTTGCCGATATTTTCGGCGGTCGGATGGCTGAAGGCGCTGATGAAGACCGGGGCTTCGATTTTGCCGCCACCTTCGTATCTGGTGATAACGCCCGATTCCCCGGTCCCGGTCGGGTCAACGACCACGACTTTCGACCCCTTCGGAAGCAACTCCGTGACCTCGGCGCCGACGGCGCGGAAATGCGGAACGGGCGGGTTCGTGTCGAACCTCAGCTTGTGGGCGAAAATGAAAGGTGCGGCCAGCAGAAGAACAATGGGTATCCATTTCAGGCGGGCGGGATCGATCCGTCCGGTCAGATGTTTGCGCCACAAGATGGCCAGCCCAAAAGCGGCAAATGCGACGCACACCGCGCCCAAATGCATGTTGTAGCGCCAGTAGGATGCGGCCCGCTCCGCCTCGCGACCGCTGAAGGCGGCGAGGTAGGCAAATAGCAAGAACGCGTTGTAGCCACCGAACAAGGTTCCTGCGAGAAGCGCCAGCCGGTCGAAGGACGTACGCATACGCAGCAATGCCAGTATTCCCGTTACGGCGGCGATCACCATGATCCCGAAATACAGCGATTTTTTCAGGGCGACATAGCCCATCGCCTTAAGGATTTGCGGCAAAATATCGAAGGCCCAGGCTGACATGGGCCGAATGGAAAATTCGCGCCCGGTCAGTTCCGTCGCCACGTGGTACCGCCAGACTGCGTAAATGACCAGCGGCGGCAACAGCAATCCCGGCAAAAGTCGGACCAAATCACCAATGCGGATTTTGGGATCGCGCAACCCGATGAGAATGACGGCGAATGCCAAAACGACGAAGAGAACCAGCGTCGATTGTTTCAGATTGACCACAAGAACGAGGGCCAGACCGACTTGCCATGAAAAGCGCCGGGCCGCCCCATCTTCGCCCCGCGCCTGCGCCTCCAGCATGAACCACGCCAATACGGTGGCGAAACCAAGTGCGACGGCGCTGGACGTGTCGGCATAGGCGGTCAGAACGACCTTTTGCACGAAGGTCGGGTTAAAGGCGATGGCGCTCAGTCCACCAAGCGCGCACAGGCTCCAGCCCAGTTTTTCGTGGTTCCAGGATTTTCCGAGGCCGATGGCGACCAGCCGCATGACCAGCAGGCCATAGCTGAGAAGCAGCAAAACATTAACCATCGGTCCGGTGGCTTCGAGCAAGCCTCCACCGATGCGCCCCGTAAGATAACTTACAAGCGGCCAGGCGTAGGGATAGGCCGGAAAGCTGCCGCCGGTATTGGGGTTCGCAGCGTTGGGGAAACCGTCAGTTGCCAGCAAGAAACGCGCACTGGACAGCCAATGGGAAAATTCATCCCACTGGGAGGCGACGACGCCGGAAACCAATATCAGTAAGGGCGCGGCCAGCAACAAAAGCCGTCCCCAGGCTGGGGATACCGGCATTCGATCACGCCGCCAAAGCACGCCGCCACCAACCACGGCCAGCCCGCCACAGCCCATGGCGATCATCGAGAACGAAAGCCCGGTGAAGACGCCGCCGATGGTGAACAGCAGACAAACCAGCGCCCAGCCGAAAATGAAATCACCTTCGCGAAAGCGTTCCCGCCCGCAGACCATGCCGCCGATGAAGGACAGGGCGAACCAAACCACGCCTACCGAGATAAGAGACGTGATCTGTCCCGTGTGGCTGATGAAATACTCTGCGTAACGGACCATCGGATTGCTCAATTCCCGTTCTTTTCGTCAATCGGTCGGCGCGCATAATATCGGGGCGCGCACAAAAAGAAAGAGCCGTGCCCCGAAAGGCACGGCTCTTCTTAGCAAAACAGGTCAGCGTAAATTGGCTTAGAAGCCCATTCCGCCGCCCATGCCGCCCATGCCGCCCATGCCGCCCATATCGGGAGCAGGCATGGCGCCTTTGGGTTCAGGCTTCTCAGCGACCATGGCTTCGGTCGTGATCAGCAGGCCGGCGACCGAAGCTGCACCCTGCAGCGCGGTGCGAACGACCTTGGCCGGATCGATGATCCCGGCTTCCTGAAGTTTGCAGTAAGTGCCGGTCTGGGCGTCGAAGCCGAAGCCCATGTCTTTCTGGTCGAGCAGCTTGCCGGCAACGACGGCGCCATCGTGGCCCGCGTTCTCGACGATCTGGCGCAACGGAGCTTGCAGCGCGCGACGAACGATGTCGATGCCGACCTGCTGGTCGCCATTTGCGCCTTCAACCTTGGCCAGAACCTTGGCGCCGTACAGAAGCGCGGTACCGCCACCGGGGACGATTCCTTCCTCAACCGCGGCGCGGGTGGCGTGCAGGGCGTCGTCGACGCGATCCTTACGCTCCTTCACCTCGATCTCGGTG
>JABGRG010000029.1 GCA_018648445.1 Rhodospirillales bacterium | reverse complement strand
AGAGCGAGGGGAAATTAACCGCCAAGGTCGCTGAACAAGCCCTCGATATGCTTGGGGCCCTCTCCCAGGAAACCCGGTTGCGCGTGGTCAGGTATTTGGTTCAGTGCGGTGGGCAAGGCGCATCGGCAGGCGACGTCGGCAAGCAGGTTGATGCGACGTCCTCGCGCGCGTCTTTTCACCTATCGGCATTGGAACATGCGGGCGTGATTTCGTCTGAACGTCAGTCGCGCAGTATCATTTATTCCGCGAATCTCGGGAATCTCGGGGACTTGATATCTTTTCTTCTTAATGATTGCTGCAACAGTCATCCCGCCATTCTGGCGTGCTGTGAACGTGAAAACGGGAGCTGTTGAAGTTTTGGAACGTGGCTTTCATTCGCCAAGCGGCCCCGTCAAATCAGGAACAGATTATCCAGCGCCGTGAACAGATCATCGCCGCTCGCATAAACGCCACTTAAGTCATTGGTCATGGTAACGTCCCTCGCGAGATCAAAGCACCGGGCGACCATAGCCACGTTTCACCACCGGTGGAACGGCCTTCCCGCCTTTTCGTCGCCTTAAAAAGAAGATAAACAAGCGCTATGAACTTGCTTCGCGCCATTGCCGCCATCGGGTCGATGACCATGGTCAGCCGGGTTTTCGGGTTTGTCCGTGATATTCTGATCGCGGCGGTGC
The DNA here is from genome assembly GCA_018648445.1 of Rhodospirillales bacterium. The sequence goes on along the minus strand of JABGRG010000029.1, from coordinate 39,833 downwards.
TGGGCGCGGGAACCTCTGCTGACTGCTTTTTCGTGGCTTTCCGGCTGCCCAATCTGTTCCGCAGGCTGTTCGCCGAGGGCGCGTTTGCCGCCGCCTTCGTGCCCATCTTCTCGGGCCTTCTGGAAACCGACGGGCGCGAGAAGGCCAAGCAATTCGCCGACGAGGCCTTTTCGGTTCTGGCGTTGGCGCTCGTTATCTTTACGGCCCTGTTCGAACTGGCCATGCCGCTGGTCATGTATGGGCTAGCCCCGGGCTTCGATCAGGTTGAGGGGAAAATGGAGCTGGCCACCGAGCTGTCGCGCATCACCTTCCCGTATCTTCTGTTTATTTCCCTGGTGTCCTTGCAATCGGGGGTGTTGAACTCGCTGGGGCGCTTCGCCGCCGCCGCCGCCGCCCCCGTGCTGCTGAACCTGACCCTGATCGCGGCCATCCTGACCCTTCCCGCCTTTATGGAAACGCCGGGTCATGCCTTGTCGTGGGGGGTGGCGGCTGCGGGCCTTATTCAGCTGGCGTGGCTGGCCTGGCATTGCCGCCGCGAAGGCTTTCCGGTGCGCCTGATGCGCCCGCGCCTCAGTCCCGAAGTGCGGCTGTTGGGAAGGCGCATCGTTCCCGTTGTCTTCGGCGCCAGCCTCTATCAGATCAATCTGTTGATCGGAACCATTTTGGCCTCGTTGCTGTCGGAAGGGGCGGTTTCCTATCTTTATTACGCCGACCGCGTCACCCAGCTTCCGCTGGGCGTGGTCGGGGTCGCGGTCGGCACGGCGCTGCTGCCCATGCTGTCGCGCAGCATCAAGGCGGGCGATGCGCAAGGCGCTCTGCACAGCCAGAACCGGGGCCTGGAATTCGCCCTGCTGTTGACCCTGCCCGCCGCCATCGCCCTGATGGTTATTGCCGAGCCGATCATTTCGGTGCTGTTCGAGCGGGGCCGTTTCGACGCGGCGGCCGCGCTTGCCACGGCCCACGCGCTGGCGGCTTTTTCCGTCGGCCTTCCGGCCTATGTGCTCATTCGTGTACTGGCCCCCGGTTTCTTCGCCCGGGAGGATACCGTGACCCCGGTGCGCATTGCGGCGGTTGCCATGGCCGCCAACGTTGCGCTCAACGTGATCCTCATGCAGTTCTGGGCGCACGTGGGGATCGCGCTGGCCTCTTCGCTGGCGGCGTGGATCAACGCGGGCCTTTTGTGGATCATTCTCAGACGGCGCGGTTTTCTGGTCCTCGACGCCAGACTGGCGACGAGGTTGCCGCGCATTCTTCTCGCCGCCTGCCTGATGGCAGGGGTTCTGGCGATTGGGCGATCGTTGCTGGAAGGCCCTCTCGGCGGAGCCATGTTGATGCGAATCGGCGCGTTGGCGCTGCTTGTGACGGGGGGGCTGGCGGCCTTCGTCGCCTTTGCCCGAATGACCGGCGCATTCAGTTTTTCCGACATCAAAACCCTGCGGCGCGACGGTTCGGCTTGATTCTCGGACCACAAAGGGTCATAACACCGCCCGCCTCCAATTATTCAAATAAAGACTTCGGAAGATGAACCGTATTTTTTCGGGCGTACAGCCCACCGGAAACCTCCATCTTGGCAATTACCTGGGTGCGATTCGCAACTGGGTGCGCCTGCAAAACGAATTCGAATGCCTGTTCTGCGTGGTCGATATGCATGCGATCACCATCTGGAAGGACCCTGTCGAGCTGTCGGCCAGCATCCGCGAAGTGACTGCCGGGCTGATTGCCGCCGGACTGGACCCGAAGAAAAACATCATCTTCAATCAAAGCCAGGTTTCGGGACACGCCGAGCTGGCCTGGATTTTCAACTGCGTGGCGCGGCTGGGCTGGCTCAACCGCATGACCCAGTTCAAGGAAAAGGCCGGGAAGCACCGCGAGAACGCGTCGGTGGGCCTGTACGCGTACCCTAACCTGATGGCCGCCGACATCCTGCTTTACAAGGCGACCCACGTGCCGGTGGGCGAGGACCAGAAGCAGCATCTGGAACTGACCCGCGACATCGCCCAGAAGTTCAACCACGACACCGGGACAAACTTTTTCCCTGATGTCGAGCCGTTGATCTTCGACACGGCGGCGCGCGTCATGAGCCTGCGCGACGGCTCCCACAAGATGAGCAAGTCCGACACCTCGGACATGACGCGCATCAACATGACCGACGACGCCGACATGATCGTCAAGAAAATCCGCAAGGCCCGCACCGATCCGGAACCGCTGCCCACGACGTTGAAGGAATTCGAAGGCCGGGCCGAAGCGGAAAACCTGATGGGCATCTACGCCGCGCTATCGGATATGAGTCTGGACGAGGTTTGCGCCAAGTTCGGCGGCGGCCAGTTCTCGACCTTCAAGAAAGATCTGGCCGACCTGGCGGTCACCGTGCTGGACCCCATCCAGACCCGCATGCGCGAGCTGATGGATGATCAGGCCAGTATCGACGCAGTATTGAAAGATGGGGCCGAGCGGGCGCGCGCCATGTCCGAACCCATTCTGAAAGAGATACACGAAATTCTCGGATTTGTTCGACCCTGAACCATTGACACGGTATTTTGATCGGGACGGCGCTTGACCCGGCCCGTTCATACGCCCATTTGATGAACGAATTCGCTGACAAGGATCATGAGGACCGAAATGTTCATTCAGACCGAAGCCACGCCAAATCCCGCGACGCTCAAGTTCCTGCCCGGCCGCGAGGTCATGGCAAGCGGCACGGCCAACTTCACCGGAATTGACGAGGCCGCGAATTCGCCGCTGGCCCAAAACCTGTTTGCGCTGGACGGCGTGACCGGTGTCTTCCTGGGAATGGATTTCGTGACTGTGACCAAGGCCGAGGACAAGGATTGGGACGGCATGAAGCCGCTGATTCTGAGCGCCGTTATGGATCACTTCAATTCCGGCGCCCCCGTGATCGAAGGTGATAGTGCGCCCGTCGGCGAAGGCGAGGATGACGAGACAACGGCCCAGATCAAGGAACTTCTGGACACCCGGGTGCGCCCCGCCGTGGCCCAGGACGGCGGCGACATCGTTTTCCGCCGGTTCCAGAACGGCATTGTTTATTTGCACATGCAAGGCGCGTGCGCCGGGTGCCCGAGCTCCACGGCGACGCTAAAGCACGGCATTGAAAACATGCTGCGCTACTACATTCCCGAAGTGATGGAGGTTCGCGCCGTCGACTAAGGGACTTTTACGGGGGATATCCCCGGTTTCCGACCCTGTGGAAAAAAACGACTCGCTTGTGACGCCGGAACTTGCTTAGTATTTCCGGCCGTCGGGGAGCGGTGTTGTGTCCGCGCATGGGTATTGGGAATATCGTGCGAACAGAGACAAACAACAAAACAGCTGAATTAGCTTTTGAGGGGTAACCGGGCTTAAGTCCGGTAATCCATAGTATGAAAAAATTTGATTATTGCGCCTTGGGGCTCATGGGAGCCTTGGTCGTCGGTCTGGTTGCCAGCGCCGTTCATGCGCCGGTTACCGGTGTGACGTTGGCGCCCCGCGCCGCATTGGATGGAAGCGCCTGGATGCCAATCGCGCCGCGTGTGGTGCCCGCGCCCGCGCCTGTGGCCGAGGCGATCGCGCCCGTGCCCACGCTCATTTCCGCGCCTGTTACCGAACCGGCGGTGCCGACGGTAAAATTCGTATTCAGCCAGTTCGCCGAAGTCGGTTACGACCTGGGTGCGGTGTTCAACGGCGAGGACCGCGTGCCGCGCCTTTTGCTGGCCAGCATTCCCGCCGATATCAAGGACATTCGCGAGACCAAGGTGCGCAAGGCAATCTTCTTCCAGACGGTCCTGCCCCTGGTTCTGCAGGCCAACGAGGAAATCGCAGCGGATCGCGAGCGCCTGTGGAAAATTCGCGTGGATCGGGCGCTGGGCAAAAAGATCGGCGCCATCGACCGCCTGTGGATGACCATGCTCAGCGAAAAGTACTCGGTCGAACGCGGCGATCTGGACGAATTGATTGCGCGCGTCGACGTTGTTCCGCCGTCGCTGGCCCTGGCCCAGGCCGCCGAGGAAAGTGGCTGGGGAACGTCGCGGTTCGTGCGCGAAGGCAATGCCATCTTCGGCCAATGGACCTTCAAGGCGGCCCAGGGTCTGAAACCGAAGGCCCGCGACGCCGGCAAAAAGCACCGCGTCCGCGCTTTTGATAGTCTGCTCGACTCGGTGCGTGCTTACGTGCGCAACCTCAACACCCATCGGGCTTACCGCGAGTTCCGCAAGAAACGCGCCGAGATGCGCCGCGACGGCAAGCCGGTGGACGGCGTGCAGTTGGCGATGACGCTGACGTCGTACTCCGAGCGCGGAAAGGATTACGTGGTGACATTGCGCCGGATCATGGGCGCCAACACCCTTCACAAATTGGACGGCGCGCGCCTGCGCGACGACGAAGCGCGCATGATTGACAACGCGGCGCAATCGGCGGCGCCCAAGATAGAAGAAACAGATACCTAAGTCGTTTTTCTGATTCCCTCATACGCCGGGCGGGCCGGTAGCCCTTGGCTTTCGCCGCACGGGCGGCGGGCACCCGGTCGGGTGCCTGGATTACCACTCAAACCAATGCTGTTTCGGTTATCCCGGAAAGAAGAACTGCCGTCCGTACCAGTGCCAGCGGCCCTTGCCTGCGGGCAGTGTACAGTTCAGCCGCGTGCGCCCCTTGGGCAGGGGATTGTCGATCCTGATCTCGAAACGAAAATCTCCCAGCCGCTCGATGCGCACCTTTTCCGGTGACAGGAAGCACGACATTTGTCCCAGCCGCTTATGCCCGGCGGCGACCGTAAACCCGATGGCCGGCGGGTTGTTGTCGCCGATCAGAGGATCGGCGGGCGTTTCGTCCGAGACGCTTAAGGGCAACGTACCGGTGACCAGACGGAACCTATCGAGACTTCCGTAATTTTCGTTGAGCGCAAAGCGCGGCAGGAAGAAGAAATCATGGTCCGGGCCGATGGCGCCGGAATGCTGGCCGAAGGCGGCGGTAAAACCCTGTTCGCCGACGATGCGCGCAACATCCAGCCCGGCCTCGCCGTAAGGATAGGCGAACAGCGTCGGCATTTCTCCCAGTTCTTTGGCGAATCGCGCGTTGGAGCGCCCGAGGTCACCCCGGTTTTTGGCCTCGCTTGAAGACGCCATGTGAAGATGCGATGCGGTCTGACTGCCGATGGTGACACCGCCCGCCTTCATCTCGCGCACCTGATCCCAGTTCATGTACCCGGCCTTGCGTCCGGCGGAAGCCCGATCAACGGGATCGGTTGCAATGAACAGGGTGAAAGGCAAACCGGCGTCGCGAAAACGCGGCCATGCGTGTTCGAACACCGACAGGTAGGCGTCGTCCACGGTGATGCCGACGGCGCGTTCGGGCAAGGGTTTGCCCGAACGCAGGGAGGCCAGAATTTCCGGAACCGGTACGACCGTATAGCCACCCGATTTGAGTTCGGCGAGATGGGCTTCGAACTGCTCGATTGTCACGTTGGTGGAAGGATACTTGGTCTCACCGAAGCGATGATACATCAGCACCACCGCCGAATCGGCGGCGAAGGCAACTCCGGGAAGCACGGCTGCGCCCAGACACATCAAAGCCCGTAGCGCACGGGATGAATTTCGCCAATCCATCTGGAAGACCCCCCTTCCCTAGATAAGACGTTCTTTTTAACCGCTTTTTCTCTAATTGGCTAGGCTGGCGGCATCATGCCCACGGGCAGGCTGTCGTCATTCAGGGTCGGGTAACGGCGGCTGTCGAACAGTTGATAGTGCCACCATTCCTTGGAATAGAAGTCCCACCCGGCCGCCGACATGATCCCGAGAAGGATGCTGCGGTTGCGTTGGGCCTCGGGGGAAATGTCCGTATTTCCGTGGTGCGACAGGGGCGAAAAGGTATCGAACGGGGTTCCCATTTCAAGCTCGTCGCCCGCCCCGTCAAGCAACGTCATATCCACGGCGACGCCGCGTGAATGGGGTGACCCGCGCCGGGGATCGGCGAGAAAATCGGGATCGGGAGTGTGGTTCCACAGCACCCATTGGGCATCCGAGGGCCGGAAGGCGTCGAATATCTTGATCCCGTATCCTTGCGCGGCGGCCAGTTCCATGGCGCGGCGAAAACGCTTTTCGGCATCGGAATGCAGATAACAAAAGCGCCGCGCATAAACGGGTTTACCGGTGAAGTTATCGGCGCCCGCGTAAGCCAGCTCGATGGCGACGTTATGTTTTTTGGGCGTGATTTCAATGAGCTGAAAATCCGAATGGGGATGCAAGACGGGCTCCTTAGATTAGGTTGTCACCGGCGTTTTACACAGTATAACGGTGTTGCCGATTCTCGGTATACGTTCACCTTCGTGAATCGAAAAAAATGAAACCGCATTTCGCGTCGTCGTCGGTCTGTATTGCCTTTTATGTGGTGGCGCTGGCAGCATATTTCAGCGCCGACGCTACCGTGACGCTGATCGCCAGCGGGTTGCTGGTCGCCTACGTCGGCCTAGAAATCCGACGCATCCCGCGTGGTCAGGTTGCCGCCGGCGTGGTGATGATCGGCCTTGGACTGGGCACGGCTATTCTCAGTGGTGCCGGATGGGAAGCCATGCTGGGGGGGGTACGCCGCGCCCAGGTGTTTTTCCTGATGTTCGCGGCGGTGGCCTGGCTGCGCTTTCCCGCGGATCGAAGCCCGAGCTTGCGTGACGTCCAGGAACGCGCCGTCAGTCAGCCGCCGGGGCGGCGCTTCGCCATTCTTGCCCTGGCCTCCCATATCCTGGGATCGGTGTTGAATATGGCGGGAATATCGTTGATGTCGGGGGTTGTGCGTGACGTCGCCGACCCTGCTCTGCGCCGACGATTAACCTGCGCCGTTATGCAAGGCTTCACGGCCGCTTCGTGCTGGACACCGTTTTTTATCGCCATGACCGTGGTGCTTTCGGTCATACCGGGATTGCGCTGGTCGGAGGTTGCGCCGACCGGCTTTCTTATGGCCGTGGTTCTGACGCTGCTGGCGTGGGTCATGGACCGTGTTTTTTATCGTAACCGCACGGCGAGCCCGGAGACCCATCCGGATTTGCCGAGTGGGCCGTTGGGTTTGCGCGCGCTGATCATTCCGCCGACCTTGTTCGCGTCGGTGATTTTCCTGGTCGAGGGGTTTCATATGCCGATCCCGGTGGCTCTGGCCGTGGTAGCTCCGGGCTACGCCGCCATCTGGGTTTTCATACAGACGGCGGGGCGCGCCCACACGGGCGCCGCTGCGGGCGAATTGACGCGGCACGTATTCCACGCGCTACCCGGCCTGCGCAGTGAAGTTTTCCTGTTTTTCAGCGCCAATATGCTGGGAACGGGGGCGGCCACCGCTTTGCCGCCCGAAATCATGAAGGCGGCCGTCGACGCGCTGAATTTATCGCCTGAACTCAGCGTTTGTGTGGTCATGGCGGGCATTCTTTTTTGCGCCGCCGTGGGTTTGCACCCGGTTATTATATTCGTGCTGATCGGCGAGGTGCTGCCCCCCGAAGTGCTGGGCGTAAGCCCGGTCATTCTGGGCGCGGCCATGTTGGCCATGTGGGGGCTGGGGGCCATCGTCGCGCCGTTCTCGGCGACAACGCTTTACATGGCGCGGGCCAGCGCCACCAACATCTTGCGGGTGGCTTGGATGTGGAACGGCCCCTACGCTATTTTGGGGACGGTTCTCGCCGTCGCCCTGATCCTCGTAGCAAGACAGGTCGGTTTTTATTAGATTGGACGAACATGCGAATTCTTGCGCTGGACACCGCGACGACGGCCTGCTCCGTGGCCGTGTGGGAAGACGACACCGTGCGCGCACGGCGTTTCGAAATGATGCCGCGCGGCCAATCGGAAGCATTGATACCCATGGTCGTCGATGTGCTGAAAGAAGCCTCCCTGACCTTCAAGGATTTCGATTTCCTGGCCGTCACCGTGGGTCCGGGGGCATTCACCGGCTTGCGCATCGGCCTGGCTGCGGCGCGCGGCATGGCGCTGGCGGCGCAGCTGCCGTGCGTGGGCGTCACGACGTTTGACGCCGTGGCCGCGGGCATTACCCCCGAAGAGCGCGATCGCACGGACGTTCTGGTTGCCCTCGACGCCAAGCGCTCGGACGTCTACGCGCGGTTTTTTTCGCCTTTGCTCGAACCGGCCTCACCACCGCTGGCCCTGCCGCCTGATGAACTTGTGGCGATGATCGGCGCTGATCGCCTGTTGGTCGCGGGGGATGCGTCGGCGCGTGTGGCCGAGGTGGCTTCCCAGCGCGGCGTCAATGCTGTGATAAGCAATGCCCCCGGCGTTGCCGATGCCGCTATTGTTGCGGCGGTCGCGGCGCGGCGTCATCGGGCGGGCGAAGCGGGCGAACCAGCCGAGCCGCTTTATCTGCGTCCCCCCGATGTGACCATGTCGCCCAACAGCGGAAGACTGCGCCCGTGATGGCCGGTCACGTCATAGCCTGCCAGCCGGTACATGTGGAACTGATGGCGGCGCTGCATGCGCGCTGCTTTGCCGAATACTGGGATGCTCCTTCATTGGCGAAGCTCATGGCCGGTCCGGGGACTTTCGGATTTCTAGCGGTGGACGGGGATGATCCGCGTGGGTTGATTCTATGCCGAACTGCCGCCGACGAATGCGAAATACTTACCTTCGGAGTCGTTGAGGCGGAGCGGCGCAAGGGGATCGGCGGGCTGCTGCTGGATGCTGCGCTTGCCAAAGCCCGCGAAGATGGCGCGCGGCGCATGTTTCTGGAAGTGGGCGCGGCCAACGCGCAAGCTCGAAGCCTTTATGAAGGGCACGGTTTCCGGCAGGTGGGGCGGCGGCGCAATTACTATCGAACCACCGAGCGCGAAGCGGAGGATGCGCTGGTTCTGCACCTGGATATCTAACTCAATATCTGGTTCAGGCCTTTTCTTTGCGGATCAGAAGTATATGAATGTCGTTGGGGCCGTTGCTTGGCCCCTCGGCCTCAAGGCTAAGAACCGAATGGCCGAATTCCTTGACCGAACGCGGAACATTTTCTAAAGGTTCCGCGCCTTTGAGGCGAACTTCGACAACCTGACCCGGCGCCATTCGTTCGATGACGAGTTTGGTTCGAACAAAGGTAAGAGGGCAGACCTGATCGGTTATATCGAGGTGAAAATCAGGGACAGTGCTGTCTTGACGTGGCGTTGTACTGTGCATTACAAGTGTTTGCCTAAGCGAAATACAAGAATCGCCATTAAAACACATGCAAATAATTAACGGAAGAGCGTCGAATGACTGAAAAACCGTCGTTGGGTGAACTGCTTGAGCTTACCACCGAAATTGTCGCCGCCCATGTCGGCAACAATACGATTGTGGTAGGGGAACTTCCCTCCTTAATCGAGGACGTTTACAAGAGCCTTTATGGTTTGGGAGACGCCGCACCCGAACCCGAAGTGTTGAAACCTGCCGTCCCGATTAAGAAATCCGTTTTTCCCGATTACATCGTGTGTCTGGAAAATGGAAAGAAACTGAAAATGCTGAAGCGGCACCTGAAAACCGCATATGACATGACGCCGGAAGAGTACCGCGAAAAATGGAACCTTCCTTCCGATTATCCCATGGTCGCGCCGAATTACGCCAAGCGCCGCAGCACGCTGGCCAAGGAAATCGGGTTGGGAACCAAATCGCGCAAGAGGCGTAGTAAATAAGTTTGGGACGAACCACATATTCGGCCACACGTCCGGGCTGGCTTCGCCGCGCGCAATGTAATAAATTTCGCGCTTAGATCATCCTCGACAGGATAAATGCAAAATGGCAATACCCTCGCGTATCGAACAACTGTGCATTGATAAAGGAATGAAGATGACCGGCCAGCGCCGTGTCATAGCGGGCGTTCTTTCAGATGCGTCCGACCACCCGGACGTCGAGGAGGTCTATCGGCGGGCGACTCAGTTGGATCCGCGCATCAGTATTGCCACCGTTTATCGCACGGTTCGCCTGTTCGAAGAGGCGAGTATTCTGGAACGCCATGATTTCGGCGACGGCAGATCCCGATACGAGGAAATTACCGACGAGCACCACGATCATCTGATCGACGTGCAGACCGGTCGGGTCATCGAGTTCCAGAACGACGAAATCGAGGAACTGAAAGAAAAAATTGCCGCGACCCACGGCTTCAAGCTGATCGGCCACCGGCTGGAGCTTTTCGGCGTTCCCGCCGATTCGCAGAAAAAGACGGGCGGAAAAAAGTAATCGATTGGACCGGCGCGTTTTTTCATGTGAACGCGCCGTCTGATCGCTTGGCCCTGTAGAGGTTGTCGAAACCCGTTGCCCAAGAAACTTCATATCAAGACTTACGGCTGCCAAATGAACGTCTACGACTCCGCCCGCATGGCGGACGTACTGGCGCCGCTTGGCTATGTCTTCGCCGGCGAGGCGGACGGCGCCGACATGGTCATTCTGAACACCTGCCACATTCGCGAAAAGGCCGCCGAGAAGGTCTATTCGGAATTGGGCCGCCTGCGGCACCTGAAAAACACCAGGGCACAAGGCGGGGGCCGCATGATCCTGGCCGTCGCCGGCTGTGTCGCCCAGGCCGAAGGGGCCGAAATCATTGAGCGCGCGCCCTATGTGGACATGGTGTTTGGGCCGCAAACCTACCATCGGCTTCCTGAAATGGTGGCCCGCGCCGAACGCCACGCAGGCGCAGTGCTGGAAACGGATTTTCCAGCCGATGTGAAATTCGATCATCTTCCCGACCATATTCCGTCCGATTCGGCCAACGTCGAGGGAAAAGCCGCATTCCTGACCGTGCAGGAAGGGTGCGATAAATTCTGCGCTTTTTGTGTCGTGCCTTATACGCGCGGTGCCGAATACTCGCGGCCCGTGGAGGACGTGACCCGGGAGGCGCGGCAACTGGTCGACGGCGGCGCGCTGGAAATCACGCTGCTGGGCCAGAACGTCAATTGTTATCACGGCGACGCAGCGGATGGCTCGGAATGGGGATTGGGCCGCCTGATTGCGCAATTGGCCGAGATCGACGGGCTGGCGCGCATCCGCTACACCACCTCCTATCCGGCCGACATGTCCGGCGAGTTGATCGCCGCCCATCGCGATGTGCCGCAATTGATGCCTTTCCTGCATCTGCCGGTACAGTCGGGCTCGGACCGGGTGCTGGCCGCCATGAACCGGCGTCACGGCGTCGACGAATACCTGCGGCTGACAGACCGCCTGCGTGCGGCGCGGCCCGACCTCGCGGTGTCGTCGGATTTTATCGTCGGCTTCCCCGGTGAAACCGACGCCGATTTCGAGGCGACCATGAAGCTGATCCGCGACGTCGGTTTCATTCAGGCCTATTCCTTCAAGTACAGTCCGCGTCCCGGAACCCCCGCCGCATTGGCGGAAGTTCAGGTTGACGACGATGTGAAAACGGCACGCCTTGCGGCGCTGCAAGAGCTTCTGAATGAACAGCAGGCGGCCTTCAACGAGGCCTGCCGGGGTAAGATCATGCCGGTCCTGCTGGACCGGACGGGCAAGCATGCCGGGCAATTGGTTGGCCGCAGTCCCTATATGCAGCCGGTGCATACCAGCGCGCCCGACGTTTCATTGGGAACCATTGTTGATCTTCGCATAACCGACGGATACGCCAACTCTCTCGCGGGGGTTCTGGCGGATAGCGAAGACGACGCAACACAAACACATATGAGGGCCGGGGCGTGAGCGCACAGACCACATTCGATCCCGCCGACGCGAACGGGGCCACGACCCGTTCCCTTGAATTCGACGATAACGGGCTCGTCATTCAGCTTTTCGGCTCCCACAACAGCCATCTGGCCCGCATCGAACAGCGGCTTGAGGTCGCCATTCATACGCGCGGCAATGAATTGACCGTGGTCGGCGCGCCTGATGCGGTTGAAATCGCCTGCGCCGGTCTGAACGGTCTGTATGCGCGCCTGAAACGCGGCCTGAACGTTGGCCGTGATGAAGTGGACGCCGCCGTGCGCATGTCGGAGGGCAACGGCGGCAAGGTTTCCGACGGTGACGAGGTGGTCGTGCGCACCCGCAAGCGCCATATTTCGCCGCGCTCGACGACCCAGGCCGCGTATTTATCGGCCATCGACGATTTCGAGCTGGTCTTCGCACTGGGACCGGCGGGAACGGGCAAAACCTATCTGGCTGTGGCCAAGGCCGTCGAATGCATGATGCATGGCGAGGTCGACCGTATTATCCTGTCGCGCCCGGCCCTTGAAGCGGGCGAGCAACTGGGTTTCCTGCCCGGCGATCTGCGTGAAAAGGTCGATCCCTACCTTCGGCCGCTCTACGACGCGCTTCACGACATGCTTCCGGGAAACGTTGTCGCCAAACGCCTGGAAAAAGGCGAAATCGAGGTCGCGCCCCTGGCTTTCATGCGCGGCCGGACGCTGAGCAACGCGTTTGTTATTCTGGACGAGGCCCAGAACACGACGGCGGTGCAAATGAAGATGATCCTGACGCGGCTGGGCGAGAATTCGCGCATGGTGGTAACCGGCGATCTGACCCAGGTCGATCTGCCGCGCGGAATTCGGTCGGGACTTCGCGACGCCGTGGAAACGCTGGAGGGAATCGAAGGCATATCCTTCATTCGCTTCGGCAAGGCGGACGTTGTGCGACATTCGTTGGTGACCCGTATGGTGGATGCCTATGAAGAGGTGGAGGCGCGGCGGCACGCGGCGGCGCGCTATGAAAAGGACAACCACGACGAAGGATCCTGAGCCATGAGCCTGGATATCGACCTGTCGGTCGCCGCCGGACCGTGGCGCGAGGACCTTCCGCAGGCCGAAGACATCGCCCGTCTTGCAGCGCAGGCCGCATTTGATTCAGCGGCGGATAAGGCCGCGCTCGGGGATACGGCCGAGGCCTCCCTCGTTCTTGCCGACGACGAATTCGTCCAGCGGCTGAACCGCGACTATCGTGGGCGCGACGAGGCGACCAACGTTCTTTCATTCGCGGCGCTGGACGTTGAAACGGTTATTCAAAACCCCGATCGCGGCGCTCCGGTGCTGCTGGGCGATATGGTCATCGCCTTTGAAACCGTGGCCCGCGAAGCGGTCGATCAGGACAAGTCCGTGGCCGACCATTTCAGTCATCTGGTCGTCCATGCTATGCTTCACCTGCTTGGATACGACCACGGGACCTGCGAACAGGCGGCGCACATGGAAAAGCTGGAAGTTCAGATCCTGCGTGGACTGGGCATTTCCGATCCCTATGGCGAGGATGAGTAAAGTAACCCGATGAACGACGAACCGAGTAGTAGCGAGACTATCCAGACCCCTTCTGCGTTGGCGAATTTCCGCAGCAGGCTGGCTGGGTTGTTTCGCACCAACGGCAACGACGCCTCGGCCCGCGATACCCTTGAAGAGCTGATCGAGGAGCGCGAAGAGGCCGAGGTTCCGATCAACGATGACGAACGCCGCCTGATGGCGAACATCCTGGATCTGCGGGACCGGGATGTTCACGATGTCATGGTGCCGCGGGCCGACGTGGTGGCCGTCGACAAGAGCGTCGACCTGCCGGAAATCATTGGGTTGATGACCGAGCAGGGGCATTCACGCATCCCCGTTTATCACGAAACCCTGGATGACGCGCGGGGCATGGTTCACATCAAGGACGTGCTGGCATGGCACGGCCGCGATACGGAATTTTCACTCGACGAAATTATCCGTCCGGTGTTGTTCGTCTCGCCGTTCATGCGGGTTCCCGATTTGTTGCTGGAAATGCGGGTCAAGCGCTGTCACATGGCCCTGGTCGTGGACGAATTCGGCGGCATCGACGGATTGCTGACCATTGAGGATCTGGTCGAGGAAATCGTCGGCGAGATTGAAGACGAACACGACCGGCGCGACGAGCCGGATTTATCCGTTCACGAGGACGGGACGATCATTGCCGAGGCCCGCGTGCTGATCGGCGACCTGGAGGAATTGACGGGATCGTTCGTGACGGACGAAGAGCGCGAAGAGATCGACACCATCGGTGGGCTGGTGTTTGCGCTGGCCGGACGAGTTCCCATTCGCGGGGAGTTGATCGCGCACCCGTCGTCCGCCCATTCGTCGGTCATTGAGTTCGAGGTTCTTGAGGCCGATCCCCGGCGCATTAAACGGCTGCGCGTGCGTCAAAACAAACAAACCAAAAAGGCGGCCCGGTGATCCATCGCGGCGGTTTCGTGAATCTGTGTCAAATCATTGCCGGCCTGCCGGGATGGCGGGGCCGGGGATTGGCCGCCGCGCTGGGGGCATTGGCGACGCTGGCCATGCCGCCGGTTCATCTCGTCTTTCTTTTGATACCGGCGTTCGCGGGTTTGCTGTGGATGCTGGGTGGGACGCGAAATTGGCGTGCGGCGTTTGGCGTGGGCTGGTGGTTTGGCATGGGCCATTTCGCCACCGGTCTGTACTGGATTGCCAACGCCCTGCTTGTGCAGCCCGAAAAGTTCGCCTGGCTGATACCCTTCGCCGTTCTCGGAATTGGCGGAATACTCGCCGTCTTTCCGGCGCTGGTGGCGATCGCGGTTCGCCGGGCCGGTCCACGTGGCATCGGTGGTGTGCTGGCGCTGGCTGTGGCCTGGACGGTGGCCGAATGGCTGCGAAGCTGGGTTTTTACGGGCTTTCCCTGGAATTTGATGGGAACCGCGTGGGTCTTCAGTGATGCCATGATCCAGTCGGCGGCCCTGTTCGGCACCTACGGTCTGGGCCTGATAACGATTGCGATCGCGGCGATGCCCGCGGTTTTGGGTGAACCCGAGGTAACGACACGGCGCGCGGCAACGGCCCTGTGCTGCGCGTCGATACTCCTGATCGCGACTTGGGCCGGCGGCGCGGTGCGGCTGGCCGATGCAACGAATGAGAAGGTACCGGACGTAACCTTGCGTCTGGTCCAGCCGAACATTCCGCAGAAACTCAAATGGAACCGCGACCTGCGTGACCGCAATCTGGCCGAACAAGTGCGCATGAGCCTGCGCAAACCGGGTGACCGCGGAACGCCGACGCATGTGATCTGGGCCGAAACGGCGGCCACGTTTTTCCTCGGACTCGATGACGAGCGGCGGAACTTTCTGGCCAAGGCGGCACCGCCGGGCGGTTTGGTCATCGTTGGCGCCCCCCGGCGCACGGCGCCAGGCGAGAAACCCTATCGCGTGTGGAACAGCCTGCAGGCGCTGGACGGATCGGGGCAAATCGCCGGCGGCTACGACAAATTTCATTTGGTGCCGTTTGGCGAGTACATTCCCCTTCGTCCGTGGCTGACCATTCCGAAACTGACCGCGGGGCGGCAGGATTTTTCCCCCGGCGATGGCCCGGCGACCCTGAGCGTTCCCGGACTTCCGCCCTTCAGCCCGCTGATTTGTTACGAAGTGATCTTTCCTGGCGAGGTGGTTCGCCGGGATGCGCGTCCGGCCTGGATGCTGAACCTGACCAACGATGCCTGGTACGGCATATCGAGCGGTCCGCACCAGCATCTGGCAGCGGCGCGAATGCGCAGCGTCGAGGAAGGTTTACCGCTGGTTCGGGTGGCCAATACCGGCATATCGGCGGTTATCGATGGCTTCGGGCGCACGGTCGCCCACATGGGCCTGAACCACTCCGGTGTGCTAGATGCGGCGCTACCGGTTGCGCTCCAGCCCACCCTCTTTTCACGTTACGGAAACGCGGTTTGGCTGGTCCTTGCCATCCTTGTTCTGGCGGCTTCACAAATTGGGCGGGTTTGGCGGCTGAAGTAGCAACTGCGGCGTTCAAATCCCGACCCGCAACTCCCTTGACCGGCTACAAGGATTTCCCTATCTTTCGGCAGTCCCGGTCATAAGGGCACCAAGAGAAACGTTTGGGAATGTAAAAGTTAGCCATGAAAACGAAAACTATTGGCGCGAAAAGCGCAAGTCGTCCGACTCGTCGTAACTTCAAAGCCAAAAGACTTCCCCCGGGAGTTCCGAACCCGATTGACATTCATGTGGGAAGCCGTGTCCGGCTGCGCCGGACTCTTTTGGGGATGAGCCAGGAAAAATTGGGCGAGGCCGTCAACCTTACCTTCCAGCAAATCCAGAAGTACGAACGCGGCGCCAACCGCATCGGCGCCAGCCGCATGTTCGAACTGAGCCGGGTGCTCGATGTGCCGGTGTCGTTTTTTTACGACGACATGGCCGAAGAAATCAAAACGCCGGAAGGCATGCGCAAGCGCGCGCTTCAGGATGTGAAGCAGAATGCGTATGAGCCCGATCCGCTGGCTCGGCGCGAGACTCTAGAGCTTGTTCGCGCCTACTACAAAATCGTTGATCCGAAGGTTCGTAAACGCCTTTTCGAATTGACGAAAACGCTTTCGGGCGTCTCCGGATAAGCGAACTCCCTTCCTCCGAATTTCGATAGGGGCGGGCAAATACACTGGAACGGGGAAAACCTCTTGACGCATTAGGGAAAGATTGCGACAAGGTCGCCCGTTTGCGTGATTTTGCGCAGCCGTGGACGGATTTGGATCGCTTGCCACCACGAAAAAAAGGCGCTAAGTGGGCCTCCGTCAACGCGTTGTTCCCTTCGGTCGGGGCGTAGCGCCGAAGCCCTCGGTCCTTGCGGATTAACAACTGGACAAAGGAGGGATCGGCGGTGTCGAATTCCAATTCCAAATTCTTTCTTTTCACGAGTGAGTCGGTTTCCGAAGGGCATCCGGACAAGGTCTGCGATCTGATTTCGGATTCCGTCGTTGATGCGTTTCTCGCGGCCGACGCCCACTCGCGGGTCGGGGTCGAGACCCTGTGCACGACCAACCGGATCGTTCTGGCTGGCGAGGTCCGCGGACCGCAATCCATCGACAAGGCAAAGATGGAAGAGATTGCGCGCGAAACCGTTCGCAAGATCGGTTACGAGCAGGACGGTTTTCACTGGAAAAACGCCGAGGTTGCCGTTCACGTCCATTCCCAGTCCTCCGACATCGCGCAAGGTGTTGACGCGGGCGATAACAAGGACGAGGGCGCGGGCGACCAAGGCATGATGTTCGGATATGCCTGCGACGAAACGGACGCGCTTATGCCTGCGCCGATCCACTATTCGCACGCCATTTTGAAAAACCTGGCCGATGCCCGGCACGCCGGAAAAACCCCGGGCCTGCTCCCGGACTCCAAAAGCCAGGTGACCCTGCTGTATGAAAACGGCAGGCCGGTCAAGACGACCTCGGTCGTGGTTTCGCACCAGCATGCCGAACACATGAGCCAGGACGACGTTCGCGAAATGGTCCGGCCCTACGTGCTCGAAGCATTGCCCGAAGGCTGGATGTGCCCGGAAGACGAATTCTACGTGAATCCCACGGGGCGTTTCGCCATTGGCGGACCCGACGGCGATGCCGGGATTACCGGGCGCAAGATCATCGTCGACACCTATGGCGGCGCCGCACCGCACGGCGGCGGGGCCTTCTCGGGTAAAGATCCGTCCAAGGTTGACCGCTCGGCCGCTTACGCCGCGCGCTATCTGGCCAAAAACGCGGTCGCCGCGGGGCTGGCCGAACAGTGCACCATCCAGCTTGCCTACGCCATCGGCGTTTCAAAACCGTTGTCGGTTTTCGTCGACACCCACGGCACCGGCAAGTTCGACGACGACAAGCTGTGCGTCGTGCTGCAGGATATCGTCGATCTGTCGCCGCGC
Organism: Rhodospirillales bacterium; assembly: GCA_018648445.1. Next base: position 22,264 of record JABGRG010000029.1, on the reverse strand, counting down.
GGAATTCGCGAAGGCCTGAAACTCAGCCGGCCGATTTATGCGCGCACGGCCGCCTATGGTCATTTCGGGCGCGACCCCGAAGCCGACGGCGGGTTCTCGTGGGAGCGCACGGATCTGGTCGATCAACTGAAAGCGGCCTTCGGAACGAAGTGAGCGCATCCGCGTCATCACCGGAACATAGAAAACGCCTGTATGGTCGGCGCCAGGGTCATTCCCTGCGCGCCCACCAGCAGTCATTGATGGAAAACCTGCTGCCGGAATTGTGCGTAACAATTCCCGACGGCGGTAAGACCCTGGACCCGGCGGCGCAGTTTGATGGTCCGCCCGAGGACGTGTGGATCGAAGTCGGATTCGGTTCGGGCGAACACCTGGTCGCCCAGGCCGAGGCCCATCCCGGCATCGGCATGATCGGGTGCGAACCCTACATCAACGGTGTCGCGGCGCTGCTGGCCCAAATCGAGACGAAGGTAATACGCAATATCCGTATTCTGGATGACGATGCGCGCGAGTTGTTAGAGGTTCTGCCGGAGGCGGCCATTGGCCGCGCGTTTGTTCTTTTTGGTGATCCCTGGCCGAAACGGCGGCACGCCAAGCGCCGCTTTCTAGGGCGCGAAAACCTTAACGTTCTGGCCCGCCTGATGAAAGACCATGCGCTTTTGCGTTTTGCCAGCGACGATATGGGTTACGCCGTCTGGACGCTGGAGCAATTGATCGCCCACCCCGCGTTCGAATGGACGGCCCGGGTGCCGGGCGATTGGCGCATCGCGCCAACGGACTGGGTCGAAACCCGCTACGAAGCCAAGGCGAAGGCCGCTGGGCGCAGCCCCGTATACCTTGAGTTCAGGCGGTTGCCGCGCAACTGACGGGGGATCGCCGGAGGCCCATAAAGCTCTTGTTTTTGCGGCGCGAGCGACTATATTGTGCTCGCGTTTAAATGTTCAATGTCTCGTTGGACCAATAAAGATCGGGGTTTGATGAGGCGGGCCGGTGGCCCGCCTTTCGTGTTTCTGTAAAGGACTTCGTTTCTTTTTCCCAACGGGACGGGTGAGAATAGAATGGCTTTGACCGACCGCATCGAGGATTTGATCACGCCGACCATAGAGGACATGGGCTTCTCGGTGGTGCGCGTTCAGTATTCGGGAAAAGACCAGCCGCGCCTGCAGATCATGGCCGAGCGTCACGACGGCGCGACCATGGTCGTCGACGATTGCGCCGATATAAGCCGCGCCGTCTCGGCCGTGCTTGACGTCGAGGACCCGATTTTGGAGGCCTACACCCTGGAGGTCAGTTCGCCGGGCCTTGATCGGCCCTTGGTCAAACTGGCCGATTTTGAACGCTTCGCAGGGTTTGAGATACGGGTTGAGACCGCCGTTTCCATCGGCGGCAGGCGGCGTTTTCGTGGCCGCCTAATAGGAGTGGCGGACGATCAGGTGCGCATCACGGTGGACGAAACCGAGGTTTCATTGCCGTTCGCCGATATCGCCAGAGCAAAATTGTTAATGACCGACGAATTGCTCGGTTCATCAGAGGGACGACAGGAACAATGAGCGACGACACAAGCATTGACACCGAAGCGGTTCATGCCCGCCCAGAGCTTTTGCAGGTGGCCGAAACCGTGGCGCGCGACAAAGGAATTGAGCGCGACGAGGTGCTGGAGGCCATGGAGCAGGCGATCCAGAAAGCCGGCCGTTCCAAATACGGCCACGAGCACGATATCCGCGCCGCCATCGACCGCAACAGCGGGGCCATCTCGTTGGCCCGCTACGTAGAGGTCGCCGAGGAAATCGAGAACGAAACCACGCAAATTTCGCTCGACGCCGCGCGTAAGAAAAAGGCGGACGCCGAGTTGGGCGAATTCCTGGTTGATCCGCTGCCGCCCATCGATTTTGGGCGTATCGCTGCGCAGACCGCCAAGCAGGTCATCGTCCAGCGGGTGCGCGAAGCCGAACGCAAACGGCAGTTCGAGGAATACAAGGACCGCATCGGCGAGATCGTCAACGGCCTCGTCAAGCGGGTCGAATTCGGCAACGTCATCATCGATCTGGGCCGCGCCGAAGCCCTGTTGCGCCGCGACGAGACGATCCCGCGCGAGCACTTCAATAACGGCGATCGGGTCCGTGCCTATATTATGGATGTCCGTGAAGAACAGCGTGGGCCGCAGATTTTCATGTCGCGCACCCACACCGATTTCATGGCCAAGTTGTTTGCCCAGGAAGTTCCCGAGATTTACGACGGGATCATTGAGCTGAAATCTGTGGCCCGTGATCCGGGATCGCGTGCGAAAATCGCCGTCTTGTCCAACGACTCGGGCATCGATCCGGTGGGCGCCTGCGTTGGTATGCGCGGTTCGCGCGTGCAGGCCGTGGTCGGCGAACTTCAGGGCGAAAAAATCGACATTATCCAGTGGTCGTACGATCCGGCGACGTTCATCGTCAACGCCCTGGCCCCGGCCGAGGTGGCCAAGGTCGTGCTCGATGAAGAAACCAACCGAATTGAAGTTGTCGTTCCGGACGATCAGTTGAGCCTCGCCATCGGGCGGCGCGGACAGAACGTCAGGCTGGCATCGCAGTTGACCGGATGGGACATCGATATCCTCACGGAAGCCGAGGAATCCGAGCGTCGCCAGAAGGAATTCCACGGCCTGTCGGAGTTGTTCGCGGAAGCGCTGGACGTTGACGACGTGATTGCCCATCTGTTGGTCACGGAAGGGTTCTCCTCCATCGAGGAAGTGGCGTTCGTGCCCATCGACGATCTGACATCGATCGAGGGCTTCGACGACGAAATCGCCGAAGAGCTGCGCGAGCGTGGCCGCGTCTATCTGGCGCGCAAGGACGAGGAACTGAAGGTACGCCATCAGGAATTGGCGGTAAGCGACGATCTGGCCGCGCTTGAGGGTCTGTCGCCGACCATGCTGGTGGCCTTGGGCGAAGCTGAAATCAAAACCCTCGATGATCTTGGCGATTTGGCCAGTGACGAGCTGATTGAGATTTTGCCCGAAGGCACGCTGAGCCCCGAAGGCGCCGATGCCATCATCATGGCTGCACGCGCCCATTGGTTCGAGGGCGAGGAAGTGCCTGAGGAAAAGCCTGAGGAAAAGCCGGAAGAATCGGAGACGGAAGAGGAAAGCGCCGGGTAGATCGGCGGAAATCGGTTTTCGGGCATGGCTCGACGAATGGCAAAACGGGTACGCGAAAATGACGGGGCGGATGGCTCCGCCCGCCTTCGCCGGTGCATCGCCAGTGGCGATGTTTGCGACACGAACGCGATGGTGCGTTTGGTCCTGGACCCCGAGGGGGTGGTTGTTCCCGACGTTGCCGCCGGATTGCCCGGCCGGGGTTTTTGGTTGAGCGCGCGGCGCGATGCGGTTAAGACAGCCTGCGAGAAGAACCTGTTTGCCAAGGCGGCGCGGGCAAAAGCGATCGCACCGCCCGGACTGGCAGGAGAGATTGAGCGTCAGTTGACGCGAAGGTGCCTTGATTTACTCGGCATTGCCCGGCGCGCAGGCGCAACGGCGGTCGGGTTTGAAAAGGCGAAGGCGCAAATTCAGGCCGGTCGGGTGGGGCTTTTTATCGAAGCCGCCGACGGATCGGTCAAGGGGCGCGCCAAGATGACGGCATCGGCACCACGGGTGCCGGTGATTGATGTGCTTACCGGCGCGGAAATTGGCGCGGCGGTTGGGCGTGAGTATGCGGTTCATATTGTCGTCGAGGCGGGACCAATCGCCGACAAACTGCTGCGTGAAGCGACGCGGCTCGGAGGTTTCCGAACGGATCGCCCCACGGATGTTCAATAAGTCGGACGAGAACGCAAACGGATTAAAATGACGGAAACGACGGAAAACGAAGGCAAGAAACGGCTTGGGTTGTCACGGCCCGGAAAGCTCGTTCTCAACAAGACGGTCGAAACCGGTCAGGTTCGGCAGAGTTTTTCGCGCGGTCGCACGAAGGCGGTAACCGTCGAGGTCCGCAAAAAGCGCACCTACCTTCAGGGGGCCGATGGCCGCATGAAGCAGGTGGAAGGCGCCCCGCCGGAAGCCGAGGCTCCGTCGACACCGGAGTTGGTCGCCGAGGCGCCCGCCGTCGATCAGACCACGGACGAGGCTCCGGCCGCGCCCGCACGGGGGGTCAATCTGACGGAGCAGGAAAAGGCGGCCCGCGCGAAAGCCTTGCAGGAAGCTACCGTCGCTGCCGAAGAAGCCAAGGTCCGCGAGGCCGAGGAAGCCGAGATCCGCGCCCGCGAGGAAGCCGAAGCCGCCGTTCGGGCAAAACAGGAAGCCGAAGAACAGGCTGCACGCGAGGCCGAAGAGGCCGCGCGCCGGGCGGAAGAGGAAGCCAAAGCCGAAACGGCAAAGGCGGAAGCACCGGAACCGGTCGAAGAAGCACCCGCGGAACCCGACGCGGTCACCGTCGCCGACGTGGAAGCCCAGGGCATCAAGAAAAAGGACGACGATTCTCCGGCCAAGCCCAAACGGGCGGCCAAGGCCGAGGCCAAAAAGGTCGATGCCAAAAAGGGTGATACTAAAAAGGTTGATGCCAAAAAGGCCGCCGGGCCGGGTCGGCGTGGCAACCAGCAGCGCCGCCGCCGTTCGGGCAAGCTGACCATTGCGGAAGCCTTGGGCGGCGATCAGGAACGTTCGCGCAGTCTGGCGTCCATGCGGCGGGCGCGCGAGAAGGAACGTCAAAAGCGGCGCGCGCAAATGGGCGATGCCCAGCGCATCGTGCGTGACGTGGTTATTCCGGAAACCATTACGGTGGCGGAGCTCGCCAACCGCATGGCCATTCGCGGCGTCGACGTCATCAAGTCGTTGATGAAGATGGGCGTCATGGCCACGCCGACACAGGAAATCGACGCCGATACCGCCGAACTGGTGGCCACGGAGTATGGCCACAAGATCAAGCGGATCAGCGAGTCCGACGTTGAAATCGGATTGCACGATGAAGTGGATGATAGCGGCAATCTCAAGCCGCGCGCGCCGGTTGTTACCGTTATGGGGCACGTCGACCACGGCAAGACGTCGGTGCTGGACGCCATTCGGGCCACCGATGTGGTAGCGGGCGAGGCCGGTGGCATCACCCAGCATATCGGCGCCTATCAGGTGACCATCGCGTCGGGCGACAAGATTTCGTTCATCGACACTCCCGGTCACGCGGCGTTTACCGATATGCGCGCACGCGGAGCCCAGGTCACCGATATCGTGGTCCTCGTGGTTGCCGCCGACGACGGCATCATGCCGCAGACCATCGAAGCGATCAGCCATGCCAAGGCCGCCAGCGTGCCGATTATCGTCGCCATAAACAAGATCGACTTGCCCGGTGCCGATCCCAAACGGGTTCGCACCGAATTGCTGCAGCACGATCTGGTGGTCGAGGAACTGGGCGGCGATATTCTGACCGTCGAAATTTCGGCCAAGAACCGGACCAATTTGGAACAGTTGCAGGAAGCCATTCTTCTGCAGGCCGAAGTTCTGGACTTGCAGTCCAACCCGGACCGTCCGGGCGAAGGCGTGATCGTCGAATCCAAGGTCGAAACCGGCCGCGGGTCGGTGGCCACGGTTCTGGTTCAGCGCGGCACCTTGCGGGTCGGCGATATTTTTGTGGCCGGTTCCGAATGGGGCCGGGTCCGCGCCATGGTCGACGATCACGGCGGCGCCGTGGCCGAGGCCGGTCCTGCGGTTCCGGTTGAGGTGTTGGGCCTTGGCGGAGCACCCGCGGCGGGCGACGATCTGGTCGTTGTTGAAAACGAAGGCCGCGCCCGTGAAATTACCGAATACCGACAGCGTCAGGAACGCGCCGCCAAGGCGGGCGTCAATGGCCGTGTTTCCCTCGAGGAAATGTTCCAGAACATCGAAAAGGGCGAGGCAAAACGCCTGCCCCTGGTTCTTAAGGCCGACGTTCATGGCTCGGTCGAGGCCATCGTCGCCGCGCTGGAGAAAATGGCGACCGACGAGGTCGGGGTCGACATCCTGCATTCAGGGGTCGGCGAGATTAACCAGTCGGACGTCACCTTGGCCAAGGCTTCAGACGGCCTGATCATCGGCTTCAATGTTCGCGCCAACGCGCAGTCGCGTGAACTGGCCCGGCAGGAAAAGCTGGAGATTCGCTATTATTCGATCATTTACAACGTGATCGACGAAGTGAAGCAGGCGCTTTCCGGCATGTTGGCTCCGTCTCTGCGCGAGAACCTTCTGGGTTACGCCGAAATTCTCGAGGTCTTCAACATTACGAAGGTCGGCAAGATCGGCGGCTGCAAGGTCACCGAGGGTCTGGTTCGCCGCGGCGCGCATGTGCGCCTGCTCAGGGACAACGTGGTCATCCACGAAGGGTCGCTGTCGCAGCTCAAGCGCTTCAAGGACGACGCCAGGGAAGTGAAAAATGGCCTGGAATGCGGCATGGCCTTCACCAATTACCATGATCTCCAGCCCGGTGACTTCATCGAGTGTTTCGAAATCGAGGAAGTGGCGCGCGAACTCTGAGATCACGATGAGTAGACAAGGACAAAAACCGGCGGGCCAACGCCAGCTTCGCGTCGGCGAGGAACTTCGTCACGCGCTGGCCGTTGTGTTCGAGCGCGGACACCTTCGCGACCCAGACCTTGCGGGCGTTTCGGTGACGGTCAGCGAAGTGCGCATCAGTCCCGATCTGCGCAATGCCACCGTTTTCGTCATGCCCCTGGGTGGTGACGATGTGGATGGCGTGGTCGAAGCGTTGAAACGCGCCGGGCCGTTTTTGCGCGGCGAGATCGCGCGCAGCGTGAAGCTGCGATACGTACCCCGCCTTTCATTTCAGGCCGACGCCACCTTCGGACAGGCGAGCCTGATCGACAATCTTTTGAATGATCCGGTCGTGGCGCGGGATTTGGCGCGTGATGATGACGCCGAAGAAGAAGCGCCCGAAGAAAACGAAAATGGCTAAACGGCGCGGAATTCCCATTCACGGCTGGCTGATCATCGACAAGCCGTCGGGCCTGACGTCGGCCGGCGTTGTTGCCAAGGTGCGCCGACTGACCGACGCGGCCAAGGTTGGCCACGGCGGAACCCTGGACCCCATGGCCACCGGTGTTTTGCCGCTGGCGCTTGGCGAAGCGACCAAAACCGTCGCCTATGCCATGGATGGAACCAAGGTCTACCGGTTCACGGTGCGCTGGGGCGAGCAGCGCACCACCGACGATGCGCAAGGCGAGGTCATAGAAACCAGCGACGTGCGCCCGACCCGCGAACAGATCCAAGCCGCGTTGCCGTCCTTCACGGGCGAGTTGGATCAGGTTCCGCCCATCTATTCGGCCGTCAAGGTCGAGGGGCGCCGAGCCTATGCGCTGGCCCGTGCCGATAAGCCGGTCGAACTGAAACCCCGGCGCATACGCATTGATGAATTTCGTTTGCTTGGCACGCCCGATGCGGATCATGCCGAGTTCGAGGTGGTTTCGGGCAAGGGCGCGTATATTCGCAGCCTGGCCCGCGATATCGCCCTTGCCTTGGGAACGGTGGGCCATATTTCGGCGCTCAGGCGCACCGCCGTCGGCCCGTTTCGCGAGGACGCGGCGATTTCACTGGATAAACTGGCGGCGCTGGGTCATAGTGCGCCGCTTTCCGAGCTACTGCTCCCGGTCGAGACCGCGCTGGACGACATCCCGGCGCTGGCCCTGACCGAGGCGGAAGGCCTTAGTCTTCGGCACGGACAATCGGTTGCGGCGCTTCCCGTCGTTTCCCGATCGCCGTCCGTTGTCGTTTCCCAGGGTGCGATTGTATGCGCCATGGCGGATGGCAAGCCGGTGGCTTTGGCACAAATAATGGGGGCGGAAATTCGCCCTCTTCGTGTTTTGAACTTATGAATGGAACGGAGTATTCGATGTCGATTACTGCTGAAAAGAAACAAGAACTTATCGGAAAATTCGCCACCAACAATGGCGACACCGGTTCGCCCGAGGTGCAGGTTGCTATTCTTAGCGAACGCATCATCAACCTTACCGAACACCTGAAGATCCACAAGAAGGATTACCATTCCCGCCGTGGTCTTCTGATGATGGTCGGGCAGCGCCGCCGACTTCTTGACTATGTGAAAAGAAAAGAAGCCACGCGCTACGAGAAGCTGGTGAAAGAACTGGGTCTGCGCCGTTAACGGCGCTGGTCCCATGCGAAAAACCATCCGGCGACAATCGCCGGATTCGCAAACGAGCGGGATTTCCCGCAAAACCGAAAATCGGACACGGGGCAAGAATTCGCTTGCCGCGCCCTTTTTGTCGTATCCGCTCAGCGCTGGATCAAAATGAACCCGAACGCTGATTGACAGCCGACAGACTGCGCGCCGCCAACAAAATTGATTGGTGCCGGAATGGAAAGAAGGAATTCCAACGTGAACACCATGTTCAAAGAATACCGGAAAGAAATCGAGTGGGGCGGACGCACCCTCGTCTTCGAGACCGGCAAAATCGCCCGTCAGGCAGACGGCGCGGTGATGGTCACATACGGTGACACCAAAGTGTTATGCACGGCAGTCGGCGCCAAAACGCCGAAGGAAGGCATCGATTTCTTCCCGCTGACCGTCAACTATCAGGAAAAGACATTCGCTGCGGGCAAGATTCCCGGCGGCTTTTTCAAGCGTGAGGGACGCCCGACCGAAAAGGACACCCTTACCTCGCGGCTGATCGACCGGCCCATCCGGCCGTTGTTCGCCAAGCAATACAAGAACGAAACGCAAGTTATCTGCACCGTCGTTTCCCACGACACGGAAAACGATCCCGATATGGTCGCTTTGGTCGGCGCATCCGCCGCCCTGACCATTTCCGGCCTGCCCTTCCTGGGCCCCATCGGCGGTTGCCGGGTTGGCATGGTTGACGGCGAGTACGTTCTCAATCCGACCATGGATAAGATGGCTGACACCAAGCTCGATCTGGTCATGGCGGGCACCAGCGAAGGCGTGCTGATGGTCGAATCGGAAGCTCACGAGCTGTCCGAGGAAGTCATGCTGGGCGCCGTTACGTTTGGTCACGATTCCATCCAGCCGGTGATCGACGCGATCATCGATCTGGCCGAAGCGTGCGCCAAGGAGCCCATCGAACTGCCCGAGCCGCCGGAAGGCAAGGACGCCATCTGTGCGCGCGTGGGTGAGCTGGCCGAAGCGGGTCTGCGCGACGCCTACGGCGAAGTCAACAAGGTCACGCGTCAGGACAAAATCGCGGCCACGCGTAAAGCCGTCGCCGAAGCTCTTGCTGCCGATGACTCACTGGATCAGGACATCGTTGCCAAGGTGTTTGGCGGGGCCTTCAAGGATCTGGAAAAGGGCATCGTGCGGCGTGGCATTCTGGACACCGGCAAGCGCATCGATGGCCGCGACACGCGTACCGTGCGCCAGATCGCAGCCGAGGTCGGCATTCTGCCCCGCACCCACGGCAGTGGGCTGTTCACCCGGGGCGAAACCCAGGCCCTTGTGGTGACCACGTTGGGCACCGGCCAGGACGAGCAGATCATGGATGCGTTGGCGGGCGAATACCGCGAACACTTCATGCTGCACTACAACTTCCCGCCCTATTCGGTCGGTGAAGCCAGCTTCCTGCGCGGCCCCGGCCGTCGCGAGATCGGCCACGGCAAACTGGCGTGGCGGGCCATTCGCCCGTTGCTTCCGGAAAAGGAAGACTTCCCGTACACCATCCGCGCGGTCTCGGAAGTGACCGAGTCCAACGGTTCGTCCTCAATGGCGACCGTGTGCGGCACATCGTTGTCTTTGATGGACGCGGGCGTTCCGCTCGTGCGGCCGGTTGCCGGTATCGCCATGGGCCTGATCAAGGAAGACGACGGCGTTGCCGTGTTGACCGATATTCTCGGCGACGAGGATCACTTGGGCGACATGGACTTCAAGGTGGCCGGTACCGATCAGGGTATCACGTCCTTGCAGATGGACATCAAGATCACGTCCATCACCAAGGACATCATGAGCCAGGCTTTGGATCAGGCCCGCGAAGGCCGCATCCATATTCTCGGCGAAATGGGCAAGACCATTGATTCGTCGCGTTCCGGCGTTAGCGAGAACGCACCGCGCATCACGGTCATCAACATCGCCAAGGACAAGATCCGCGACATCATCGGCCCCGGTGGCAAGATTATTCGCGAGATTTGCGAAGTGACCGGCGCCAAGATCGACATCGAAGACGATGGCACCGTCAAGGTTGCCGCCGTTGACGCCACGGCCGGTGAAGCCGCCATGGAGTGGATCAGAAGCATTGTTGCCGAACCCGAAGTCGGCGTCATCTATAACGGCAAGGTCGTGAAGGTCGTTGATTTCGGCGCCTTCGTGAACTTCATGGGCAGCCGTGACGGCTTGGTCCACATCAGTGAACTGGCCCCGCAACGGGTTGGTAAGGTGAGCGACGTCGTTAAAGTCGGCGATCAGGTCAAGGTCAAGCTGATCGGCATCGACGACCGTGGTAAGGTCAAACTTTCCATGAAGGTGGTCGATCAGGAAACGGGAGCCGAGATTGCCAAAAAGCCGGCGCCCGAGAGTGCGTAAGTAAGGGAATCGAAGACGGCGCGCCAAAGTGTGCGCGCCGTCCTCAGAATTCCCATATGAATTCGGGCGGGGGGATGCGAAGTTTGCGTGTCCCCCGGACCCGGATCGATGGTCGCTAAGGAGGTAAGGGCGTGAAACCACTAGGTTCCGTCAACATTTCCGGGTTTGAGGTGTTGCCCCTGGTCGAAGGGGGCAAGGGCGTTTCCGTTTCCAACGGCAAAAGTGCAGGTGCCTGGGCGGCAGCTCATGCGGTGGGTACTTTTTCGGGCACCAACGCCGATTCCTACGATCATAACGGCAACCCCATACCGCAAGTTTATCAAGGCAAGAACCGGCGCGCCCGGTACGAAGAGCTAATTGCCTTCGCTATTCAGGGCGGCATCGCACAGGCCCAGCGTGCCCACGACGTTTCCGGCGGAAACGGCCCCGTTCACATGAACGTTCTGTGGGAAGCCGGTGGCACCCAGCGCATTCTTCACGGAATTCTGGAAGGCGCGCGCGGGCTCGTTCACGGCATCACGTGCGGCGCGGGAATGCCTTACGGCGTTTCCGAAATCGCCGCCCAGTACGGCGTTCACTATTACCCCATCGTGTCCTCGGGCCGCGCTTTCCGCGCCCTGTGGAAACGCGCGTTCAGTCAGTATTCGGAACTTTTGGGCGGGGTCGTTTATGAAGACCCGTGGCTGGCCGGCGGCCACAACGGGCTAAGCAACTCCGAAGACCCAACCCAACCCCAGGACCCGCTTCCCCGCGTTGCCGAATTGCGCTCCGTCATGCGTGGCTTCGGTCTGGACCAAACCCCGATCATCATGGCGGGCGGCGTTTGGTATTTGCGCGATTGGGAAGACTGGATCGACAACGAAGAATTGGGGCCGATCGCGTTCCAGTTGGGCACGCGACCGATCCTGACCAAGGAAAGTCCCGTATCGGAAGCCTGGAAAAAGCGTCTGACCAGCCTGAAGGAAGGTGACGTTTTTCTCAACAAGTTCAGCCCGACCGGGTTCTATTCGTCGGCGATCGACAATAATTTCATTGCCGAGCTGCGCGAGCGTAGCGAGCGTCAGGTCGTGTTTTCGCGTGAACCCATCGGCGAGCACACCGAAGAGCTTTCGGTCGGCGCGCGCGGGCGCATCTTTTACCTGAGCCCCGCTGACAAGGTGCGGACGGACGAATGGATCGCCCAGGGGTTCAGCATTCCCATGCGCACGCCGGATTCAACCCTGATCTTCGTATCCCCCGATAAGGGCGAGCAAATTCGCGCCGATCAGGGCGGGTGTATGGGCTGTCTCAGTCAATGCCGGTTCAGCAATTGGGCGCAGAACGACGCCGGAACAACGGGAAAACCCGCCGATCCGCGATCTTACTGCATCCAAAAGACGCTGCAGTCGATTGCCCACTCGGACGACGTCGATAACAATCTGATGTTTTCGGGCCACAATGCGTATCAGTTCGCCACCGACCCGTTTTTCAAGGACGGATTCATTCCGACAGTTCGCCAGATGGTCGAGCGCCTGCAAACCGGCGATTGATCGAAATCCAAATAATTTCAGTGCTTTAGAGTCGCCCTACGGGCGGCTTTTTTTTGACGAATACCCATAATTTCCTTATTGATAATATGAGGAAAGTTGCATATCATCTTTACATTATCCTTATTTCAAACTTCCAAATACCTATATGGGAAACATGACAAAAATTCGCCCGTACAGCCACATCATTGATCGCCTGCGTGACGCCGGTCTTCGCCCGACCCGTCAACGCCTGGCATTGGCTAAAATTCTTTTCGAGGGTGGTGATCGCCACCTTACGGCGGAAATGCTCCATGCCGAGGTCCTGGGCGCCAATGTCCGGGTATCGCTGGCGACCGTTTACAACACGTTGCACCAGTTCACGTCATGCGGAATGTTACGCGAGATCGTGGTCGATGCTTCGCGCTCGTATTTCGACACCAACACGAGCGAGCACCATCACTTCTTCATGGAAAATTCCGGCAGCTTGGTTGATATCCCGGGTGACGACATCGTCGTTTCCAAGGTTCCGCAGGTGCCGGAAGGCCACGAGGTAAAGCGGGTCGACGTTATTGTTCGCGTCTCGGCAACCTAAAAAACACAAAAAACCAGATACTTACAGATAAGTTTAGAAATGCTCTAAGCGGTTGACATTAGATTTGTGGTCCCTATATACTGCTGTGTCGACGGGGTGTCGGCATGCTGGTTATTACCGCTGTGATTGATTTGAAGCGAGGGGGAAAAGATGTCTGATTTAAAAGGATCGAACACCGAACAGAATTTGAAGGATGCATTTGCCGGTGAATCCCAGGCCAACCGGCGGTATCTGTATTTCGCGCAGAAGGCCGACATCGAGGGTTATAACGATGTCTCGGCCGTGTTTCGTTCCACCGCCGAAGGCGAAACCGGACACGCGCACGGCCATCTCGAATATCTGGAAGAAGTGGGCGATCCGGCAACCGGACTTCCCATTGGCGAAACGGCCGACAATCTGAGAGCTTCCGTTGCCGGCGAAACCCACGAATACACCGATATGTATCCGGGCATGGCCAAGACCGCCCGCGAAGAAGGTTTCGACGAAATCGCCGAGTGGTTTGAAACCCTGGCGAAAGCAGAAAAGTCCCACGCCGGGCGTTTCCAGAAGGCCCTCGACGGGCTCGACTGACGGCCACCGGCTAACGGGTTTACGTTATGCGAACGGGGGGCTGTCGGCCCCCCTTTTTCATGCTGATTGATGTTCCGTACCGATGTGATACGTTTTGGCGTGGGAGTACGGGAACGGGGGAACGGCCATGCGCGAGGGAAGCCTTGAGGCTCCGACGCGCCATGCCATCGCGTGGCGCGACGAGGCGTTTTACGATCAAGTTGAGCTGGACAAGGAACTGCGGCGGGTCTTTGACATCTGCCACGGATGCCGCCGCTGTTTTAATTTGTGCGACAGTTTCCCGCGTCTGTTCGACATGATCGATGAGTGCGAAACGGGCGAACTGGACGGCGTGGAAAGCGCGCAATTCAAGGCCGTCGCCGACGCCTGCACCCTTTGCGACATGTGCTATTTGACCAAGTGCCCGTACGTGCCGCCGCACGAGTTCAATCTTGATTTCCCCCACCTGATGCTGCGCTACCGGGCCGTAGAAGCCCGCGCGGGCAAGGTCGGGTTCATGGACAAGCAGATCAGCGAGACCGACCGCAACGGCCGTCTGGGCTGCGCGGTGGCCCCGCTGGCCAATTGGGCGACGGGCTGTTCCAACAAGATGACGCGGCCCGTTATGGAAGGGGTTGCGGGCATTCACAGGGACGCGTATTTGCCGAAATTTCACGGCAAAACCCTGGTGGCGCGGGCCAAGCGCGAGGCGCGCGCCGTCAACGCGCAAGCTCCGGCGGCTGGGCGCAAGGCGGTGATCTACGCCACCTGTTTCGCCAATTACAACAACCCCGACATCGGCGTGGCGGCGCTGGACGTGCTGGCCGCCAACGGCATCGATGCCGAGGTCGTCTACCCGGGCTGCTGCGGCATGCCGCAACTGGAACACGGTGATCTGGCCCGTGTCGCCAAAAAGGCCGAAATAACCGCGGCGGCCTTCGCCGACTGGATCGATAAGGGTTATGACGTGATCTCCCTGGTTCCGTCGTGCACGCTCATGATGAAATTCGAGTGGCCGCTGCTGGTGCCCGATAACGAGGCGGTAAAGCGCTTGAGCCAGGCCACCTTCGATATCAGCGAATACGTGTCCGACATCGCCCGCAACGAAGGTCTGGCCGAAGGGCTAGCCGCGGCCGAAGGGGACGTCGCCGTCCATGTGGCGTGCCATGCGCGCGCCCAGAACATGGGCCGCAAGGCAGCCGAGATGCTGGGCCATCTGCCCGATACCAAGGTTACGGTGCTTGAGCGTTGCTCGGGCCACGGCGGCTCGTGGGGCATCAAGAAGGAAAACTTCGATACCGCGCTGAAAATTGGCAAGCCGGTCGCCCGCCAGGCGGCCAAAGCGGTGTCGGCCGATTCTGGGGCCGCCTACGTGGTGTCCGAATGCCCGCTGGCGCGCGAGCACATTTTGCAGGGCATGGAAAAGCTGGGCGAGGACATATCAAACGTAGAAACCGCCAACCATCCCATTGAAATCATGGCCCGTGCCTACGCGAAAGGAAGCTGAAACCAATGCCAAAGACCGAAATCACGCGGGCCGACGTCATGGCCATGGACGACTACGCGAAAGTTCGCGCCGAGCGCCGCCGCGCCATTTCCGACCTCAAGAGGCCGCGCCGCGTGGCCCTCGGCCCCGATGCCACCTTCTATTTCGAATGCTATGAAACCATGTGGCATCAGATCCACGAAATGCTGTTCATCGAAAAGGGCGGCGAAGAGCAGATACCGGACGAACTGGCGGCCTATAACCCGCTCATCCCCAATGGGCGCGAACTGGTCGCCACCTTGATGTTCGAGATCGACAATCCCGAACGCCGGGCCGCTTTCCTGGCCGGCTTGGGCGGCGTCGAGGAAACCGTGACCCTGTCGTTCGCCGGTGAAACCGTCGAAGCCATTCCCGAAGCCGACGTGGATCGTACCACCGCCGACGGCAAGGCCTCCTCCATCCAGTTCCTCCATTTCCCCTTCACGGACGCGCAGGCAGAAAAGTTCAAGGCCGCCGGAACCCGGGCGACACTCGCCGTCGGGCATGCAAAATATCCGCACATGACGGTGCTGTCCGATGAGACCCGCACAGCGCTGGCGGGGGATTTTTCTTAGAGCGTTTCGGATCACCCGGCGGTGGGATTCGGGCGGTTGGCACCCGACCTGTGAAGTCCGAGTCTGACCATTTTGCAACATTCAATGATTAGATAATTAAGTATCGCAGGGGGTGATTGCTACGACTTCTGCTTTTCCAGCAACGCCACAAGGTTGGCTTCCCAAATTTCAGGATGCTCCGGAAGAATACGCGACAGGATACCATGTAAGATATTAGCCGCTATCTGCTTACGGCGTTTGCCTGTTTTCTGTCCGGCCATCCTGACAACTTGAAAGTTCGTCAAGGCGGCAATTTCCCGAACCCGATCGGGAGAATAAGGCGTAACGTGATCGAATCCGCCGTAGAAAAGACGCGCCCCCCAAGGAGAAGACAAATTCGGAGTCCTGATTAAGACGCGTCCACTAGGTGCAAGAGCTGAATAAAACGCCCTGAACATGGATAAAGTTTTTTCCAGTGGCAGATGTTCCAGGACATCTTGCATGACAATTAGATCGAACGTCTGCTTGCCCGAAATGGAATCCAAATATGCTTCAGCGTCCTCAAAGACCACTTGGAAAGGATCAAGATCGGAGAGTACGGAAGCGAGCCTTTCATCCAAGTCCAGACAGACAACGTTGGTGAAGCCTTTTTGCTGGAGATAGCGTGAAAAAATCCCAGTGCCACATCCAATCTCAAGAACAAACATGCCGGTATCGGCATTGGTAAACGCCAAGAACTCAGAATCGTATTGACGGACGTGCTTCTTTCGGAGGGCAAAATACCGCATATCCCGCTCAACCTCAGATACCATCGTTGCCCCCCATTAAAGTTGTTATTTCGCGCGACAATCAAACGCGAACCACCCCGGATGCGTGGGTGTGCAGAAATTTTCAACCAGCATTCTTTTTCAACACGGCAATCAAATTTGGCGACCAAATCATTGGCGGCGTGGCAAGAAACCAAGAAACCACCGAAGTAAGAGCGCGCTCTCGTATTTCTCTGTACCAGGAAGAATAGGCTTGAGGTTGAAAGGCTACTGGCTCCAGCCCAGCGACGCTTGCTACTTGGCGGATTGAGCCCGCTGAAAACGCGGTCCTGTGGGTAACATCGTTGTACTGAACACCCAATGCCAACGGCGAGGCCATGTTGGGCACACGGATGACGACTCGCCCATCGTCTGGTAACAGACCCGCTACTGATCGAAGCAAAATAGCCGCGTCATCGGGAGTGAAGTGTTCCAGTACGTCAAATAGCACAACACGGTCAAACCGTTCGCGAGCCAGATCAGAGCTAAAAAAATCAACAAAATCGAGAATATGAACCGACGAGGCTATTTCCGCTGGCAACTCGTCCATGATCCGCGGATCACCATCGACCCCCATGAAGTTATCGGCACCCAGATGGGCAAGAAAGCGCAAGAACAGGCCATTGCCGCATCCCAGCTCCAACACAGACATTCCCGGCCGGCAACCAGAAGCTTGGACAAAATCTTTGCGAAATTGCCTAACGTGCTTGGGCTTTAGGTAAGCCCCCTGACCTTTGCGGTCGTACGCCTGATAAAATTCATTTCGGCTGATGCTGGTTGGGTTTGTCATTCTTTATCTTCCGACTGATTATGTATGAGTTCGAGCCTTAATGACTGTTTTCATAGCATCTCAACAACCGCAGGCTTCCAAGCAACCAGCCACCAACAATACCAACACCAAGCACGCAAATCCACCTAAGCTGGATGGATGGATCAACGCACCAGGTCGATCAATGCTGGTGCCAGGGGGCGTTTGCTCGCGCTGCTTCAGCCGTCTGGGGAGGTTGGCGGCATGTTCTTATTTGGCAAAAACAGGCTCCCGGTGCGAGCAAGCGGCGGTACTCGCCGTCGGCCATGCGAAATACCCGCACATGACGGTGCTGCCGGAAGACGCACGAGCGGCGCTGGCGGGGGATTTTTCGTAAGCGGGGGTTTTGACAACTGAGACCCTGCGCATCAGTCCCGAAGCGCAGCGATTTCCCTATCAAAGATCGCTAGATAATCCTTCCAAAGCGCCATCTCCGAACCCTCGGCCAGCGGCGCGATAATGGCGCGGGCCTTTTCTAACATTTCAAGGGCTTGGTCCGGCTTCCCCGTTTCCTTCAGCAGCTGGCCAAGTTTGCCGTGGCTTGCCGCAAGGTCGGCCTGCCATCCGGCGTTGCCGGGATCGTCGTCGGCGAGGCGTTCGGCGATATCCATGGCGGCCCGGTAGTTTTCCAGCGCGCCCGCAAGGTCGCCCTGGGCCACCAGCACGTTGCCGATTTTATTGTGCGACACCGACAGGTCGCGCCGCCATCCGGCGTTGCCGGGATCGTCGTCGGCGAGGCGTTCGGCGATATCCATGGCGGCCCGGTAGTTTTCCAGCGCGCCCGCAAGGTCGCCCTGGGCCACCAGCACGTCGCCGATTTCGTTCAACAGGACCTCGCGGTCACGGTGGTCGCCTCCGGTCAGGGGAGCGAGCGCATTCTCAAAGGTTCGGTGGGCGTGGTCGAGCTTTCCGGCTCTTTTATACAGACGGCCTAGATAGATGGCGTCCCAAGGGTCGGACCGGTCGAGGGCGACGACTTTTTCATAGGCGGCGAGCGCCCGCGCGGTGTCGGCGGCATAGGCCAGACGGCCGATGCGCCGCCATTGCGCGGTGGTCTCGTGCGATGATGCCGTCGCCAGATCGGACAATAGTTGTAAACCGCTGGTGAGGTCGCCCTCGGCAATCATGGCCAGCGCGCGGCGCTCCTCGGGATTGCCTTCCTCAACCGTTTCGCGAAGGGTTACACGGGTATCGGCATTGGCTCGGGTTTCCACGGGGTCATCCTTTAACCCCGCCGCCTTCGTCAATACGTCGAACGCCTCTTCTACAAAATGGGTTTCCAAACGGCGTAATAAATCCAGTTGATCCGGGTTGAGTTCCCCTTTTTGCGCTTTCAGAAATTCCAGGAGCGCCAACGAATCTTTTTCGTCCGGCGATTGGTCCGCCTCACGGCACATTGGAAGCGAATCGCGCACACCAAACAGCCCCGCCACGTCGCAAATGAACAGGCGAGCGTTATTTCGGAAATCGCCGTACCACTTCAGGAACGCCAACAAGGTCAAGGCCGGAGGAGTGACTTTGGCCCACCAAGGCCATGCGATTACTTGGTCATACCAAACGAAAAACCCGACCGCGACCGCCACAAGAACCAACACCGGAAACGCGCGAACGATCCCGCCCGCATTCTTATTTTCGTTGATATCGGCCATCCCGCCACCCTGCGAAGTACATCGCTCACGCTAACAAAAAGTTGTATTGCAGGCAATGATCGCAACGCGGAGGGAATCGCAGGGGGGGTTGGCGCGCCCTACTCGACCACCTCGCCCTTATAGGCACCCCAGAATTCCAGTTTGCGCAGCCAGCCGGTGAAACCGCCGACCTCGACGCGGCACCACAGGCTTGCTTCCGGGCAGCCTAAAATGTTGCCGACGACGCCGGGTTCGGCGCGCGCGACGGCGTTGCTTTTGATGTCGGGCTTGGTGCGCAGCGAACGAACGGTTCCGGTGACGATCAGGGTTCTCTTGCCGCTGAGCAGGCTTTGGTGCATCCAGCCCTGCGTTCCCTGCCAGTCGCGGATTTTTCGCCAGGTGTGATGTTCGGCGATGATTTCAAGCGGCAGGTCCTTGCGATGGTAGACCCATTCTTCCGGGTACTGAACGCCCGGGCCGGTGCGCAGCTTGACCTTGTCGGCGCGCAGGCTGATGAAACGGGGTAACGGGAGCCCCGTTCCCTGGGGCGCGGCAAAGGCCAATGCCGGAACCATCGCGAGGGCAAAACCCAATACGACGATGGCGAGGCGCACAAATCGGACCACTCGGGTTATCCTCTTGTTTTGATACTAGCCGCATTATATTACCAAGGATCGGTAACAAAGGCTTAATGCAAATGAAACCCGTTGTCGTGGTAACGCGAAAACTGCCGGACGCCATCGAAACGCGGATGATGGAGTTGTTCGACGCGCGCCTCAATTTGGGTGATGCGCCCATGAGCAAGGCCGATCTTATTGAGGCCGTTCGCATCGCCGATGTGTTGACGCCGACCATTACCGACCGCATCGACGCCGCCGTCATTGCGGAAGCCGGGCCGAACCTCAAGCTGATCGCTAATTTCGGAACCGGCGTCGATCATATTGATCTGGCCGCCGCCAATGCCGCCGGTATCGTCGTCACCAACACGCCCGACGTTCTGACCGACGACACCGCCGACATGACCATGGCCATGATTTTGGCCGCATCTAGGCGTCTGGGCGAGGGTGAGCGCACCCTGCGCGCAGGCGGCTGGAACGGCTGGTCACCGACCTGGATGCTGGGCCGGCGCATCAACGGAAAACGATTGGGCATTCTCGGCATGGGCCGCATCGGCCAGGCGCTGGCGGCGCGGGCCAAGGGGTTCGGGCTTTCCATCCATTACCATAACCGTCGGCGCGTCCATCCCGAGGTGGAAAGCGAGCTGGAGGCCACCTACTGGGAAAGCCTGGATCAGATGCTGGCAAGGATGGACATCATTTCGGTCAACTGTCCGCACACGCCCGCCACCTATCACCTGCTGTCGGCCCGGCGCTTACAGTTGCTGCAGCCCCACGCCTTTGTCGTCAATACCTCGCGCGGTGAGGTCATTGATGAGAACGCCCTGACCCGCATGCTGATCGCGGGCGATCTGGGGGGTGCTGCGCTGGATGTGTTTGAACACGCGCCCGCCGTCAATCCCAAGCTGACTGCGCTCGACAACGTGGTTCTGGTTCCGCACATGGGATCGGCCACTTTGGAAGGGCGCATCGACATGGGCGAGAAGGTGGTGATCAACATCAAAACCTTCGTTGACGGCAATCCCCCACCGGACCGGGTGTTGGGTGACCTACCCTGAACGGCCGCCAGATCGGCCCCCAAATCGGCCCCGGGCCCGATCAATCCCTTTCGTCGATCCGTCGCAAGCGTTTGCGGCTTTCGCAGATGAGCCTGCGGCCATGCTGCTGGACAGCGCGCAAGCGTCCGGCGGTCGCGGACGCTGGAGCTATATCGCCGCAGACCCGTTTTCCCTGATTGAATGGCGGTTGGGCGACCCGACTTCCGATCCCTTGGCCGAAATCACCACAATGCTGGATAAGTTCAGCGTTCGGACCGATCCGGACCTGCCCCCTTTCCAAACCGGAGCGGTGGGCTTTCTGGGGTACGAGTTGGGGGCCACGCTGGAGCGCCTGCCCCCGCACGCGAGCTCGGGCTGTGGTCTTCCCGATCTGTTTGTGGGTTTCTACGACACCATTGCCGCCTTCGATATGCTCGAGGAGCGCGCCTGGATCATCGCCACCAATGTTGCAAGGAATGACGCGGACGCCCGAATGGCGGCGATGGCGGCTCGCATCCAGGTGGCCCCCGCTCCGCCCGCCGACCCCGGCGGCCGCTCGTCATGGCGTTTTGAAACCCCGCGCGCCGAGTTCGAGACCAACGTGGCCAAGACCGTTGATTACATTCATGCGGGTGATATCTATCAGGCCAACATCTCGCACCGCCTGATCGCCCCCATGCCTGAAGGTCTGGACCCGCTGGCCCTCTATTTGAGGGTTCGCGAAACGAATCCCGCGCCGTTTGGGGCCGTCATCAATTGCGGGGCGGACCGGGCCGTGGTTTCGGCTTCGCCCGAACGGTTTTTGCGCTTGAACGCCGATGGCACCATCGAAACCCGGCCCATCAAGGGAACGCGCCCGCGCAGCGCAAGCCCGGAAGCGGACGCCGCTTTGGCGCGCGAACTGGAGGCCAGCCCAAAGGACCGCGCGGAAAACCTTATGATCGCGGATCTCCTGCGCAATGATCTGTCCAGGGTGGCCAGAACCGGCAGCGTCTCGGTTCCCAAACTGTGCGGGCTGGAAAGTTTCGCCACCGTTCATCATCTGGTTTCGGTGGTTGAAGCGCACCTTCGTGTAGGGCTTGGCCCGGTCGATCTATTGCGCGCCGCCTTTCCCGGCGGATCGATCACCGGCGCGCCCAAAATCCGCGCTATGGAAATTATTTCGGAACTGGAATGCGCCCGGCGCGGCCCCTATTGCGGAACCATCGCCTGGATCGGCTTCGACGGCGCCATGGATTCCAGCATCGTTATTCGCACCATCGTTATTGACCGGGACGAGGCCATTTTGCAGGTGGGCGGCGGTATTGTCGCCGATTCCGACCCGGCGCGTGAATTCGAAGAAACCATGGACAAGGCCCGCGCGCTCATGCAAAGCCTGCAGGCGGAGGACCCATGAAGGTTTGGCTGAACGGTGATCTGGTTGGCGAAGGCGAGGCCCGCATCCGCGTGGATGACCGGGGATTTTTGCTGGGTGACGGCGTTTTCGAAACCATTGCCGTTCGTGATTCCAACCCCCTTCGCCTGGAGCGGCATCTTGCGCGCCTGGCCCATGGCCTACGGGTTTGCGGCATCGTTCCGCCCTATTCGCGTGATGACCTTGAGGCGGCCGTGCGGCGAACGGCGGAAGAAAATGGCATTGAACACGGGACGATCCGCCTGACGGTTTCTCGTGGCCCGGCGCCTCGCGGCCTGCGCCCGCCAACGAAGGCGTCGCCGAGTGTGCTAATTATGGCGTTCGTTCAGTCCCTCGCCCCGCCCAAGCCGGTCAAGGCGGTGATCGCCGCCTCGACACGGCGCAACGAACACTCACCGCTGTCGCGCATCAAGTCGCTGAATTATCTGGAAGGGATTTTGGCGCTCAAGGAAGCCGAAGATCGTGGTGCCGATGAGGCGTTACTTCTGAACACCGCCGGTTTTCTGGCCGAAGCCAGTGCGGCCAACGTGTTTTGCGTGATCGGCGGAAAGACCGCGACGCCGCCCACCCGCGACGGCGCCCTTCCCGGCGTCATGCGCGCCGCCGTGATCGAGGCGATCGGGGCGGCGGAACAATCCATAACGCCGGATCAACTGGAAAGCGCTTCGGAAGTGTTCCTGAGCAATTCCGGCGGAATTCGTGCCGTCGTCGAAATCGACGGCCGCCG
>JABGRG010000160.1 GCA_018648445.1 Rhodospirillales bacterium | reverse complement strand
TGTCAGCACACCGGATACGGTGTCTCAGCGGTTCCGAATAAGGGAGACATGCTCTGGGGGGGGCGCGATGATCGAATTGGTGAAATCCATTATGCCCGCCCCGACCAAAGGAAAGGCCGTCCTTCGGGCGCTGCGGTCATTTTTGCTTTTGCGGGAAAGCTGGGTCGGCATGATCGGCGCCGGTCTCGTTCTGTTTTGGATCGGCGTTGCCCTTTTTGCGCCCTTGATCGCGCCGTTCGAGCCCAACGCGCAACTTCTGCCCATGGCCAAGCCGGGTACGCCGTTCCCGGCTGGCGGCACCTTCTGGCTGGGTACCGATCAATTGGGCCGGGATATTCTGTCGCGTATCATCTGGGGTTCGCGGACGGTCCTTTTTTATGCCCCGCTGGCGACGATTTGCGCCTATGCGGTGGGCATCATCATGGGCCTCGCGGCGGGCTATTTCCGCGGAAGGCTGGACGAAATATTGTCCTTCGTGGCCAACGCCATTTTGTCTTTTCCGGTGCTCGTTCTTTACGTTCTGGTGATTTCGACCATCGGGCCGTCGGGCATAAATATCGTTATCGCCATTACGTTTGCCAGCGCGCCGGGAATCATGCGAATTGTGCGCGGCCTCGTGCTGGACCTGCGCAACCGCGACTACGTTGCGGCCGCTCAGACCCGGGGCGAATCCCCCTGGTACATCATGCTGGTCGAGATATTGCCCAACGCGCGTGGTCCGCTGATTGTCGATGCCTGCCTGCGACTTGGTTATGTGGTCATCACCATTGGCGTTCTGGGTTTCCTTGGATTGGGTCTGCCGCCGCCGGACCCGGACTGGGGCGGCATGGTCAATTTCGCCCGTCCGCTGGCGATCCTGTTTCCGCACATGACCATCTTTCCCTGTGTAGCGATATCCTCGTTGATTCTGGGTTTCAACCTCCTGGCCGACGGCCTGCGCGAAATATCGCTGAGGGATTAGAGAAAAATGGACGCTATATCCAACCCTCCGGTGCTTGAGATCGAGAAGCTCGGCATTTCCTATTTCACGCGGGCCGGTGAAATTCCGGCGGTGAAGGATTTTTCGCTGAAGCTGGCAGCCGGCGAAAGCCTGGGGCTGGTTGGCGAGTCCGGTTGCGGCAAATCCACCGTGGCCATGGGCATCATGCGTTATGTGGGCGGCAACGGGGCCATCGTCGGTGGGACCATTCGTTTCAAGGGCCGCGACATGAGCGAGATGGGAGCCGAAGAGCTTCGCCGTCTTCGCGGGTCCGAGATCGCCATGATCTATCAGGAACCCATGAGCGCGCTCAATCCAAGCCTGACCGTCGCCAGCCAGTTGACGGAAGTGCCGATGATCCATGAGGGCGTGAGCGAAGCGGCGGCACGGGAGCGCGCCATACAGGTGTTGGGCGACGTTCACTTGGCCGACGCCCCGCGCATCATGGCGGCCTATCCCCATCAGCTTTCCGGTGGCCAGCAGCAGCGTGTGGTCATTTCCATGGCGCTTTTGTCGAACCCGACATTGTTGCTGCTTGACGAACCAACGACCGCGCTGGATGTGACGGTCGAGGCGGGGATCGTGCGCCTGATCGCCGAGCTGAGCAAGAAGTACGGCACCGCGCTTTTGTACATTTCGCATAACCTGGGCCTGATCACCGACACCTGCGATCGGGTCTGTGTCATGTATTCGGGCGAGGGCGTCGAGGAAGGGACCATCGACGAGGTCTTCATGCGCCCACGTCACCCTTACACCCACGGTCTTTTCGGATGCATACCGTTGCCGACTGCGGACAAGACCTCGCGTCCCCTGATGCCCATTCAGGGGCAATTGCCACTTCCCCATGAACGGCCCGCGGGGTGCAACTTCGGTCCGCGTTGCGATCATTTCGTGGCGGGGCGGTGCGACGGCGAAGAAATCAGGATGCAGGCAATCACTGATTCCGGACCCCGGCACCATGCGCGCTGTTTGCGCTTGCGGGATATCGCTTGGGATCACGGCGAGGCCGATGAAAGCGAACGCGTGGATGTTCCCGTTGGCGACGTGGTGTTGGC
The DNA here is from genome assembly GCA_018648445.1 of Rhodospirillales bacterium. Next base: position 3,944 of record JABGRG010000160.1, on the reverse strand, counting down.
GGTCGACGATATGCAGAAGTATTACGCCGTTCACGACCGTTCCATCGGGGCATGGATTTCGGGCAAGGGCGTCCACTACGTCAAGGCCAACGAAGCGCTGAATTTCCGCGCCCGCGAGGGTGAGACGGTGGCCATCGTCGGCGAGTCCGGGTGCGGAAAATCCACCTTCGCCAAGGTTCTGGTGGGACTGGAAGCCAGCACCGGCGGGCAAGTTCGTTTCGCCGGTGACGAGATCGGCCAAACGTCGGTGCACGAGCGCACACCCGAACAAATCGGCTCGGTTCAGATGGTTTTTCAGAACCCGGACGAAACCCTGAACCCAAGCCTGACCATTGGCGCGCAAATCGGCCGTGTGATCCGCAAGTTCGGCGTCGAGGCCGATCCTGCGAAAATTCGCGAACGGGTTTTGGGGCTGCTGGATACGGTCAAGCTGCCGCGTGACTTCATCCACCGGCGGCCTCGCCAGTTATCGGGTGGACAAAAACAGCGCGTCGGCATCGCCCGCGCCTTTGCCGGAAATCCGGCCCTGGTGGTGGCCGACGAACCGGTTTCGGCACTGGATGTTTCGGTGCAGGCGGCGGTGACCGAGCTTTTGATGGATATCCAGCGCGAACACGGCACCACGCTTCTTTTCATCAGCCACGATCTGAGCACCGTTCGTTATCTGGCGGATCGCGTGGTCGTCATGTATCTGGGGCGGGTCATGGAACGGGGCAAAACCGACGAAGTTTTCAGCCCGCCCTATCATCCCTACACCGAGGCTCTTCTTTCAGCCGCACCCATCGCCGATCCCAATATCGAGAAACGCGAGATCATTCTGGAAGGCAATCTGCCCAGCGCCGTCAATCCGCCCAAGGGCTGCCCCTTTCATACGCGTTGTCAGCGAAAACTTGGCGCGCTGTGCGAAAACGAACCGCCGCCCACCCGCGAGGCAGGGGACGGTCACGTGATTGCCTGCCATATGGAGCTTGCCGATTTGAGGAAAGTTGATCACGTTATCAAAGCCGTTAAGGATTGAGAGGAAACGATTGGGTTGAGCGATCCAAAAGCAATTGTGGTGCTGGGTGTGGGCAACGTTTTGATGTCGGACGAAGCCGTCGGTGTGCGCGTTATCGAAGGGTTGATCCAGCGAGCCGAAGAGTTTCCGTCCGTCGAGTTTATCGACGGCGGAACGGCGGGGTTGGCGCTGCTTACGCTTATAGAAGGCTATGATGGATTGATCGCGGTCGACGCGGCCTCGATGGATGCGCCACCGGGGACCGTGCGTACCTTCGAAGGCGAAGCGATGGACGCCTTTCTAGGCTCACGATCCCGCAGCGCCCACGACATCGGATTGGACGACCTTTTGAACGCCCAGCGCATCCGGGGAATGTTGCCCGAACGGCGTGCCCTCGTCGGCATCCAGCCCGAGCGCCTCAATCTGGGTGAAAACCTGAGCCCGCCCGTCGCCGCCGCACTCCCCGAAGCCGAGGCCGCCGTCGCCGAAGTTATTGGGCGTTGGCAAGGGGCGTAATCTGTGCCGTCTGATCGCGGCCGTAGTAGCGGCGGGCATAGTAGGTCAGGGTGTCCTTTAAGTACGCGTCCAATTCGGACCAACCCACCCGGCCATCGCTGTTCCGGTCGGCCTTTCCGCTCATGCCCGTGAGAAAGTACTTGGTGAACAGGCTGATCGTTTTGTCATTCTCCCACGAGGCAACCTGATCCGCTCCGCCGGCCGTGATCACCGTCAGGTTCTTTGGAACCTGAGATAATCTGGGTTTGACGTAAATACCCGAACTCGCGGTCATTAATGAGCCCGCCTGACTGAGACCCGAAAAGCACGCTTCCAACACGACGGTAACCGACTTTGCCGGAAGCTGTGCAAGGTTGCGGTAAAGCACATCAAGCGGATAACCGTTAATTTCGATCCGCGCACCATCGGCATCAACGGGCACCAGATAGGCTGCGTTGTTTTGACCGGCGGGGGCTCCGTGACCCGAATAGTAGACCCAGATACGGGACTGATTGCGGCGGGTCCAGTCGTAGAGCTGTCCCTTATGGGTTCGTTCCGAGCCGAACACCCCTTCCAGCTGGGCGCTGGTGGCGTCGCGCAGGTCGATGATGTTGCCCTCGCGCACGCCAAGCTCGGTCAAAACGTATTGCTTGAAGCTCTCGGCATCGGCATAGGCCGGTATAACATCCGGTATGTCCTTACCCAGTTTGCCATAGTCGGCATTGCCGATGACAACGGCGATGTCGTCGGGCCGGGGCGTAGACGGGGCGAAACTCACATCAATCGGCGCCATCGGATAATTCCGGCTCATCCTCGACATCGCCGCCGATCGTTGGGTCGCCGGTTTGGCCGTTGCCAGCGCCGTTTCCAATTGGGCCGAGCCATCCAGATTGCCGGCGAATTGCGCCAGCGCTGCGCCTGCCGCAGGTTTGAACATATGGCTGCTGGCCGGCCAGGGGACGGTGCTTGCCCCATTTCCATCGACTTGCGCCACCACCGCCTCTGCGCTATTGACGAAAATACCCGAAACCTTGACGGTGGTTTGTTCTCCCGATTGAGGTCCCAATTTTATCTGCATATCCAGAAGCATGGTTATGCCGACCGCCTTCTCCGCCGCATCCTCGGCGTTCTTGACGACGATGACGTCCTTGAAGCGATCCGTGAGGATTTTGTTGACCCCTTCAACGATGAATTTAGGGTCCGCATCGGCCAGAGCCGTCGTGTTGGTGAAGGCGCCGAACGAAGAGATGAGCGATCTGGAGGTTTCGAGGTGAGACATCGAACCGCGGACGTTATCCGAAAGAATAACGCCCAGCCTATGGTCCGAAAATGCGGGATTGCCCGACGTTTTCCCCAGCGACGCCAAGGGATCGACGTACTGGGGTTGCGGCGTTGTCACGCAACCCGCCGCAACAAAACATAAGGCGATGACCAGAAATCCGCGTTTCATGGTGTCCGGCACCTTCCAAACGCCACCCGGCAATTCTTCAGGTCAATATGGTACCATGATCCGCATTGGCAGTCGCCGGTGATGAAATCCTTCCGGCAAATTTGAACCGGCGTTAGGCCGCTTTGCGTTCGCCGCGCCTGTGGCGTTTGGGCGAGCGGCGGCGCTGGCTCGGGGCGTTTCCGTCGTTGTGGCCATGACGCGAGGCGTTTCCGTCGTTTTGGCCATGGCGCGGGGCGAACTCTCGATCCTGGCCAATTTCTCGATCCTGGCCGTTTCTACGGGGATGCCCGCTTCCCTGGCCCTTTCCGTGTCCGAACCGTTTTCTACGCTGGGGTTTTTTGGCCGGGCCGGTGTCGTTGGCGATTTCGGCGGCGTGAAAAGGGTGGTCCGTGATAACCGGCACGCTCTGGCGGATCGTCTTTTCGATGTCGCGCAGATAGGCGCGTTCGTCGTGATCGCAGAACGATATGGCGACGCCGCCCGCTCCGGCCCGCGCCGTGCGGCCAATGCGGTGCACGTAGCTTTCGGGCTCGTTGGGCAACTCGAAATTGATGACGTGGGTAACGCCTTCCACATCAATACCGCGCGCGGCGATGTCGGTGGCCACCAGCGCCCGGATGCGTCCCGAACGGAAACTCTTGAGCGCTTTTTGGCGGGCGTTCTGCGACTTGTTGCCGTGAATGGCGTCCGACTGTACACCGATCTGGTGCAGCTGCCGGGCAACCCGGTCGGCCCCGTGCTTGGTGCGGGTGAAGATGAGTACTCGCTCGATGCCCTTGTCGTTCATAAGCTCGCCAAGCAGTGCGCGCTTCTTGTCCTTGGCCACGAACAGGACCTGTTGTTCCACCTTTTCGACGGTGGTCGCCGTGGGCGCGACTTCAATGCGCACCGGATCGTTCAGCAGGCCAGCGGCGAGACCCTGGATGGTTTTCGGCATGGTCGCCGAGAACAGCATCGTCTGGCGGCGTTCGGGCAAGGCGGCGGCAATGCGTTTCACATCGG
>JABGRG010000028.1 GCA_018648445.1 Rhodospirillales bacterium | reverse complement strand
ATCCACCGTCAATCCAGATTGTGCGCCAATGTGCGAACCGGCGGCAAAAGTGCGCGAGCAATTCATCGGCGGCCACATCAGGCGCGCCCGCCGCGTGAACCGAAGTCGCGGGGTACATGACATCAGACGGGTGGCCGCCAACATTGAGGCCTATACCGATGACAAGCCAGTCGAGAGCCCCGTCGCCCAGCGGCGCCGACTCCAACAGCATTCCGGCGATCTTCTTGCAGCCAACGAGAATGTCGTTGGGCCATTTGCAGGTGACGGGGACCGTCTTCGGCAAATGCTCGGAAAGGGTTTCGGCAAGCGCAACGGCGGTTACGAAGCTAAGTTGGACTGCTTGTTGGGGCGGACAGGCGGGGCGAACCAGCAACGAGAAATAGAGATTTCCCAATTCCGACACCCACGTGCGACCGTGGCGTCCGCGCCCGGCTGTCTGCGAAGCGGCGCGCACAACCGTTCCGTCGTTTGCGCCGTTGATGGCCAGGGATTTGGCTTCGTCGTTGGTGCTGCCGACGGCCCCAAGTTCGATCAGATGAAACCCGTTCGGGAGGGTCATTACCCGGCGAAAAGTGCTGCGGCGGCGGTTCCTGCGGCGTCCAGCAACGGGCCAGGGAAGACAAAGAAAAGCACGATGACAGCAGCCGTTCCCAACAGAACCAAACCGAGTTCGCGCGGAATTCCGGTTTCCAGCGGATCAGTCACGTCGTCGAAATACATGATTTTGATGATTCGCAAATAGTAAAATGCGCCGACAACGCTGGTCAGAACGCCGATTACGGCCAAGGCATACAGTTCGGCCTCGATGGCGGCGAGGAAGATATAGAACTTGCCGAAGAAACCGGCCAGCGGCGGGATGCCCGCCATGGAAAACATGAAAATGGCCATTGCCGCGGCAGCCATGGGATGGGTTGTGGAGAAACCGGCCAGATCCTTGATATCCGCGACCATGCGGTCGCCGCGCCGCATGCAAAGAATGCAGGCAAAGGCCCCCAGGTTCATGAAGATATAAATCGCCATGTAGACGAGAACGCCGCGCACGCCGACTTCGTTACCCACGGCCAGGCCAATCAGCGCATACCCCACATGGCCGATGGAGCTGTAGGCCATCATGCGCTTGATATTGGTCTGGTTAATGGCGACGAAACCGCCCAGCGCCATGGAGGCGACGGAAACGAAAATGACGATTTGCTGCCATTGGGCGAGCAAATCACCAAACGGATCGACCATTACCCGGATGAACAGACCGATAGCAGCCAGTTTCGGCGCGACCGAGAAAAAGGCGGTAACCGGCGTTGGCGCACCTTCATAAACGTCCGGTGTCCACATATGGAACGGCACGGCGGAAACCTTGAAAGCCAACCCGACCAGAATGAAGACGATACCGATGACCAGACCGACCGAGGGATCGGAAGCGTTTGCGCCCTGCAAGACGCTGGCCAGGGTCTCGAAGCTGGTCGTGCCCGAGAACCCGTAAACCAGGGAAGAACCGTAAAGCAGCATGCCCGAGGCCAACGCGCCCAGTACGAAATACTTAAGCCCGGCTTCGGTGGAGCGCAGGTCATCACGCTGGAAAGCGGCGATCACATAGAGCGAAAGGCTCTGCATTTCGAGGCCGACGTAAAGCGAAATCAGATCATTGGCCGAAACCATCATCATCATGCCGACGGTCGCGAACAGCACCAGCACCGGGAATTCGAAGCGCGCAATTCCCTGACGGTGCATGTAGTCCTGGGACATAACGAGGGCCGTCGCCGAAGCAATCAGGATCAGGACCTTCATGAAAACGGCGAAGGGATCGCTGACAAACATGTTGGCGAATGTGTAAGCCGTGCCGTTATCGGCAATGGGAACAACCAGCAGAAGCGTCAAAAAGAGACCGATGGCGCCAAGGTTCGAAACAAAGCGTCCCGTCCTGACGTCCTCTCCCTTGGCCCCGGCTTTCTGGAAAACGCCGAGCATCAACAGCGCCATGGCCGTGCAGACCAGGAACAACTCCGGCAAGGCCGGGATCAGGTTTGGCAAACTTGCGCTCGGCATCAGCCGCGTTCTCCTTTAAGTCTCTATCCGCTATTGCCCAGCAACGGCGACGCCTTCGTAAGCGGCGCGTGCCACTTCGAAATCAGCGATCAAATTATCGACCGAGGCATGCATCACTTCGAGGAACGGGATCGGATAGATACCCATCACAAAAACCAACAAAACCAACGGTGCAAACACCGCTATTTCGCGCCGGTTCATATCGGTGATCGCCAGCAGGCTATCTTTCGTCAGCTTGCCGAAAATGACCCGGCGATAGAGGTAAAGCATATAGACCGCGCCCAGGATAACGCCGGTAGCCGCAAACGCCGCAACCCATGTGTTGACCTGGAAAATACCAACCAGCACCAGGAACTCGCCAACGAAACCGCTGGTTCCCGGCAGGCCGACCGAGGCCAGCATGAAGATCATGAAAATGACCGAGTATGTCGGCATCCGATGGACCAGACCTTCGTAATCGGCGATTGCGCGCGAATGAATGCGGTCGTACACGACGCCGACGATCAGGAACAAGGCCGCCGAAACAACTCCGTGGCTAAGCGCTTGGTAAATCGCTCCTTCGATTCCCTGAACTGTCAGGGTAAAGGTGCCGATGGTGACAAACCCCATGTGCGCGACCGAGGAGTACGCAATCAGCTTCTTCATATCTTCCTGGGCCAACGCCACCAACGACGTGTAAATCACCGCAATAATGCTGAGCGCATAGATCAGCGGCGTGAATTCGATGGAGGCGATGGGGAACATGGGCAGCGAAAAACGCAACAGCCCGTAAGCGCCGAATTTCAGCAACACGCCGGCCAGAATAACCGACCCGGCCGTCGGCGCTTCCACATGGGCGTCGGGCAGCCAGGTGTGCACCGGCCACATGGGGACCTTGACCGCGAACGAGGCCAGGAACGCCAGCCACAGCCACGTTTGCATTTCCGCCGGGAAGTTGAAGTTCATCAGTTCCGGAATGTCTGCGGTTCCGGCCATGAAATACATGGCCAGAATGGCCAGCAGCATCAGCACCGAGCCGATCAGCGTATACAGGAAGAACTTGAACGAAGCGTAAATCCGGTTAGGTCCGCCCCAGACACCGATGATCAGGAACATGGGGATCAGCACACCTTCGTAGAAGATGTAGAAAACGACGATGTCCAGCGCTGCGAACATGCCCAACATCATCACTTCCATCAGCAGGAAGGCGATCATGTATTCCTTGACGCGGGTTTGGATGGACTCCCAGCTGGCAAGGATGCAGATCGGCGTCAACAACGTGGATAGGAGGACGAACAAAAGTGAAATTCCGTCCAGACCCACGTGGTAGGCGATGTTGAATTCCGGCATCCAGTAGACGCGGTGCGTGAACTGGAAATCGGCGGTTGACGCATCAAACCCGATCCACAGAAAAATCGACAACACGAAGGTTATGACGGATGTCCACAACGCCACCGCGCGGGCGTTGCGCGCCACGGTAATCTCGTCACCGCGAATGATAAGAACCAGCCCAACACCGATCAGCGGCAGGAAGATGACAAGCGAAAGTATGGGAAAATCAGTCATACCCGCCTCACCCCGCGCCCGTCAGAAGATACCAGGAAACCAGGAACACGACGCCAATCAGCATGGCGAACGCGTAATGGTAGACGTAACCGCTTTGCAGCCGCGCGCCGCGCCGCGCAACGTCCAGCGTTGCCGCCGACAAACCGTCGGGACCCAGACCGTCGATCAGCGTGCCGTCCCCGACTTTCCAGAACTGGCGTCCCAGATAAAACGCGGGACGGACGAACACGGCGTCGTAAAGTTCATCGAAGTACCACTTGTGCACCAGGAATTGATAAACACCCTGGAAGCGGGCCGCGATGGCGCCCGGAATACCCGGCGCAAACATGTACAGCACATAGGCCGTGGCAATGCCCGCAAGGCCCACGGCCAGCGGCGCAAACTTCACCCAGACAGGAACGTGATGGGCGTTCTCCAGCGCCGGATGGCCCGGCAGGATCAGAATTGCGCTTTCCCAGAATCCGTCGGTCAGTTCACCGACGAAATAGGGCGCGCCCACGTAACCCATGAACAAGGCCCCGGTGGCCAGCACGATCAGCGGGATCAGCATGACCTTGGGCGATTCGTGAACGTGAGCCAAAACCTGTTCGTCGGCCCGGGACGTTCCGTGGAAGGTCATGATCAACAGCCGCCACGAATAGAACGCGGTCAGGAACGCAGCGATGATACCCATCCAGAAGGCGTACATTCCGACCCCGGTATGCGCGCCCCAGGCGGCTTCGAGGATGATGTCCTTGGAATAGAAGCCCGCAAACGGCCACACACCGGCCAGCGCCAAAGATCCGATCCACATGACCGCGTAAGTCACCGGGATCATTTTCCACAGGCCGCCCATGTTGCGCATGTCCTGCTCGTCCGACATGGCGTGGATGACTGAGCCCGCGCTCAGGAACAAGAGCGCCTTGAAGAAAGCGTGGGTAACCAGGTGGAACATCCCCGCCGAATAGGCGGAAACGCCAAGGGCAAAGAACATGTAACCAAGCTGCGAACAGGTCGAATAGGCGACGACGCGCTTAATGTCGTTTTGCACGCAGGCCACGGTGGCAGCGAAGATGGCGGTGGTTGCGCCGACGATGGTCACCACGGCCAGCGCCGTATCCGAATATTCGAACAACGGTGAAAGGCGCGCCACCATGAAGATACCCGCCGTCACCATGGTTGCCGCATGGATCAGGGCGGAAACCGGTGTCGGGCCTTCCATGGCGTCGGGGAGCCAGGTGTGCAGGCCGATCTGCGCCGACTTGCCCATGGCCCCCATGAACAAAAGCAGGCAGATGACGGTCAATGCGTGGAAGTCGCCGCCGAATACGGCCAGCGAGGTGTCCGCCTGCCCGGCGGCCGCCGCGAAGATCGTATCGAAATGGATCGAATCGAACAGCATGTAGGTGGCGAAAATGCCCAAGCCGAAGCCGAAGTCGCCCACACGGTTGACCAAAAATGCCTTGATTGCGGCGGCATTGGCCGAAGGCCGCGTGTACCAGAAGCCGATCAACAGGTAGGACGTAAGCCCGACGCCTTCCCAGCCGAAGAAAAGCTGCACCAGATTATCGGCGGTGACGAGCATCAGCATGAAGAAGGTGAACAGGCTGATGTAGGCCATGAAACGCGGGATCGAACCATCGTGGCTCATATAGCCAACAGAATAAACATGGATCATGGCCGAGACGAAGGTCACCATCAGCACCATCGTTGCCGACAGCGTGTCCCACTTCAGGGCCCAGGAAAGCTCGAACGTGCCCGAATCGATCCAGGTCAGAAGATGAACGGTTTGAGCGTTGTCGTTGACCACGACATCGACGAACACGAACATCGCGGCGAGCGAAGCCAAAAGCAGCGACCCACACGTGGCCCACTGAGCGGCGCGCTCGATGCTTTTGCGCCGCGCCTTGTCCCCGTCCCCGTATCCCACGAACACGAGGATACCGGCGACGGCGGCGCCCAGAAGCGGCAGAAAGATTGCGGCTGCGTGCATGGGCGCCCCTTATCCCTTCATCATGTTGACGTCCTCAACCGCGATACTGCCACGGTTGCGGAAATAGACGACGACGATGGCCAGACCGATGGCCACCTCGGCGGCGGCGACGGTCAGAATGAACAGGGCGAATACCTGTCCGACCAGATCGTTCAGTTCGGCGGAAAACGCGACCAGATTGATATTGACCGCCAGCAGCATCAACTCGACCGACATCAAAATGACGATGATGTTTTTGCGGTTCAGGAAAATGCCGCAGATCCCCAGCGAAAACACAATCGCCGAGACGGTCAGGTAGTGGGAAAGACCAATATCAAACATCAGACACCCTTCCCCGTCGGAACCTTGTGAAGCGTGACCGTTTCCTCGGCCCGGCGTTTCAACTGATCCGAAATCTTTTGCTTGCGAACGCCGTCACGGTGACGGTGGGTCAGAACGATGGCGCCGATCATGGCGATCAGAAGAATGATCCCCGCCGCCTGGAACAAATAGATGTACTGGGTATAGATCAATTGGCCCAGCGCGTGGGTATTGGTGATGTTTTCCGGCGCGGGAGCCGCCGCGGCGATGGCCGTGGGTGCTTCGGCGGAAAGCTGCCAGCCGCCCAGCACCACCAGCAATTCGGCCAGCAGGATGAACGCGACGACACCGCCGATGGGCAGATAGCGTAAAAACCCCTGGCGCAGCTCAACGAAATTGATGTCCAGCATCATCACCACGAACAGGAACAGCACCGCCACCGCGCCGACGTAGACGACGACCAGGATCATGGCCAGGAACTCGGCTCCAAGCAGGATGAACAGCCCGGCCGAGTTGAAGAACGCCAAAATCATGAACAACACCGAATGCACGGGATTTTTTGATGAAATCACCATGACGCCGGAGGCCACGATCAAAAACGAGAACAGATAAAACGCAACGACTTGAACGATCATAAGATCCTCCGATCTGCGTCCAAACGCTTTATCTCATTCCTGCCCAGCTTCATATCCATTCTCATGCCTTTAGCGATACGGGGCTTCTTTGGCGATGCGCGCGGCAATTTCGGTCTCCCAGCGCTCGCCGTTGGAAAGCAGTTTTTCCTTGTCGTACATCAGTTCTTCGCGGGTTTCCGCCGAGTATTCGAAATTCGGCCCCTCGACGATGGCGTCCACGGGGCAGGCTTCCTGACAGAAGCCGCAGAAAATGCACTTGTGGGTATCCAGGTCATAGCGCGTGGTGCGGCGGCTGCCGTCGTTGCGCGGCTCGGCCTCGATGGTGATGGCCTGGGCCGGACACACGGCTTCGCACAGTTTGCACGCGATACAGCGTTCCTCGCCGTTGGCATAGCGGCGCAGTACGTGTTCGCCGCGGAAGCGCGAACTGATGACGCCCTTTTCGTAAGGGTAATTGATGGTCACCTTGGGCCGGAAGAAATAGCGCAAGGTCAGGGCCATGCCCTGAATCAATTCCGCCAGAAGAACGGTGCGCGCGGTGCGGTCGATAAAGCTCATTTCCCTCACCCTTCCTTAACGCACCATCGGCGTCAGGTCGAAATAGACCAACACGCCCGAGACAATGACAACGGCCGCCAGGGATATCGGCAGGAACACCTTCCAGCCCAACCGCATCAACTGATCGTATCGATAGCGCGGGAACGTCGCGCGGACCCAGATAAACACGAACAGGCATGCGGCGATCTTGGCGGCGAACCAGATGGGCCCCGGAATCCAGTTAAACGGCGCGATGTCGAATGGTGGCAGCCATCCGCCCAGGAACAGGATCGACGTCATGCCCGACATCAAAATCATGTTGGCGTATTCGCCCAGGAAAAACAGCGCAAATGGCATCGACGAATATTCGACATTATAGCCGGTCACCAGCTCGGCTTCGGCTTCCGGCAGATCAAACGGGTGACGGTTGGTTTCGGCCAGGGTCGAGATAAAGAAGATCACCGCCATGGGCAGCAGCGGGAAGGCGAACCAGTTAAACATCCCGTTCGGTCCCTTCTGCGCCAAAACGATGTCGCTCAGGTTCAGCGAACCGACACACAGCAGTACCGTAATGATGACGAAGCCCATGGAGACTTCGTAGGACACCATCTGCGCCGCCGAACGCATACCGCCCAGGAAGCCGTAGCGCGAATTGCCCGCCCATCCGGCCATCACGATGCCGTAGACGCCCATGGACGAAACCGCGAACAGGTACAGGATGCCGACATTGATATCGGCCAGCATCAACCCTTCGCCAAAGGGAATAACCGCCCAGCCGATAAGCGCCAGGAAAAACGTCAGGCACGGTGCAATAATGAATACGGCGCGATTGGCCCCCGAGGGGATGATCGTTTCCTTCAAAAACAGCTTCAGGCCGTCGGCGATGGGCTGCAACAGTCCCAGGGGGCCGACCACGTTGGGGCCGCGCCTGAGGTGCATGGCCCCGATAACCTTGCGTTCGAAGTAAACCAGATAGGGAACCGCTCCCATGATGATCCCGATGATGATCGAGATGCGGATCAGGATCCAGGCGGTTGGCCAGACCCAGCCATCCAGGAAGGGGCCATGCCAAAGATAGGGCTGGATGAACTCAGGCATCGGTTCCCGTCCTCACAATTTCATCGCCATTGAACACACCGGAACACGCGCTCATGGTAGATGAAGCCCGGCAAATCGGGTCGGTCATATGGAAATTCGCTACCGGAAGCGTGAACGGTATGGCCTCTACCTTGCCCGAGTGGCCGAACTCGCCCCAGGGCCCCGGCTCGATGGTATCGACCTTGGCGAACACCGGATTTACTTCAACCAAACGATCGCGAACATCCGACAGCGTATTGAATTTCAATGTTTTTCCGAGGGCGTCCGAAAGAGCCCTCAGGATTTTCCAATCCTCGCGCGCGTCGCCAGGCGGGTAAGTCGCCAGACGCGCCAACTGGACCCGCCCTTCGGTATTTACATAGGTGGCGTTCTTTTCGGTGTAGGCAGCGCCCGGCATGATAACGTCGGCCCGGGCAGCTCCCGCATCGCCGTGGTGGCCCTGATAAATGACGAACGCATCGCCCAGTCCATCGGTGTCGATTTCATCGGCGCCCAGAAGATAGAGCACCTCGATGTCACCCGATTTTGCGCCCTCAACGATGGCCGCCGTGTCGCGCCCCTTTTTGCCCGGTACGAAGCCCAGATCAAGGCCGCCGACGCGGGCCGCCGCCGTATGCAGAACGTTAAAGCCGTTCCAACCAGCGGCAACGTCGATCATTCCGGTTTTTTCGGCGATTTGACGGGCCACGGCCAGGATTTCCGCGCCGTCTTCGCGGGTCAGCGCCCCCTGCCCCACGATCAGCATGGGCCGTTCGGCGTTTTGCAGGATCTTGGCGAATTCGTGTTTACCGGAGGCGATGGATTTCAGAATATATGCCGCTTCACCCAGATGATCGAAGTCGTAAGTCAGATCAACGTTCGGTCCGACGACGCCGACCGAGCTTGCTCGGCCAACGAATTGCTTGCGCAGGCGGGCGTTCAAAACCGGCGCTTCCTTGCGCGGATCGGTGCCGATCAAAAGACAGGCGTCGGCCTGCTCGATCCCGGCCACGGTGCTGTTGAACAGGTAGGCGGAACGAACCGAGGCGTCCAGTTTCGCGCCGTCCTGCCGGCAGTCCAGATGGGTCGACCCCAACGCTGTCATCAGATCCTTCAACGCGACCATGGATTCGCAATCGGCCAGATCACCAGCCAGGGCGGCGATTTTCGCGCCCTTGACGTCTTTCAGACGTTCGGCGATGACGCTGAAGGCTTCCACCCAGCTCGCCGGCTGCAATTTGCCATCGCGGCGTACCCAGGGCTGGTCCAACCGAGCGCGCTTGAGACCATCGTTGGCGAAGCGGGATTTGTCGGAAATCCATTCTTCGTTGACGTCTTCGTGCACGCGCGGCAACACACGCATAACCTCGGAACCACGGGTATCGATGCGGATATTGCTGCCAAGCGCATCGTGAACGTCCACCGATTCGGTGTGCGCCAATTCCCAGGGCCGCGCCGTGAAGGCGTAAGGTGCGCTGGTCAGTGCGCCGACCGGGCACAGGTCGATGATATTGCCGGAAAGCTCGCTGGACAGCGCCTTTTCGACGTAGGTGCCGACTTCCATATGTTCGCCGCGCGCCGTCGCCCCCATCTCGGGAACGCCCGCGATATTGGTGATGAAGCGAATGCAGCGCGTGCAATGGATGCACCGGGTCATAACCGTGCGGACCAGCGGTCCCAGGTCCTTTTCTTCGACAGCCCGTTTTTTCTCGCGGTAGCGGCTGCGTTCGGCTCCGTATCCGATGGCCTGATCCTGCAAATCGCATTCGCCGCCCTGATCGCAAATCGGACAATCCAGCGGATGGTTGATCAGCAGAAACTCCATGACGCTGCGGCGCATCTGCCGGACCTTTTCGGTGTCCGTGCGGATCACCATGCCGTCGGCGATGGGCATGGAACACGAAGCCACCGGCTTGGGCGCGCGCTCCATTTCCACCAGACACATGCGGCAATTGCCGGAAACCGGCAGGCGCTCGTGATAGCAGAAGTGCGGAATTTCGATGCCGATTTGCCGACAGGCCTGAAGAACCGTCAGACCGGCTTCGACTTCGACTTCCGTGCCATCTATGGTCAGTTTCGGCATCTATAACCCTTAAGCAGCTTTATCTGCGTCGGCAGAGTTGTTCTCGTTGATCCGCCGTTCCAACTCGGGGCGAAAATGGCGGATCAGTCCCTGGATGGGCCAGGCGGCTGCATCGCCAAGGGCACAGATGGTGTGTCCTTCGACCTGCCGCGTTACCGATTCCAGAACGTCGATTTCATCGATGGTGGCATCGCCGGTGCACAGCCTTTCCATGATGCGCCACATCCAGCCGGTGCCTTCGCGGCACGGCGTGCATTGGCCGCAGCTTTCATGCATGTAGAATTTGGAAAGGCGTGTAATGGCGCGCACCACATCGGTTGATTTGTCCATAACGATGACGGCCGCCGTGCCCAGACCCGAACCCACCTCCTGCAACGAGGTGAAGTCCATGCGCACGGAATCGCAAACGGACTTGGGCATCAGCGGAACGGACGATCCGCCCGGAATGACGGCCAAAAGGTTGTCCCAGCCGCCGCGCACGCCGCCGCAGTGGGTTTCAAGCAGTTCCTTGAGACCGATGCCCATTTCCTCTTCCACGGTGCACGGGTTGTTTACATGTCCGGAAATGCAGAAAAGTTTGGTTCCCGTATTGTTGGCGCGGCCCAACCCGGCGAACCAATCGCCGCCGCGACGCAGAATTTCAGGTACCGAGGCGATGGTTTCAACGTTGTTTACGGTCGACGGGCAGCCGAACAGGCCGACGTTCGCGGGGAACGGCGGTTTCATGCGCGGCTGGCCTTTTTTGCCCTCGATGCTTTCAATCAGCGCGCTTTCCTCGCCGCAGACATAAGCTCCCATACCCCGATGGATATGGATTTCGAAAGCCCAGCCCGATCCGCAGGCGTCGGCGCCGAGCAATCCAGCGGCGTAGGCTTCGTCGATGGCGTTTTGCAGGACTTCCGCCTCGCGGAAGAATTCGCCGCGAATGTAGACGTAAGCCGTATGCGCGCCGATGGCAAAACCGGCCAGCAAAGTTCCCTCGACCAGCTTGTGCGGGTCGTTACGGATAATTTCACGGTCCTTGCAGGTTCCCGGCTCGCCCTCGTCGGCGTTGACCAGCAGGAAATGAGGCCGGGTCACTTCCTTGGGCATGAACGACCATTTCATGCCCGCGCCGAAACCTGCGCCACCGCGCCCGCGAATGCCCGAGGTTTTGACCTCTTCAATGATCCACTCGCGGCCCTTGCCGAGGAACTCGCCCGTGCCTTTCCAATCGCCGCGCGATCTCGCGCCGTCTAGGCCGACGTCGCCGAACCCGTACAGATTGGTGAAAATCCTGTCCTTGTCGCCGAGCATCACGCTGCCCCCGATTCGCTGCCGCCGTCACCATCGCTTCGCAACGTGGTCGGCCCGCCTGCGGGTTCACATCCCTTGCGGCCGTTCTGCGGTCCGGTTTTGGGCGTCTGGCCCATTTTCAGCGCCAGCAAAATGTTTTCCGTGGTGGTCTCGTCCAGATCTTCATAATAGTCGTCGCCGATCTGGACCATCGGAGCATTGACGCAAGCGCCCAGACATTCGCATTCGGAAACGCTGAACATCCCGTCATCGGTGGTTTCACCGACGCCGACGCCCAGTACTCTTTCGCAAGTTTCGACAATTTGATCGGAACCACGCAGCCAGCAAGGCGCGTTGGTACAAACCTGAACGTGATGTTTGCCGACCGGTTCGAGGTTGTACATGGTGTAGAACGTTGCCACCTCGTAAACCCGGATCGGCGGCATCCCCAGGATTTCAGCCGTTTTATCCATGGCCGCCCGGGGCAACCATCCTTCATTCTGGCGCTGCGCGATATCGAGTACCGGCATGACGGCGCTGGCCGCGCAGCCGTCCGGGTACTTGGCGATGGCTGCCGTCACCTTGGTCATACTGTCCGGAGTGAACTCGAATGTCTCCGGTTGCTGGAAAACGGCCTCGCTCATCGGTCGACCTCGCCAAAAACGATATCAATGGAACCTATGTTGGCAACCACATCGGCCAGCATGTGCCCACGCGACATAACCTCCAGGGTTTGCAAATGGGCAAAACCGGTCGCGCGGATTTTGCAGCGGTACGGTCGGTTGGAGCCGTCGGCGACCAGATAGATGCCGAATTCGCCCTTCGGCGCTTCGACCACCGTGTAGGTCTCGCCGGCGGGAACGTGATAGCCCTCGGTGTACAGCTTGAAATGTTCGATCAGGGCTTCCATCGAGCTCTTCATTTCGTTTCTGGAAGGCGGCGCAATCTTGCGGTTGTCTACCTTGACCGGACCGTCGGGCATTTTTTCGATGGCCTGGCGAATGATCTTGGTCGATTCCCGAATCTCGGCGATGCGCACCAGGTAACGGTCGTAGCAATCACCATGCGTACCGACCGGAACCTCGAATTCCATCTTCTCGTAGCCGTCGTAGGGTTGCGACTTGCGCAGGTCCCACGCCAAGCCACTGGCGCGCAAATTAGGTCCGCTCCAACCCCAATCAAGCGCCTGTTCGGTGGTTATGCTTCCGATATCCACCGTGCGCTGCTTGAAAATTCGGTTTTCGGTAAGCAGGGTTTCGATGTCGTCGATAAACGCCGGAAATTCATCGGTCCAGGCGAGGATGTCCTCGGCAAGGCCCGCCGGCATGTCCAGGGCGACGCCGCCGGGACGGATGTAAGCCATGTGCATGCGCGCGCCGCTGACCCGTTCACAGAACTCGAACAGACGCTCGCGGTGCTCAAACGCCCACAGCATGGGGGTCATTGCGCCGACGTCCATGGCACCCGCCGCAACCGTGAACAGATGGTTTTGGATGCGCCCGATCTCGGCATACAAAATGCGGATCATCTGCGCGCGTGGGGGCGCTTCAATACCAAGCAGCTTTTCAACCGCCAGAGAGTACGCCTGTTCCTGATTTTGCGGCGAGACGTAATCGAGACGGTCGAAATATGGCAGCGCCTGAAGGTATGTCTTGTTTTCGATCAGCTTTTCCGTACCGCGGTGCAACAAGCCCACGTGCGGGTCCGCCCGTTCGATGATCTCGCCGTCCATTTCCAGAACGAGGCGCAGCACGCCGTGGGCCGACGGATGCTGCGGGCCGAAGTTCATGGTCAGGTTTTTGATTTGGGATTCGGCCATCAGGCTTTGTCCTCCGCCACGTCCTCGTCGCCTGCTTTTTCATCACCCGGAAGGATGCTTTCGGCCCCTTCCCACGGCGACAAGAAATCGAAATCGCGGAATTCCTGGGCAAGTTTGACGGGTTCATACACGACCCTCTTCTGATCGTCGTCGTAGCGGACTTCGACATAGCCGGTCTGCGGGAAATCCTTGCGAAGCGGATGTCCCTCAAAGCCGTAGTCGGTCAGAATTCGACGCAGATCGGGGTGGTCGGAAAAGAAGATGCCGAAAAGATCCCAGGTTTCACGTTCCCACCAACCGGCGGAACTGAATACTCCCGTAACTGACGGGACAGGCGTTTCCTCGTCGGTGCGGACCTTGACGCGAATCCGCATATTCTGGGTCGGGCTAAGAAGGTGGTAGACCACCTCGAAGCGTTCCTCATTGTCCGGGTAGTCAACCCCGCACACGTCCATCAACTGCTTGAACTGAAGGTTGGCACCATCGCGCAGTCCGGTCAGCACCTTGACGATTGCTTCCCTGTCGACCGCGACCGTCAATTCGCCGTTGGCGATATCAACCCTCCGCACGTCGTTCGGGAACTTGGCCGACACCTGGTCGCCAAGATCTTCGAGAGCCGTAATTGTTTCGGGATCCGGGATCATCATCTAGACCGTACCGGTTCAGCGCCAAAGAGCGCCGGTGCGCCGGATTTTTTTCTGGAGTTGCAGGATTCCGTATAGCAACGCTTCCGCTGTTGGCGGGCAGCCCGGAATATAGACGTCGACAGGAACAATTCGGTCGCACCCACGCACCACCGAATACGAATAGTGATAATAGCCGCCGCCATTGGCGCACGACCCCATTGAAATGACGTAACGGGGTTCGGCCATCTGGTCGTAGACCCGGCGGAAGGCCGGCGCCATTTTATTGGTGAGCGTGCCAGCAACGATAATCACGTCCGATTGCCGCGGGCTCGGGCGGGGAACCACGCCGAAGCGGTCGAGATCGTAGCGGCTGACGTAGGTATGCATCATTTCGACGGCGCAGCAAGCAAGGCCGAATGTCATGGGCCAAAGCGAACCCGTACGCGCCCAATTGACCAGATTGTCAAGCTGGGCAATGACGAAACCCTTATCGGATAATTCGTCGGTAACTTGCTGGAGAACTGCGTCCTGCTCGGCGCCCGGCGCGAGCGGTTCGGGCCGCGACATGGGTTCTACTCCCATTCCAGGGCCCCCTTCTTCCATTCGTAAACGAAACCAACGGTCAGGACGCCCAGGAAGACCACCATCGACCAGAAACCGAACACGCCGATATGACCCAGGCTAATGGCCCACGGAAAAAGGAAGGCCACTTCCAAATCAAAGATGATGAACAGTATGGCCACCAGATAGAAGCGAACGTCGAATTGGCCACGAGCGTTTTCAAATGCCTCGAACCCGCATTCATACGGGGCGTTCTTCGCGCTGTCCGGATGCTGCCGGATGACCACCCATGAAGCGACCACGGCGCCAAGCGAAGTCACCGTCGCGATGCCGAGGAAAATCAAGATCGGAAGGTATTCGCTCAACAGTTCATTCATTTGAAATCTTTATTTTTCCGGCTGATCTTCCGATTTTCCGAAGACCGTTCAACGCAACCTTACAATAACACCAAACCGCAGGCACTTGTTTGACGACTTTTGAAAACCACGTCAACCCAGACGATGAGCGAACATGCCCGATAGCATGTCGGGTCGCCGCTATATCCATTCAAGAATTTCATGATGTGGGAGAAATTGGCGGGAGTGACGAGACTTGAACTCGCGGCCTCCGGCGTGACAGGCCGGCGCTCTAACCATCTGAGCTACACCCCCGAATAACATTTGTCGAAGAACCGTTCCGAAGGAACCGTCCCGTGATCGGGTGGCGATGATTTAATCCAGCTCCCGGCCCAAGTCAAGCGCACATGACGCGTGTTTGTAATCATTTTTCGAATTGCCCCCGCTCATGGTCAATCAGGGGCTAATTCACCTTGGCAAAATTCCGCTGGAACGATTTTGGTGGGCGGTGAGGGGCTCGAACCCCCGACATCCACGGTGTAAACGTGGCGCTCTCCCAGCTGAGCTAACCGCCCGATTCTATTGGAACGTCTTCCATAGGTACATCGACGCGCCGACATTTCATCGACCGCCGAAAAGAACCTTTAAATGGAAAAACGCCGGTTGCGCAAAAATGAGCAACCGGCGTGTATTTCCTAAACGCGGACGGTATTAGTTGACCGCGTCTTTCAAGCCTTTGCCGGCCTTAAACTTAGGCTGTTTGGAGGCCGGGATCTGAATCGACTCGCCGGTACGCGGGTTGCGACCGGTGGTCGCCGCGCGCTGCGCGACACTAAAAGTCCCAAAACCGACGAGGCGGACTTCACCACCACCCTTCAAGGCATCGGAAATGGCGCTGAACACGCCGTCAACCGCCTTAGCGGCATCAGCTTTGGAAATTCCAGCGTTATTGGCAACGGTGGCAACAAGATCATTCTTGTTCAACGTAAGGCCCCCTCTTCTGGCACATGAACCCAAAAAAACTCACAATATGTGTGACGAAACTGATGTTCGACGCGCAGTTTAGATCGTCCCCGGTCGCCTCGTCAATCTAAGAACCACAGTTACCCCCAAGTTATTTGGCGGTTTTCCGCCAATTTTCTGTTGACGGGCGCGCGCGATTGCCCTCCGGCCTCGAAATGGCTTCGAGAAATGATCGACCCGGCCCGAAAAACGAACCGGGCGCCGACAGGGACGCCCGGGATTCGTTGGCGGAACGCCCGCCTCGACCAATAGAACCAAATATCAATGGGTTACAACGTCCCCCACGTCATCGTCACCGCCGCCAGCGGCAATGCCAGCCGCTTCCTCATCCCACTCGATGGGGGTCAGGGGGGCAGTCAGAGCGTGGGTCAAAACATCATCGACCGTGGCAACCGGAATAATTTTCAGGTTCCGCTTAACATTATCGGGAATATCGGCGAGATCTTTTTCGTTATCCCGCGGAATCAGCACCGTCTTGATATTTCCGCGCAAGGCGGCAAGCAGTTTTTCCTTCAATCCGCCAATGGGCAGCACCCGGCCTCGCAAAGTGATTTCACCGGTCATGGCGACATCGCGACGGACCTCGTTGCTCAGAAGAACCGAGGCGATGGAGGTCACCATGGCAACGCCCGCCGAAGGCCCGTCCTTGGGAATGGCGCCTTCGGGAACGTGGACATGGATGTCATTCTTGTTAAAGACCGGCGGCTTGATACCGTATTGAAGCGCGCGCGATTGCACGAACGACTTGGCGGCCTGGATCGATTCCTGCATAACCGAGCCAAGTTTGCCCGTAATCGTCATCTTGCCCTTGCCCCGAACCATCAGCGCCTCGATTGACAACAGTTCGCCGCCAACCTCGGTCCACGCCAGTCCGGTGGTAATACCAACCATGTCTTCGTTCTCGACTTCGCCGTAGCGGAAGCGCGGAACGCCGAGGTAGTTCGAAAGGTTGCGGCGTGTCACGGTTACGCTTTCGGCATCGCCCATCATGATCTTCTTGATGGCCTTGCGCGTAAGGCTGGCAAGCTCGCGTTCCAGGTTTCGTACACCGGCTTCGCGGGTATACAGGCGAACGATATCGCGGATGGCCGAATCGGAAATTGACCATTCGCCTTTTTTCAGGCCATTCGAATCGGTTTGTTTCTTGATCAGGTGCCGTTTGGCGATCTCGACCTTTTCATCCTCGGTGTAACCGGGGATTCGTATGATCTCCATCCGATCGAGCAACGGCGCGGGCATGTTCATGGTGTTTGCGGTGGTGACGAACAGCACGTCCGAGAGGTCGTAGTCGACCTCGAGATAATGATCGTTGAATGTCGTGTTTTGCTCGGGATCGAGGACCTCAAGCAGCGCGGATGCCGGATCGCCCCGCCAGTCCTGGCCGATTTTGTCCACTTCGTCCAAAAGGAACAACGGGTTCGACGCCTTGGCCTTCTTCATCGCCTGAACGATTTTGCCCGGCATGGATCCGATATACGTGCGCCGATGGCCGCGAATTTCGGATTCGTCCCTCACTCCGCCCAACGACATGCGCACAAAATTACGCCCCGTCGCCCGCGCGATGGAATGGCCCAGCGACGTTTTGCCGACGCCCGGAGGTCCGACGAGGCACAGAATCGGCCCCTTCACCTTTCGTGTGCGTTGCTGCACGGCAAGGTATTCGAGGATCCGTTCCTTGACCTTTTCGAGACCGTAGTGATCGGCATCGAGAATTTCCTGAGCCATCCGGATGTCTTTTTTGACTCGGGTGCGCTTTTTCCACGGGATGCCGAGCATCCAGTCCAGATAGTTGCGCACCACGGTCGCTTCGGCGGACATGGGGCTCATGGACTTGAGTTTCTTGAGCTCGGCCAACACTTTTTCCCGAGCTTCCTTCGAAAACTTGGTCTGCTTGATGCGATCTTCCAGTTCGGCCGCTTCATCGCGCCCGTCCTCGGTTTCGCCGAGCTCTTTCTGGATCGCCTTAAGCTGTTCGTTCAGGTAGTACTCGCGCTGCGTCTTCTCCATCTGCCTTTTGACGCGGCTGCGAATCTTTTTCTCGACCTGAAGAACGCCAATTTCAGATTCCATGTGCGCATAAACGCGTTCCAGGCGCTCGGTGACCGTTTCGATCTCCAGCAGCTCCTGCTTCTCCGAAATCTTGAGCGCAAGATGCGAGGCCACGGTGTCGGCGAGCTTGCCGGCTTCCTCGATCTGATTGATCGAAACCAGAACTTCCGGCGGAATTTTCTTGTTCAGGCGGATATACTGCTCGAACTGTCCGACCACCGAGCGGGCCAACGCCTCCAACTCTTTTTCCTCGCCGTCGTCTTCCGGAATGATTTCGACCATGGACTGGAAGAAATCCGGATTTTCGGCGTACTCGACGATACGCGCGCGCTGTCCGCCTTCGACCAAAACCTTGACGGTTCCGTCTGGAAGTTTGAGCAGTTGCAGAACGGTCGAGACAGTGCCCACCGTATAAATGTCATCGGTCGTCGGGTCGTCCTGCGCTGCGTTTTTCTGGGCGACCAGCAGAATCTGCTTGTCGTTCTTCATGACGTCTTCCAACGCCCGAACGGAACGTTCCCGTCCGACGAAGAGGGGAACGATCATATGCGGGAAGACCACGATGTCGCGCAACGGAAGGACTGGGAAGAGTTCGTCTAGCATCATAAATTTCCGGGTCGTTTCAATTTCATTTTCTTGTTTCGCCGCACCCGACTTTTTGGAATTCAGACTGGCGGGACAAAACTGCCTGCCCTGAGATGGTCTTCGACAAAGGGTCGGTCAAGGTGAGGCGGTTCAAATAAGCGTTATTGTGGCCAATGTTCCAGCCGGAAAAGAGGCTCAGGCACTTGTTTCCACGTCTCCGCGTCGTTCGGAGTAGATGAACAGCGGGTCGGCCCGTTCCTCGGCAACCTCGCGATTGACGACGATTTCCTCCACACCCTCCAGGCCCGGCAGATCGAACATGGTGTCGAGAAGGATCGATTCCAGAATGGAACGAAGGCCACGCGCGCCGGTCTTCCGTGAAATCGCCTTTTCCGCGATACACTTGAGGGCACCCTTCGAGAAGGTCAGAGAAACGTCTTCCATCTCGAAAAGGTTTTGGTATTGCTTGACCAGCGCGTTCTTCGGCGTGGTCAGAATTTCCACCATCGCCCCTTCATCCAGATCGTCCAGGGTGGCGATCACGGGCAGGCGGCCGACGAATTCGGGAATTAAGCCGAATTTCAAAAGATCCTCGGGTTCCGTCTCGCGCAGGATTTCGCCCATGCGGCGTTCGTCCGCGCTACGTACGTCGGCGCCGAAGCCTATCGAGGTTCCCCGGCCGCGGCCCATGATGATCTTTTCCAGGCCGGAAAACGCACCGCCGCAAATGAACAGCACGTTGGTCGTATCGACCTGCAGGAATTCCTGCTGCGGGTGCTTGCGGCCGCCCTGCGGCGGAACGCTGGCCACGGTCCCTTCCATGATCTTGAGAAGGGCCTGCTGCACGCCTTCGCCGGAAACGTCGCGGGTGATCGACGGATTGTCTGACTTGCGCGAAATCTTGTCGACCTCGTCGATGTAGACAATACCCCGTTGCGCGCGCTCGACGTTATAGTCCGCCGCCTGCAGAAGTTTGAGGATGATGTTTTCCACATCCTCGCCCACATAACCCGCTTCGGTCAGCGTGGTCGCATCGGCCATGGTGAACGGAACATCAAGGATTCGCGCCAGGGTCTGGGCCAGCAAGGTCTTGCCGCAGCCCGTCGGGCCGACCAGAAGAATATTCGACTTGGCCAGTTCGACATCGTTGTTGGTGGTCGAAAGGCCCGAGTCGGCGCTTCCCTTTGAACCATGGGCAAGGCGTTTGTAGTGATTGTGGACCGCCACCGCGAGAACGCGCTTGGCATGGGACTGGCCGATTACATAATCGTTGAGAACCTGGAAGATATCGGCGGGCGTCGGCACACCGTCTTGCGAACGAACAAGGTTGGTCTTGTGTTCCTCACGAATGATATCCATGCAAAGTTCGACGCACTCATCACAGATGAATACGGTTGGGCCCGCGATAAGTTTGTGGACCTCGTGCTGGCTTTTTCCGCAAAATGAGCAGTAAAGCGTGCTCTTGGAATCACCGCCGGATGGCTTGCTCATTGGTTCTCCGTTCCATGTTCCGGCCTAAGACCATGGTATGTTAGCCGGTTGCCGTGCGACCATACAATCCAAAATGGGTTAAGAAAGCGTGATCAGCGTACAGCAATTATTTTTTAGGCCATGGCCCGCGCGTGGGCCGCGTCAAATCCCTTATAGAATTCATATAGGTCGACCCTTCGCCAACAAAAAGGTTGAGGGCTGTCCTATTTGTCTTCCGTGTCGTCTTCGGTGTTGAGATCAGGGCGATTCTCCACGACCTCGTCGACGATGCCGAATTCCTTTGCGTCCTCGCCAGACATAAAGTTGTCGCGCTCGAGCGCTTTCTCGATAACGTCAATGGGTTGGCCGGTGTGGCGGTGATAAATGCCGTTGAGGCGATCTCTCAGGCGAAGGATTTCCTTGGCCTGGATTTCGATATCGGTCGCCTGCCCCTGAGCGCCGCCCGAGGGCTGATGAACCATGATCCGCGAATTGGGCAGCGCATAACGCTTGCCTTCGCTCCCGGCCGCCAGCAGAAGCGACCCCATCGACGCCGCCATGCCGATGCACACGGTCGACACTTCGGGCCGGATGTAGCGCATGGTGTCGTAAATCGCCAAACCGGCGGTAACGACGCCACCCGGCGAATTGATGTAAATCGCGATATCCTTGGTCGGGTTTTCCGATTCCAGAAACAGGAGCTGGGCGGCGATAAGACTGGCGACGGCGTCGTTGATGCCGCCGGTCAGAAAGATGATCCGTTCCTTGAGGAGCCGCGAATAGATGTCATAGGCGCGCTCGCCGCGGTTGGTCGTCTCGACAACCATGGGAACGAGTGTGTTCATGTATGTCTCGACCGGATCTCTCATCGCCATTTGTCCCTTCACCAATTCAGCCCAAACGCCCCACGCTTTATGGGCGCCCTCACCTATTCCTTCTTCGCCGCAGGCTTTTTCGCCGGAGCCTTCTTGGCCGGTTTCTTCTTGGCCGGTGCCTTTTTCGCGGCGGCTTTCTTTTTCGCCGGGGCTTCTTCCGGTTCGGCCATCAGTTCTTCGCGGCTCATGGTCTTGTCGGTGACGGTGGCCAACTCAAGCATGAAATCAACGACGCGGTCTTCAAGAAGTGGCGCCTGCAACGAATTCATGGCTTCGGCGTTGCTCTGATAAAATTCGACGACCTTCTGTTCCTGCCCGGGGTAATTCCGGGCCTCGGCCATGATCGCACGGTTGATGTCTTCCTGCGTGACCTTGATGCTGTTGGACTGCCCGACCTCGGCCAGAACCAGCCCCAAACGAATGCGCCGTTCGGATATTTCGCGAAGTTCGGCTTTGATATCGTCGTCGGATTTGTCGCCGTACTCTTCCTTGACCGCATCGGGGTTCTGCTTGCGCTGTTCCTCGAACTGGGTCCAGATGGCTTCCAGTTCCTGATCGATCAGCCCTTCCGGAACCTCGAAGTCGTACATCTCGGACAGCCTGTCCAGCAGGCTGCGCTTCAGATGCATGCGTCCGATGGATTTGTACTCGCGCTCGTGTTCGTCGCGAACTGCCTTTTTCAGCGCGTCCAGGCTTTCCATCCCGGCCTTGGTGGCGAATTCGTCATCAATGACGGCTGGAACAGAGGTGCGAAGCTCCTTCACGTCCACATCGAATACAGCCGCCTTGCCGGCAAGGTTTTCGGCCCCGTATTCTTTCGGGAAATCAACTTTGACTTCCACATGATCACCGGGCTTGGCGCCGATCAACTGATCTTCAAAGCCGGGGATAAAGCTGCTTGATCCGAGTTCAAGGTGGTATCCGTCGGCTTTTCCGCCGGGGAATTCCTCGCCATCGACCTTTCCGACGAAATCGATAACCGCGATATCACCCTTCTTGGATTTGCGGGCCTTGGCAATGGGCTCGGAGGACTTGCTGCCCTCGGCCATGCGCTGGAGCGTCTCGTCGATCACCGAATCCTCGACCTCGGCAACGCGGCGTTCCAGTTTGATCCCTGAATATTCGACCGCTTCGATGTCCGGCATCACCTCGACGGCGATGGTGTATTCCAGATCGGAGCCTTCCTCGAACTTGGTGATCTCGACCTTGGGCTGAAGTGCCGGGCGCAGGCCACGGTCATTCATCGCCTGGAATGAGGTCTCGCTGACGGTCTTTTCCAGAACCTCGCCCATCACCGAGTCGCCGTACCTCTTCTTGAGCATGGCGGCAGGCACCTTGCCCGGACGGAAACCGGGAATTCGCACCGTGCCGGACAGCTCTTTGAGTCGGCTGTTGACGCGTTCCTCGATATCGGCGACGGGAACGACGATCGTGAAATCTCTCTTCAAACCTTCGGTTTTTGTCTCGGTGACCTGCATGGGTAAATACTCGGCTATTCTCAAAAAGATCAAAAAAGAGGGCAAACTCGGGTGAAGGAACGAAACATGGTGCGGGCGGAGGGACTTGAACCCCCACGACTTTCGCCACATGGACCTAAACCATGCGTGTCTACCAATTCCACCACGCCCGCAGTAGCCCTTACATGTGAGCGGGCTCGCAATCTATACATTTCACCGCCCCTGTCAATCGGGCATCCGGGTCGTCGATAAATCGGCTGTTTAGGGCGACGGGTGGAGGTAAATTAAGAAATCCGGGCGGTCTTCCCGCTTAATTCGGCGATCCAGCCTGGCTCCCAACCGCTCGGCCAACCGGATCGAGCGGGTGTTAGCGGCATTGATGCAGCTTGCGACCTCGGGCCAGCCGAGGGATTCGAAAGCGTAGGCACGAGCGCGAATAGAAGCCTCAAAGGCAATGCCCCTGCCTTCGTGTTGCTCCCATACGACCCAACCGACCTCGGGCGCGGGCCATCCCTCGGGGTACCAAAGGCTGACCAAACCGCAATAGGCGTCGGTTTCTTTCTCCTCTATTGCCCAAGGGCCGTAACCGCGAAGGGACCAGTGACCGATTTCGGACGCGAACTGTCTCCACGCATTATCGCGCGAAAGGGGCCCCCCGCGCAGGTGGGAGCGCTCGGTTTGATAGAAGGCTGCGTATGCTTCGAAGTCCTCTGGTCGTATTGGACGCAGATTCAGTCGTTCCGTTTGCAGAGTTGGAATTGGTGTCATTTTCCCTTGGCGATCCCCTTGATCGACGACGACGCTACGACCTTGCCGGAACCTGTGTAGGCTTCGTGATTGGCGTCGATGTTGCTCAGTTTATAGAGATAGTTGATCATCATGCCGCCGGCGCGTTGCAGGCCAGTCTCCGAGGTGTCGGCCATCCAGTTCAGGCGTTCCATTCTGGCTCCGTTGGTCAGGTGAAAGTGGGCGACCGGGTCGAGCGCCGTTCCCCGCCCGTGTTTTTCCTTTGCCAGATAGCGCGCGCACAGGTGCATCATGGGCGCGCGCAGGGTTTCCGCCGTTTGCGAGTCTTGGTGCCAGTCGGGATCGTCCGCCAACATCCGCGCCGTTTCGTCTTCGGGCAAGGTCCGCTCCAGCCAGGCGCGGAATCCCGGTACGGGCGAAAGCGTCGCAAAGGTCTTGATACCCTTGAATTCGGCACTGAGGCTATCGACGACGCGTTTGATCAGGAAGTTGCCGAAGCTGATCCCCGCCAGACCTTTTTGCGCATTCGAGATTGAATAAAAAATGGCCGTGTCGGCGGTTTGCGGGTCCTGAATGGGGGCCTCCTCGTCAAGCAGTTCCTGCACGTTGCTGGCCAGCCCGTTGACCAGAGCCACTTCCACGAAAATCAGGGGTTCGTCGGGCATGCGCGGATGAAAATAGGCGAAGCAACGCCGGTCCGAAGCCAAACGGTTTTTCAAATCATCCCAGCTTTGAATGGCGTGCACCGCCTCGTAGGCAATCAGACGTTCGAGCAGCGAAGCCGGGGCCGAATCCCACGTTATCTGATGCAGTTCCAACAATCCGACGTCGAACCAACTGGTCAGCAGGCGTTTGAGATCGGCTTCCACCGGCTTGAAGATCGGGTCCTTGCGTGCCAGCGACAACAACTCAGCCCGCATATCGACCAGAAATTTCATGCCTTCCGGCAGAGCGTTGAATTGCGTCAACAGACGCACGCGCGGCGCTTCCAGAGCCTTTTGCAGTTTCGCTTCCGCCTTGCGCCGTTCATTTGGTTCAGTGGCCGCGCGCAGGTCGACAACGGCTCCATCCACGCTCGCTTTGTCGACATCGAAATCTTCTGCCAGAACGCGCAGGAAGCGCTGCCGTCCGGTTTCATCAAGGTTAAGGTAAGCCCGGCCCAAGGCGGCCGCGCGGGCGCGCGCCGATACCTCGCCACCCCTGGTCTCCAGACATGCCCGCATCTGTTCGCGCAGACGGCGAACGTCGTCATCAGGAAGGTGTGGGCGCATGCTCGCAGCCTCGGCATCGTATTGCGATCCGGCAATGTTTTGCCACGCGTTGCGCACATTGCGGAGCGTGCGGTCCAGAAATCCGCCTTTCGTTTCATCAGCCATCGTCGAAACCCTCTCGCAGCTCCAGCAAAATGTCCGGCGCCATTTCAGGCAGGTCCTCGGCGATCAGTCCGGGACCGAACGCCGCTCCTGCCGATCCATGCACCCAAGCCCCGGCGCAGGCGGCATCGAACGCGTCCATCCCCTGTGCCAGCAAACCCAGAATGAACCCGGCCAGCACATCTCCGCTGCCACCGGCGGATAACTCGGGCGGGGCCGAATTATCGATGACGGCGCGACCGTCAGGGTGCGCGATGACTGTGTCCGAGCCCTTGAGCAGAACAACCGCGCCCGAAATGCGGGCGGCTTCACGGGCGCGTGTCAACTTGTCACCCTTGCTATCAAATATGCGCGCAAATTCTCCTTCGTGCGGGGTCAGGATACACGGTGAATTAATTGCCTTGAACAACGTATCGGGATCGTTGGCGAAGACGCTGAGCGCGTCGGCGTCCAGAACGGTCGCCTTTTTCGCCTGCAAAGCCACCAGCGCGCGCTTGCGGGTGGTTTCGATAACCCCCGCCCCAGGCCCGACAAGAACGGCGTTGCGCCGCGCATCGCTAATGAAATCGGCAAATTCGGCATCATCGGCCAAGGGCTTGACCAGATTGCCCGGCATATCGCATGCGTAAACCACGAAAGCCTGCGGATCGCAGGCAATGGACGCCAGACCGGCCCCGATCCGCCGCGCCCCGCGCGCAGCAAGCCTGGCCGCCCCGGTCATTTCCGTCCCGCCCGCGATGACCGCATGGCCGCGCGTGTATTTGTTGCTGTCCACGGTTGGCCAGGGGAAATGATCAAGCCACAATGACGGCCCGTTGAGTGCCGTTTGCGGTTTGATTTCGCCGAGAACAGCCTCGGGAATCCCAATGTCGATAACGGCGAGTTCGCCAACAAGGTCGCGGCCCGGCGCAAGGAAATGCCCCGGCTTGGGTGCAAAAAATGTAACTGTTAAATCAGCCTGCGGCGCGGTTCCCAGGATTTCGCCGGTGTCACCATGAACGCCGCTGGGCGTATCGACGCAGACGCAGAACAGGTCACGTTCGCCGATGGCCTCGATCACCGCACGCGGCGCTCCATCGAGCGCGCGTGTCAGGCCCGCGCCAAACAACGCGTCGACCACCAGTTCGCAGCCGTCCAGCACGTTCGGTCCATCCAACGGCAAAACGTTGCCCGACCAACGTTCGGCATTGATGGCGGCGTCACCCTTCAAGCTCTCGGAGCTACCCAGCAGGGCCAACCGAACCGGCCAGCCCGCGCCCTGCAAAAGCCGCGCGATGACGAAACCGTCGCCGCCGTTGTTTCCGGGGCCACACAAGACGACCAGCGGGCATGGTGACGGCCAGCGGCGGGTCAGTTCGCGAACCACGCCCGCGCCTGCGGCCTCCATCAAATCCAGGCTCGGCACGCCCGCCTTTTCCGCAGCCGCATCGGCGCGATACATCTCGGCCACGCTCAGAAGAACGTTTTCACTCATGGTCGCTTATCCCCCGTTGTCGCCGTTAATATAGTGGTCTCGCGCGCATCCCGAAAGGACACAGATGACTTGACGAAACGTTCCCATCAGGTATAGAACATAAATAGAACAAAAGGTGTATTTATGGTGTCCATTTCCAGCAAATCATGCTGGCCAGACCGAGGGCCAGACCGGGCTGTTCTGAAGTCTTTGCGCGCCCGGATCAGCCGTATCGAGAGCCGCTTCGCGGAACCCAGCGAAAGCTCCGGCGTGATGACTCTGGGCGCACCTGAAATTGACGAGGCCCTGCCTTGGGGCGGCCTGCCGCGTGCCGCCCTGCATGAAGTTCTGGCCGGGCACCAAAGTGCCGCATCGGGATTTTGCGCGGGGCTTCTGGCGCGCCTGGCGGGGACTCGCGAAACGGTTCTATGGTGTGGGCGCGGGCGCGGCGGCCTTTACGGGCCGGGGCTTGCCGCATTCGGCCTTGCACCGGAACGCCTGATTTTGGTTCGCGCGCGTACCGATACCGAAGTTCTTTGGGTTTTGGAGGAAGGCTTACGTAGCTGCGCCTTGGCGGCGGTGCTGGGCGAGACGAACGCCATTGGCTTGACGGCTGCCCGACGCCTTCAATTAGCCGCCGAAAGCGGTGGAACCAGCGCTTTTTTGCTGCGTTCGGCGCGCGGCAAGGTCGAACCCGGCCCGGCGGCGACGCGCTGGCACATCGCCACGGCGCTTGGCACCGATGGCGATAATGAAATGAAACCCCGTTGGCAGGTGGAGCTGTTGAAATGCCGAAGCGGGGTTCCCGGTGTGGCATTGACGCAGAAAGGCGAAACCACGTTCGGGCTTCCTCGTTCTTGGCTTGTGGAGTGGCGTGATGGAACAAGAACACCGGCGGCGGGTGGTTTCGCTGTGGCTGCCGAATTTCGCCACCGACCGGCTGACCCGGTTGTTGACGAAATCACAAACAGAATCGCGGCCAAAAGCGCAATCTGAGCCGTCCCCTGCCCCTGTTGCGCCATTGGCCACGGTCATGGCCGCGCATGGAGGGGTGCGCATCGTTGCCGTCAGCCCGGCGGCGCGCGCCGGTGGTGTGTTTGCCGGCCAGCCGCTGGCCGACGCCCGCGCCGTGCTTACCGGTCTTTGCACGCTTGACGCCGACCCGCAGGCCGACGCCCGTGCCATCGAAGGGCTGGCCGCATGGTGCGGACGTTATACGCCGTGGACGGTGGTGGATAAGGTTTCATGCGTTCCCGGAGATGCGGGCGTGTGGCTTGATATCACGGGCTGCGCGCATCTGTTCGGTGGCGAAGAGGCGTTGCTCGGGGACTTGCTGTCGCGCATGGAGCGCGTCGGTTATGCGGCCCGCGCCGCGCTGGCCGATACGCCGGGGGCGGCCTGGGCCGTGGCCCGTTTCGGCCAAACGGATGAAAGAAGCATTGCCGTTGTGCCTGGGAATGCGCATCGCCGGACACTGGCACCGTTGCCCATGGCAGGCCTCAGGCTTGATGCCGCGACCGTGGAAGGGCTTGCACGGGTCGGTTTGCGCCGCATCGGCGATATTCTCGATCTGCCTCGCGCGCCATTGGCCGCGCGTTTTGGTGACGCGCTGATCCGCAGGCTCGATCAGGCTCTGGGAATACGGGGCGAAACCCTGTCTCCGCGCGTCCCCGTCCCGCTCCTGTCGGCGCGCTTACCTTTCGCCGAACCCATCTCGCGGGCCGAGGACATCGCCGCCGCCATCCGCCATCTGGTTGATGATCTGTGCGTCCGCCTGGAGGCATCGCGGCAGGGCGCGCGGCGACTGAATTTGGTTCTTTACCGGACCGACGGAACCCGTACCGGTGTTGGGGTCGGGACCAGTCTGGCGGCACGCGACGCCGATCACTTGGAGCGCCTTTTTCGGGAAAAGATCGAACGCCTGGACCCCGGTTTCGGGATTGAGCTCATGACCCTTTGCGTTCCCGCCGCCGACGACTTGGGACCTGTTCAGGTCGGGCTTGATGCCCTAAATGTGCAGGAGGGGATTTCCCATAAGGCGCATGAAGACCTGGCCCGGCTGGTGGATCGCGTGGGCAATCGACTGGGCCCGGCCAACGTGTCGCGTTTGGTCGCGCAGGCCAGCCATATACCCGAGAAGGCGTGTCGCGAGATCCCTGCCCTGGCCCCTGCTCCGGATATCCACGATGGCCCGCACCGATCAGTGCAGCCGCGCCCTCTTCATCTTTTGGCCTGCCCCAGCCCCATCGAGGTCATGGCCCCGGTGCCGGATCATCCGCCGGTGATGTTTCGCTGGGGACGCACGCAGCACCGGATCGTGCGCGCCGACGGCCCCGAACGCATCGGCCCCGAATGGTGGCTAGAGGACCAGCCCCACGATGCGGCCTCGCACGAACGCAAAAGCCGCGACTATTTCCGGGTCGAAGACACCGACGGCCGCCGTTTCTGGGTTTACCGCGAAGGCCTTTATAAACCCGGCCTGCCGCCGCGCTGGTACCTGCATGGGGAATTTGCGTGAGCCATCCGCCCTATGCCGAGCTTCAGGTTTCCAGCAACTACAGTTTCCTGCGCGGGGCTTCGCACCCCGAGGAACTGGTGCTGAGCGCGGCTGCCCTTGGTCATGCGGCCATCGCAATCACCGACCGCAATTCTCTTTCCGGCGTGGTTCGCGCCCATAGCGCTGCGAAAAAGGCCGGGATCAAACTGATTGTCGGCGTTCGCCTTGATCTGACCGACGCGCCCAGCCTGTTGTGCTATCCCACCGACCGCGCGGCCTATGGCCGTCTTGCGCGGCTTCTGACCGTCGGCAAGCGGCGCGCGCCCAAGGGTGAATGCCAGTTTGGGCTGACCGACGTGCTGGCTCATGGTGAGGGGCAGATCATTATTGTCTTACCGCCCGTCGAATCCGATACTCTCAAAACGCTAAGGAAACACTTCAAAAAACGAATCTATCTATCTGTTAAACAAAATTATATTGGGGATGATATTCCGCGCATGAAAGCGTTGGGCGAACTTGCATTGGAATGCCGTGTTCCTCTGGTCGCCACCAACGATGTGCACGCGCACACGGCTTCGCGCCGCCCCCTTCAGGACGTGCTTTGCTGCATCCGCGAACACTGCACAATCCATGAAGCGGGGTTTCGCCTGCACGCCAACGCCGAACGTCGCTTAAAACCGCCGGAAGAAATGGCGCGGCTGTTTCGCGATTTCCCCAAGGCCATTGGGCGCACCATGGAAATCACGGACGCCTGCACCTTCAGTCTGGATGAGTTGCGTTACGAATACCCCATCGATCCGGTGCCGGACGGGCGCACGCCACAGGACGAACTGGTGCGGTTGGCCTGGGCCGGGGCCGATGACTATTTCCCGGACGGACCGCCCCCCAAGGTGCGCGCCCAGATCGAGCACGAGCTGGAACTGATCGGTGAGCTGGACTATGCGCCCTACTTCCTGACCGTGCACGACATCGTGCATTTTGCCCGCTCGCGCGGCATTCTGTGCCAGGGCCGGGGCTCGGCGGCCAATTCGGCGGTCTGTTACTGTCTGGGCATCACGGCAGTCGATCCCAGCCGCATCGACTTGCTTTTCGAACGCTTCATTTCCGCCGAACGCGGCGAGCCACCCGATATCGACGTTGATTTTGAGCACGAGCGCCGCGAAGAGGTCATTCAGTACATCTACGGCAAATACGGGCGCGAACGTTCCGGCATGACCGCCACCGTTATCACCTATCG
The DNA here is from genome assembly GCA_018648445.1 of Rhodospirillales bacterium. Next base: position 12,073 of record JABGRG010000028.1, on the reverse strand, counting down.
CACCAAGAGCGCGCTTCGCGAAGTGGGCAAGGCCATGGGCCTGAGCGACGATACCATCGTTGCCCTGCAAGGAGCTTCGTGGCGGCGCTCGTGGGATGAAATCGAAGACAACGACATCCGTGAAAACGGTCTGGACCCGAACGACAAAACCATCCGCATGGTCATGGAACTGGCGGGCGAGTTGCGCGGTTTTCCGCGCCACCTGTCGCAGCACACTGGCGGCATGGTGATGACCAAGGGGCCGTTGTGCGAGGTGGTGCCCATCGCCAACGCGGCCATGCAGGATCGCACCGTTATCGAGTGGGACAAGAACGATCTGGATGCGCTGGGCATCCTGAAAGTGGATGTGCTGGGTCTGGGCATGCTGACGTGCGTGCGCAAGGCGTTCGAACTGATCGAGCGCCATCATGGCCGTAAGTTGACATTGGCCAGCGTTCCCGCCGAGGACGCCGCTGTCTACGACATGCTGTGCCAGGGCGATTCGGTGGGTGTGTTTCAGGTGGAAAGCCGCGCCCAGATGGCCATGCTGCCGCGCCTGAAACCGCGCAGCTTCTACGATCTGGTCATCGAGGTCGCCATCGTGCGCCCCGGCCCCATTCAGGGCGATATGGTGCACCCCTATTTGCGCCGTCGTCAGGGGATCGAATCGGTCGAATTTCCGTCCAAAGAACTGGAACAGGTGCTGGGCAAGACGCTGGGCATCCCGCTGTTTCAGGAACAGGCCATGAAGATCGCCATCGTCGGGGCCGGCTTTTCACCGTCCGAGGCCGATGCCTTGCGCCGGGCCATGGCGACCTTCCGCCATTTCGGCGAGATCCACGCATTCCGCACGCGCTTTATCGACGGCATGCTGGCGCGCGGCTATGAGCACGATTTCGCCGAGCGCTGTTTCAAGCAGATCGAGGGCTTCGCCGATTACGGTTTTCCCGAATCCCACGCCGCCAGCTTCGCCTTGCTGGTTTATGTGTCGTCATGGATCAAGCGGCACTATCCGGCGGCCTTCGCAGCCGCGCTGCTCAACAGCCAGCCCATGGGCTTCTACGCCCCGGCCCAGATTATCCGCGACGCCCGCGATCACGGGGTCAAGGCGCGCCCGGCGGACGTAAATTTGAGTGATTGGGACTACACGCTGGAGGGCAAAGACGCCGCCATCCGCCTGGGTTTGCGCCAGATCAAGGGCTTGGCCGAACGCGACGCCGAGGCTTTGTTGGATGCGCGTGGCGCGGGTTATTCGAGTGCTCACGAGATTTGGCGGCGTGCGGGCCTTGGGCGTTCGGCGCTGGAAACCCTGGCCCGGGCCGATGCTTTTGGCTCTATCGGTCTGGATCGCCGGGCGGCGTTGTGGGCGGTGCGCGGGCTTGGAGACGCGCCCCTGCCGCTGTTCGCTGCCGCAAACGCCCGTGAAAACTCGCGCGAGGCCGCCGTTTCGTTGCCGAAGATGGCGGCCACCGAACAGGTGGCGGACGACTACCGCGCGCTTCGGCTGTCGCTCAAGGGCCATCCTGTTGGGCTGATGCGAGGTCATCTGGAAAGCCAAAACTTCATGCCTTGTGTTCATTTGCGGAATTTGGCGCACGGAAAACCGGCTCGCGTGGCGGGTTTGGTCGTTACCCGGCAGCGTCCGGGAAGCGCCAAGGGGGTCATTTTCGTCACTCTCGAGGACGAGACCGGCATCGCCAACCTAGTCATTTACGCGAGCATTTTTGAGCGTTTTCGCAAGATCACGCTGGGGGCGGGCCTGCTGGGCGTTCAGGGGCGGGTGCAGCGCGAGGGGATTGTTATCCATGTTACGGCGGACAAGTTGTTCGATCTGACCTCTGTCCACATGCCAATCAAAACCAAGTCACGCGATTTCCACTAAAGGAAACTGCGGCGGATCAGGTTCAGGCCAATCAGAACCAGAACCGCGTAGAGAACTTTCTCGAACGTGGTTTGAGAAATCCGATTTCGAACACTGCGACCCAATGCAAGGCCCGCCAACACCGGAAGAGCCGAAGCGACGGATGCGATCAGTTCATCGGTTCCCAATATTCCATGCGCCACCAAACCCAGAAACAACGGAACCATACCAGTAAAGAACAAAAGCGCGACCGCGCTGACAAACAAATCCTTGGGCAAGCGCAAGGCGACCATGAGCATGACCAGAAGCGGGCCAAAAAGGCTGGAAAGGCCGCCCAGAATTCCGGCGACGATGCCGATGCCGATGCTAATACCCCGTTCCGCCGAGGCAGGAATACGAAGGCTCGATGGAAAAAACTGCACCGCGATGAAGGCCACCAGAATAATCCCCAGAATTCGCGCCACGATGCGCGGGTCGATGCTGACAAGCACCTGAACCCCCAGCGCCGTTCCTCCGATAAGGGCCAGCAAAAGTGGCCAGAACCGGCGCACGCATTCCATATGATGCCCGCCCTGAACCGCCTGCCATCCATTGGAAAGCAAGATCGGCACCGAGGCCAGCGCGATGGCCAAAGTGGGACTGCCGGTGATGCTGGTGATGATAGGGACTGAAATCATCGGCAGACCGACACCGACCACGCCCTTGACCGCGCCTGCCGCGAAAAAGGTGGCGAAAATGGTAGCGACGATGATCCAGTCCAATTGGCCGAGGTTTATCGAGGTCATGCAAAAAGCGCCAAAGCAAATCCGTTGGTGTTTGAATTTGTGAACTCTAACCCGCAAAAACCAGCCGCGTCTCGTTTTGCTTGCAAACGGGCCTCACATGTCCGAAATCAGGCGTGAATGTTTTGAAGGGAAAGTAGATGGATCTCGCTATCACCGCATTGGTCGTGCTGCATGTCTTGTTCGCCGTCATCTGGGTCGGCGGCATGGTTTTCGCCTACATGGTTCTGCGGCCATCGGTCGACGAAATGGAGCCACCGCAAAAGTTGTCGTTGCTGGCGGCGATCTTTCGGCGGTTTTTTCTGTGGGTCTGGCATGCGGTGGTGATCCTGCCCGCAACCGGCTACGCACTGCTGTTCATGGTATACGGCGGTTTTGCGGGTGTTGGCCTTTATCTGCACCTCATGCAGGGGCTCGGATTGGTGATGATCGCTCTGTTCGTTTATTTGTTTTTCGGTCCCTACCCACCGTTCCGCCAGGCGGTGGCCGAGGCTAACTGGCCCGAGGCCGCAAAACATCTGCCCGGCGTTCGCCGGATCATTGCCATCAATCTGGTTTTGGGCCTGATTACCGTGGCTGTCGGCGCTTCCGGCCGGTTTTGACCGTGAAAAACGACGAAATCAGACACCTTGAAAACTTGACCGCCGAAGTATGGCCGGCGGGCAAATATGTGCGGCACTGCGGCTGGACCCTGGGGTTCGATGCAGGCGTCACGAGCCGTGCAAATTCGGTTTTTCCTAACGAATGGAGCGCGGAGACGCCCCTGACTGACGCTATCGGCGAGGTCGAGCGCCAATACCGCGCGCACGGATTAGCGCCCAGCTTCAAGATATCGGAAGCCTCGTTGCCCCAAGGCTTGGATGACGCGTTGGCTGCGGCGGGTTACGGCATGCAAAAAGGAACTGCCGTTATGCAAGGCGGACTCACGGCCTTCCAGAGCCCGATGCGCGACGAGGTTCGTGCGCTGGACCGCCCGACACCCGAGTGGTGCGCATTGACCGGGTGGGAAGGAAGCGCTGCGCGTATTGCCATCGCCGAACGCATCGCAACGCCTTGCACGTTTTTTTTGGCGATGGACGGCTCGGAGCCCGTCGGCACGGCCATCGGCGTGGTGCGCGGCGAATGGGCCTATATTTCGGGCCTGCATGTTTCACCCGCCGTGCGGGGCCGGGGGATTGGAACCTCTATGTTGGGGTGTTTTGCCCATTGGGCGGTGGAAAACGGCGCCGGGCAGGTTTTCCTTCAGGTTGAAGGTGACAATCCGAAAGCCCGCGCTTTGTACGACAGGCTCGGCCTTGTTCACGCGTACGATTATCACTACCGTATAAAGCCATGAACAAAAAAGACGTCGAAATCATCGAAAAAGAGCAGCCCTTCAAAGGCTATTTCCGAATTGACCGCTATACCGTGCGCCACAAGTTGTTTGAAGGCGGATGGAGCGGCCCGGTTAGTCGCGAATGCTTGGAGCGTGGCCACGCCGTGACGGCTCTGTTGTACGATGCTGATCTCGATTTTTTGGTTTTCGTCGAGCAATTTCGCATTGGCGCCCATGCTGCCCACGATTCGCCCTGGTGGGGCGAGGAGGCGAGCCCGTGGATGACCGAGTGCGTCGCCGGGATCATCGACGAAGGCGAAACGCCGGAAAACGTGGTTAGGCGGGAGGCGGTAGAGGAAGCCGGGTGCGAGGTAACGGACCTTGTGCCGATCATGAAGATACTGGCCAGTCCGGGCGCGTGCAGCGAAACGGTGTTTGTCTATTGCGGACGCACCGACGCGTCGAACGCCGGCGGCGTTCACGGGCTGGACCACGAAGACGAGGATATTCGGGTAGTCAGAATTCCCGCCGCCGAGGCCTTCGTGTGGCTGGATGCGGGAAAATTCATTCATTCCGCCACCATCATCGCCGTGCAGTGGTTCCGCGAGAACCATACCCACCTGCGCGCCCGGTGGCGTTCAACCACTTGAAACCGGCCCGCCCGATTGCCAGATTTGCGATGGAGAAATTATCCGCGTAAATATTGGTAGTTAATATGAATATACGAGATGGTTTTGTAGAAACGGTTGGTGACACACCCCTTATTCGTTTGAAACAAGCCTCCGAGGAAACCGGGTGCGAGATACTCGGAAAGGCGGAATTCCTTAATCCCGGAAGTTCCGTAAAGGACCGCGCCGCGCTTTTTATCATTAAGGATGCCGAGGAACGTGGGGTTCTCAAACCCGGCGGCGTCATTGTCGAGGGAACGGCCGGAAATACCGGGATTGGTCTGGCCCTGGTCGCAAATGCCCGTGGCTACCGCACCGTGATAGTTATTCCTGAAACCCAGAGCCAGGAAAAGAAAGATATGCTGCGCCTGTGCGGGGCCGATCTGCGTGAGGTTCCCGCCGTTCCCTACAAAAACCCCGAAAATTACGTCCACGTATCGGGGCGGCTGGCCGAAGAACTGGCGAATACCGAACCAAACGGGGCGATATGGGCCAACCAGTTCGACAATGTGGCCAATCGGCGCGCCCATATCGAAGGGACCGGCCCGGAAATCTGGGAACAAACAGATGGCAAGGTTGACGCCTTCGTTTGTGCGGTCGGAACTGGCGGAACCCTGGGTGGCGTTTCCCTGTTCCTGAAGGAGCAAAACGCCGGCATCGTCACGGCGATTGCCGACCCCATGGGCGCGGCGCTGTACAATTTTTACAAGTTCGGGGAATTGAAATCGGAAGGTTCGTCCATCACCGAAGGCATCGGTCAGGGGCGCATCACGGCTAATCTGGAAGGCGTACCCGTCGACCGGGCCTACCAAATTCCCGACGCCGAAGCACTAAGCATCGTTTTTGATTTACTGAAAAACGAAGGATTGTGCCTGGGCGCATCAAGCGGGATTAATGTGGCGGGCGCGGTGCGCCTTGCAAAGGAATTGGGGCCGGGGCACACCATCGTCACGGTTCTTTGTGACCTGGGCACGCGCTACCAGAGCCGATTGTTCAATCCCCAGTTCCTGCGCGACAAGAACCTGCCGGTCCCCGATTGGCTTTGATTATTCGGCAGCTCTTTGGGCTTCGGAAAAAACGCCTCGTACCGCATCGGCCAGGAATGTGGCGACCTCTTCGGATTTTACGCGCGAAATGGTCTCAATTCCCTTGCCCATTTCCTCAATTTCGGCCTCGGCCATTCCGGTAATCTTACCGATGTAAAATGCGTCGATTTCCTCGCCTTCGGGCAGCAGACCACAGCCACCGAACGAACCCATGAACTCGTCCTCGATAAATATGGGAACGGAAATCTTGATGAGACCGGCGTCGCATTCGCCGATCACCGGCGTGCCGCCGATTTTCGCCCGGCCCGAAATGTTCTGATGCGACCGTGCACAGATATGGGTTTGCCCGTCCGCCGATTTACCGATGGCCCCGCACAGCGGATTTTCGGCATTCTTCTGCGTGGTCACCCGTTTTCCATCATCATCGAACACGGACGCATTGAGGCCGAATTTCTCGTTCGCCTCGGTTTCGATGGCGCCCCATATTTCGACAGGCAGGATATCGGTCAGTTTCATTGGCGCGGGACTCCTTCACGCATTTTTTCAACGAAGCCGTTGCGGGCCATGCGTATCACAGGCATAAGGCAATGCGTCAAGAGATTTAGGGGAAAATCTGATGAAATATGCGAATCCGGAAGCGCTGGCCGATACAAACTGGCTGGCGGATAACCTGGGAAAATCCGGGGTCGTCGTGATCGACGCCACATGGTTTCCAAAGCAATCAAAATTCAATGCGGCGGATGTTCACGAGAAAGCCCACATTCCGGGCGCGATTCGCTTCGATGTCGACGACGTCGCGGATCGCAGCGTCGATCTTCCCCACATGCTTCCAGACGCCACGCTCTTTGCCGCCAAAGTCGGCGCGCTGGGCATCGGCAATGACGATAAGGTCATCACCTATGACGCAAGCGGCGGCTTCATGGCGGCGGCGCGCGCTTGGTGGATGTTTCGGGTCTTCGGCCACGAAAACGTGGCCATGCTGAACGGTTGCCTGCCCAAATGGCTAAAAGAAAACCGCCCAACCGAGAGCGGAGCTGCGGCCTCCCCCGCACCGAAGGTCTTTGCCGTTGAAAGGACCGATTTCGGTCTGGTCAGAAGCGTCGAACAGGTTCTGGCCAATATCGAGGCGCGCGCCGATCAGGTGGTTGATGCCCGCAATGCAGCCCGCTTTGCCGGAACCATGCCGGAACCCTGGCCTGTCGATAAAATCGGCCATATTCCGGGCAGCCTTAATCTTCCGTTCGATGAACTCATGGACAAGGACAACGCAAACGTCATGCGCCCAGCCGATGAAATCGCCGCCGCCGTGCGGGCGTCTGGCCTGGATACGGACGCGCCGATTGTCACCTCGTGCGGGTCCGGTGTTACGGCGGCGGTGCTTAACCTGGGTCTGTACCTGATTGGCCACACCAATGGCGCGGTTTATGACGGTTCGTGGTCAGAATGGGGCAAACATCCGGATACGCCGGTTGAGAGGTAAGGACATGAAAAAAGATACGGTTCTTACCACTGCTGGCCGAAATCCTGCGGAAAACTTCGGTATCGTCAATCCGCCCGTCTATCACGCGTCGACCATCGCCTTTGAAACGGTCGCCGAACTTGAGGCGGGTGACGCCAATCCCTTTGAAGGGGTGCATTACGGACGTCAGGGCACACCCACGACCTTTGCCTTTCAGGAGGCGGTAGCGGCGCTGGAAGGCGGCGAGGCCACCCTCGCCCTACCCTCGGGCATGGCTGCCATAGCGTGCGCGCTGCTGGCCTTCGTCAAGTCGGGCGATCATGTTCTGATCACCGACAGCGTATATTTCCCGACCCGGCGGTTCTGCGGTTCCGCGCTGAACGATTTTGGCGTCGAGACCACCTATTTCGACCCCATGATCGGGGCCGGAATTTCCGAATTGATACGGCCCGAAACCAAGATCGTATTTGTCGAAGCGCCTGGTTCACTGACGTTTGAGGTTCAGGATATCCCGACCATTGCCGAGGCCGCCCACGCCAGGGGCGCGTTGGTCGTCATGGACAACACCTATAGTGCTGGTCTTTTCTACCAACCGTTTGAAAAAGGCGTCGACATTTCGGTGCAGGCCGCCACCAAGTTCATCGTTGGCCATTCCGACGCCATGCTGGGCACCATTACGACCCGCAACGACCTGATTAACGTGATAAAAGCGGCGTCCAACAATTACGGTTACTGCGCCGGGCCGGATGATTGCTATCTGGGCCTGCGTGGTATTCGCAGCCTTAGTCCACGCATGGCACGGCATCAGGAAAACGGCCTTAAACTGGCCGAATGGTTGATGACGCGGCCCGAGGTCGAGACCGTGCTTCATCCGGCCCTGCCCGCCTGCCCCGGCCATGAAATCTGGAAACGCGATTTCACCGGCGCTTGCGGTCTTTTCGGCGTCGTGCTCAAACCAGTCTCGAAAAAGGCGCTAACTGCCATGCTGGACGGGTTGGAGATTTTCTCCATGGGTTACAGTTGGGGCGGCTATGAAAGCCTGATTATCCCGACGTATCCCGCCAAAATCCGTACCGCGACCGAATGGAGTTACGCCGGGCCGAGCCTGCGTATCCATACGGGGCTTGAGGACGCAGATGACTTGATTGCCGATCTTGAGGCGGGTTTGAAGCGCCTTAGCGCCGCATCCTGAATATCCCGGATAAGGCGAACAGAACACAGGCCGCGACCACGATGGTCGGGCCCGTCGGCGTGTCGAATGTGAATGATCCCCAAATTCCCGCGCCGACCGAAAGCCAACCGGCCAAAACGGCGAAAACAGCCATTTGTTCGGGCGTTCGCGCGAAACCCCGGGCGAGCGCCGCCGGGATGATGATCAGCGACGTGACCAGCAAAATTCCCACCACCTTCATGGCCAGGGCGACGGCCAGAGCCAGCAGCAAAACGAAGGCCGTTTTGACGCGGGTGACGGAAACGCCTTCGACAAAAGCCAGATCCCGGTGAACGGTAATGGCCAGCAACGGCCGCCAGATATACGCCAGTGCGCACAAAATGGCCGCGCCGCCGCCGCAAACCCAGATCAGATCGGTCTTTGAGACAGCAAGGATGTCGCCGAACAGAAAACCCATCAGGTCGATGCGCACGTTATCCATGAAAGCCAGCACGACCAGCCCCAGGGCCAGCGCACCGTGGGCGAGAATGCCCAAAATCGTGTCGCTGCCGAGCGTCTTGCTGCGTTCCAGAGCGACCAGCATCAACGCCACGGAAACGCCGACGGCGACGATGCCGATGGTTGGATCGACACCCAGCAAAAACCCCAACGCCACACCCAAAAGCGCGGAATGGGCCAGTGTTCCGCCGAAAAAGGCCATGCGCCGCCACACCACGAAGCAGCCTAGGGGACCGGTGACGGCGGCGACGCCCAAACCAACGATCAGGGCGCGCAGGGCGAAATCATCCATCATGATGTTCCCCCGCCTCGTGCCGGTGTCCGGCGTGGTGATGATAGACGGCAAAGGCACGCGCGGTGACGTTGTCGCCGAACAACGCTTCGTAATGGGGGTCGCGGGTCACCGCTTCGGGGTGGCCGGAACATTCCACCTTGCCGTTCAGGCAGATCACGTTATCGGTGGCCGCCATGACCAGATGCAGATCGTGTGAAACCATCAGCACGCCGCAGCCGCGCCGGTCGCGCAACCTTCCAATCAGACGGTAAAGATCCGCCTGTCCGCCCACATCGACACCCCGGACCGGCTCGTCCAGCACCAACAAATCGGGATCGCGCAGCAGCGCTCGGGCCAGCAACACCCGCTGCATCTCACCGCCGGAAACCTCCTGTATGGGGTGATCCATGATATGCGCGGCCCCCACTTCGTCCAGCCCGGCCTCGGCCCGTTCTTGCTCTCCGGCGAATGCCAGAAACCGGCGCACGGTAAGCGGCAGCGTCGGATCGACTTCGATACGCTGGGGCATATACCCGATGCGCAAGCCCGGGCGTTTGACGACAGTTCCGCTGTCGGGTTCGATCAGGCCGAGCATGACCTTGACCAGCGTTGTCTTGCCCGCACCGTTGGGGCCGATCACGCTCAGGGCTTCGCCCTCGCTCACTGAGGCGTCGACGCCTTCCAGCGCCGTATGGCTGCCAAAACGTAGCGTGATATCGCGCGCTTCGATCAACATGTCAGGCAATCGGGACACAGCCCCTGCAATTCAATGGTTCGCCGTTCAAGGGCGAATCCGGCCCGTGATGTGACGCCGGAAACCGCCGAGTCCAACCCGGCATCGCTAATTTCGGCTACGGTCCCGCAAGTCCGGCAAATGAGGAACTGTCCGGCGTGATCGTGCTCGGGTTCGGCGCAACCGACAAAGGCGTTCAGGCTCTCGATGCGGTGGATCAATCCGGCGTCGCGCAGGAAATCCAGCGCGCGGTAGACCGTCGGCGGCGCGGCCCCGCCCCGTTCGCTGTGTAAAACGCCCAGAATATCGTAAGCGCCAATGGGGCTGTGGCTGCTCCAGACAAGCTCAAGGACGCGCTTGCGCAGTGGCGTCATACGAATCCGTCGCGTCTCGCAAATCCGATACGCCTTTTTAAGCGCGCTTTCCACGCAACTGACGTGATCGTGTCCGGCGTGCGGAAACGCAGCGCCCTCCTCTTTCTCGCCGATCATGGGGTGTTGATCCCTTGTTATGACTCAAGATGTTATAATATAACATTACATATCTGCTTCGATAAGGGGTTACCTTTGAAATTGTTTCGTCTTTGCGCGTTATTGCTGGGAATGTTCATGGCGCACACCGCCGCGTCGGCGGACATTCGGGTCGTGGTCTCCATAGCGCCGATCCATTCGTTGGTCGCGGGGGTAATGGAAGGCGTCGGCGCGCCGCGATTGCTTGTGCGCGGAGGCGCCTCGCCCCATTCCTTCGCCATGCGCCCGTCGGACTCGCGGGCCATGAATGAGGCTGATTTGATTATATGGGTCGGCGAAGGCCTGGAGAGTTTTCTCCCCAAGGTTCTTGCCTCGCTGAGCCCCGGCGCTAAAATCACCGAACTGATGGAAAACCCTCGAATTCGGCTGCTCGATGGACGAAAACCGGGGGTTTGGGACGATCATGAGCATTCGGGAAAAGACCCCCACATCTGGCTAAGTCCGGAAAACGCCAAAGCCATTGCGCGCATTTCGGCCGACGCTCTGATCAAGCGCGATCCCGACAACGCAAAAACCTATGCGGCCAACGTGGCGCGGGTCGCCGAAGGCATAGATCAGGCCGCGAGGACGATTGGCGCTCAGATTGCGCCCCTTGCCGACGAACCCTTTGTGATGTTTCACGATTCTTTTCGCTACTTCGAAGAGGCTTTCGACCTCAAGCCCTTGGGGGCGCTTACGGTCAATCCCGAACGCATGCCCGGTGCGCGGCGTCTCGCCCGATTGCGTCACGAGATGGCACGCCGAAAGGTGAAATGCGTGTTTCGCGAACCCCAGTTTTCGCCCAAAACGGTGGCCATGGTCGCAGAAGGATCAGGCGCGCAGATCGGCGTCATAGATCCCCTGGGCGCGGACTTACCGCCCGGTCCGGCGCTTTTTCTCGAATTGATGCATAACAATGCCCATGCGATCACGGCCTGCCTTTCTTGACATGGGTGGCGGATCAAACGATGTAGGGTACGGATTAATCACGGAACGAATTGGTTGATGACTTCATGACGAACGAGAACGAAAACAAAGGTATGCCCGAGGGCCTCAAATTCAACGCCGACGGACTGGTTCCGGCCATTGCGCAGCAGTTCGATAGCGGCGAAGTGCTGATGATGGCGTGGTTGAACGCGACCGCCGTCGAGGAAACCCTGCACACGGGCCGTGTCTGCTATTGGTCACGCTCGCGCCAGGCGCTGTGGCGCAAGGGCGAATCGTCCGGGCAGGTGCAGATGCTCAAGGATTTCCGCTGGGACTGCGACGGCGACACCCTGCTGCTTTTGGTCGATCAAAAGGGCGTGGCCTGTCATACCGGGCGGCGCAATTGCTTTTTCAACGCATGGCGCGACGGGGCGCAAACGATCATCGCCGACGTCGAAATTTCGCCTGAAGACCTTTACGGGAAATGACCGAGGCCCGGAACCCCGATGCCGCCGCCATTCCCGTGTCGGTGATCACCGGGTTTCTGGGCAGCGGAAAAACGACCCTTCTCAACGCGCTGATTTCGCACCCCGACATGGGGCAGACCGCCGTCATCATCAACGAATTCGGCGAGGTCGGGCTTGATCACCTTTTGGTGCGCAAAATCGACGAAGACATCGTTCTGCTTAATTCGGGATGTCTGTGCTGTTCCGTGCGCGGCGATCTGATTACGGCACTGAGGGACATCTTTCTGAAACGGGTCCGCGGCGACATCCCTGAATTCACCCGCGCCGTCATTGAAACCACCGGATTGGCCGATCCGGCTCCGGTTATTCAAACCCTGATGACCG